>DATDBH010000053.1:0-16117 GCA_036524985.1 Microlunatus sp. | reverse complement strand
CGCCTCCGCCGTCTACGACACCACGCTGATCGCGGTGCACGGCTCGTACGACGACGTGAACAAGCTGGCCAGCGAGATCGCCGCCGAGGAGGAGGGCTGGGCGTTCGTCAACGTCAACGTCCGCCCCTACTACGCCGAGGGTTCCAAGACGCTGGCGTACGAGATCGCCGAGCAGCTGGGCTGGCGGCTGCCCGACCAGGTGGTGGTCCCGGTCGCCTCCGGCTCCCAGCTGACCAAGATCGACAAGGGGTTCACCGAGCTGATCAGCCTCGGCCTGGTGGAGCCGAAGTCGTACGCGATCTACGGTGCTCAGGCCACCGGCTGCTCGCCGGTCGCGCAGGCGTTCCGCGCCGGGCACGACGTGGTCCAGCCGGTGAAGCCGAACACCATCGCCAAGTCGCTGGCTATCGGCAACCCGGCGGACGGGCCGTACGTGCTGGACGTGGTCCGCCGTACCGGTGGAGCCATCGTCGACGTCGACGACGCGACGGTCGTGGAGAACATCCAGCGGCTGGCCCGGACCGAGGGCATCTTCGCCGAGACCGCCGGCGGGGTGACGGTCGGGGTCACGGCCAAGCTGATCGCCGAAGGTCTCCTGGATCCGGCGAAGGAGACGGTCGTGATCAACTCCGGCGACGGGCTGAAGACCCTCGACGCCGTCGCCGATAGGGTCGGCCCGAAGACCACGATTCCGCCTCGCTACGAGGCTTTCACCGAGTTCTGGAAGGCACGAGGCTGATGAGCGCCACCGTCCGCATCCCCACCATCCTGCGCAGCTACACCGGCGGGGCGAACGAGGTCACGGCCGACGGCGGCACGCTCGCCGAGGTGCTGGAGTCGCTCGAGTCCAGCCATCCCGGCATCCGGGCGCGGGTGCTCGACGACGCCGGTGCGCTGCGCCGCTTCGTGAACATCTACGTCGGTGACGACGACGTCCGCTTCATCGGCGGCCTGGAGGCCACCGTGGCCGACGGGGCCAAGATCTCGATCATCCCCGCCGTCGCCGGCGGCTGAACCCCGCTCAGGTCCCGGGCTCCTGCTCGCCGGGGACCGCCGACGGACCCGGCGGGCGCCAACCTCCTCGGATGAGCAACGCCACGAGCCCGGCCCCGTACCGGCCCCTGGTCCGAGCGGGCTGCGTCCTCTTGGGTGTCGCGGTGCTGCTGGCCGTCTCGGTGGCGATGGTGGTGCTCGGGCCCGCCGGGGCAGTTCGCGGTCGGTCCGTCGTTCGGGTTCGGACACCTGCTCCTGGCGTTCGGTGTCGGGTCGGTCGGGATCCTGCTGGCCGTGGTCGGGCTGATCCTGGTGATCGGGGGCGCCCCACGGGGGGAACCGTGCTGCCGACTCCTATCCCCGCAGCGGCTGACCCGTCAGCAGGCCCCGGTCGGCCAGATTGCGCCACAGGGCACGGATTCCCACCTCCCAGGGCGGGGCGGCCTCGCTGCTGGTGACCGTGTTGATCAAGGTCCCCAGCAGGGGCGTGGAGATGGTGACGACGTCGCCGTCGTGATGCGTGAACCCCATCCCCGGGCTGTCCCGGTCCTCGGTGGGGGCGAACATCGTCCCGGTGAACAGGGCGAAGCCGTCGGGGTACTGGTGGTGGGCCCCGCGGGTGTGGGCGAGCAGGTCGGGCAGCGTACGACTCATCTGGGACATCGAGCTGGTCGCGGTCAGCTCGAACCCGTCGTCCATGCCCTCGATCCGCAGTGACACGTCGGCGGCGGCGACGTGGTCGAGCGTGAAGGCGTCGTCGAAGAGCCGGATCATCGGTCCGATCGCACAGGACGCGTTGTTGTCCTTCGCCTCGCCCAGCAGCAGTGCGCTGCGACCCTCGAAGTCGCGCAGGTTCACGTCGTTGCCCAGAGTCGCCCCGATCGCCCGACCGTCCGGCGCGGCGACGAGCACGACCTCCGGCTCCGGGTTGTTCCAGGCCGAGCGTTCCAGGACACCGATGGGGACGCCGGCCCCGACGGCGGACAGCACCGGTGCCTTGGTGAAGATCTCCGGATCGGGTCCGATGCCGACCTCGAGGTACTGCGACCACAGACCCTCGGCCTGCAGGGCCTCCTTGACCGCGGCTGCCTTGGCGCTGCCCGGCTGGATGTCGGCGATCGAGCCGCCGATGGCGGACTGGACCCGGGCGCGGACCTCCTGCGCGCGGTGCGGGTCGCCGGCCGCGCGCTCCTCGATCACCCGCTCCACCATGCTGACCGCGAACGTCACCCCAGCGGCCTTGATCACCTGCAGGTCGATGGGGGCCAGCAGGCGCACGGCCGGGTCGCCCAGGGCCCACGTCCGCCCTGCGAAGGCGCTCGTGGCGATCTCGCCGACGTCGGGCCGTTCCAGCAGGTCGGCCATGGTGGGGGTGATCGGCGTCAGGTCCGCGAGCTGCTCACCCCGCAGGGCGACGACGCAGGGGCCACCGCCCTCGGGTGGCATCACCCGCCCGACGAAGGTCGCTGCCGTGCGTTCGGCGGGCAGGAGCTGACTGAGCGGGAGGATCTTGGCGACCTGGTCCATCCCGTCATCCTCTCCTGCTGCCGCGAGTCGGCGAGCGATCTCCGAGGTGGCGTGTTCCGCGCTGGTGGTCGAGGTCGACCTCTCTGGCGGTCGGCCGCGGGACCTTGGTCCGTCCGCGGCGGACCTGTCGACCCTCGGAGATGTGACCTGGGTTACTGGATCCGGGTTGGCGGGTACCGAAGAATCGATCTCAGGGTCGAAGCAGCGAAGGGGGCGAGTGCGATGGAGCGGTCTGAACTCGGTGCACGGGCATTGTTCGGGCAGACGAGCGGAGGAAGCCACGCCGTACTGGAGCATCCCGAGTGGTGGTCGGTAGTGCGCCGGAGCCACCGTGCGCGGCTGAGCTATCCCGGCGGCCCCGGCTACCGCCACCTGATCGTGGAGTACCGGACCACCGGCGCGACCCTGACGATCGAGCTCCCCCTCACCGAGTCGAGCTGCGGTGATCTGGACGAGCGGCTGGTCGACCTGGAGATCCTGGATGAGTACCTGTCGATGAGCGTCGGACACGTGCAGGTGACCGGTCGGGCCGAGATCGCCATGCCACTGGCGCCGCGGACCGTGAGCAACCAACCGCGGTGGGCCGCGGCCGGCCGGTCGCGGCCCACCGTCGTCGTCACGCCGGTGTGTGTCGACGGCGGTGAGTGAGGCTCGGGTCAGGCCGAGTCCGCGGCACCAGGAGACGAGTGCGACCTGGAAGCCAGTGGGTTGGGTCTCGAGTTCCGGCTCGATCGGGCGGGGCTCGTGGTGCAGAGGGTGCAGGGCGTGGTCTGCTCGAACCAGAGCAGCGCGTCGTACCGCTCACCCATCCGGGTCGAAACGTAGTTGCCGGCGACGTGCCGCTCCCGCAGCAGCTGACCGACGTTGACCATGCCTCGACCGGCCATGTCGGTCCCCCGGGGCATCGCCGACATGGGTGTTGTGCTCCCCGATCATGGTGTGGAGCGAGTCCCACAGGGAGTGGACGTCCAGTCCGTAGAATCCGACGCGCTCCGTCTCCGGGCGAGCCATGTTCCACCCGTGCAGCCAGCCGAGGAACTCCGCCACCTCCCGGTTGGCCCACATCCACGTCGGCCAGCGCTCGAACCGACCGAGCAGGTGCACGGCGTCCAGGACCTGGTCGGATCGACCTTGGACCCACCTGTTGATGCGCCAGCAGTCCGGCCAGTCGCCTTCGACCCCGATCCAGGTGAACCCGCGCGCCTGGATCAGCTGCTTGCTGAGGGCCGCGCCAGCGGTAGTACTTCGCTGTGCCGTGCGACGCCTCGCCGAGACACACGAACCTTGACGCTGACAGCGACACCCGCGAGTTCCTCGAGATCGACCTCGTCGACCAGTGGTCTGGCCAGCCCTCGGATCTCCACGACCAGCTCCCGACCACCGATCTTCACGTCCAGGCTCATCGGGTGCCCGCTCTCGGGCGGTCGTGCGTCTCAATGAGCAGGTAGTGGACGAACCAGTCGCGGGCCAGTCGGGCGGCTTGGGCGAGGGTGCCCGGCTCCTCGAAGAGATGACCGGCGCCCGGCACCACCGCCAGCTCGCTGACGCCGGCGAGCGCCGCTCGGGCCCGCCGGTTCACCGCGAGCACGTCGGTGTCGGCGCCGCCGACGATGAGCAGCGTCGGGGCGGTGACCTGAAGCAGCCGACGGCCGGCGAGATCAGGGCGACCGCCGCGGGACACCACCGCGGCGATCGTCGAACCGAGCTCGGCGGTCGCGTAGAGAGCCGCGCCGGCACCGGTGCTGGCGCCGAAGAGTCCGACTCGGCAGCCGGCCGAGTCCGGCCGATCCCGTACCCACTGCACGCAGGCGGTGAGCCTGCCTGCCAGGAGCGGGATGTCGAAGACGCGAGAGCGGTCGGTTTCCTCGGCTTGCTGGAGCAGGTCGATCAGCAGAGTGCCGATGCCGGCCGCCGTGAGGACGGACGCGACGTAGGCGTTCCGAGGACTGTGCCGGCTGCTGCCGCTGCCGTGGGCGAACACCACAACCGGGGCTCCCGGGCCCGGAATGTGCAGGTGCCCGCTCAGCAGCACGTCGCCGGCCGGAACCCGCACGTCGACGTCCGGATCGGTTCTGGCGGCCGCGCGCTCGGCGATCCTGCGAGCTGCCTCATCCAGCGCCACCACCACTTCCTCGTCCGTGGACGGACTGAAGTCGCGATAGTGCAGTCCGACGGCGGCGAAGTCGACCGGGGTGGACAACGCCACCACCTCGTCCGCCTCGGGGACCGAGGCGGCGACCCGCCGAGGTGCCACCGGTGCCGCCAGGACGATCCGCCCGGCTCCGAGCCGACGGGCCACCGCGCAGGCCGCCCTGGCTGTCGACCCCGTGGCGATGCCGTCGTCGACGATGACGACGGTCCGGCCGGAGAGGTCGACCCGATCCCGGCCACGGCGGAGGCGCCGCACCCGGTCGTCCAGCCGTGCCCGCTCGCGGCCCTCGACCGTACGCAGCTCCTCGGCGGAGACCTTGGCTCTCTTCACCATCGACTCGTCGAGGACGCGCACGCCGTCCTCTCCGAGCGCCCCCATCGCCAGCTCGGGCTGGAACGGCAGGCCCAGCTTGCGGACCACGATGACGTCCAGAGGTGCCTGGAGCGCCTTCGCGACCTCGGCCGCGACCGGCACGCCACCGCGAGGCAGACCCAGCACCACCACGTCCTCGCCGCGCAGCTGCATCAGTCGATCGGCCAGCTGCCGTCCTGCATCGATCCGATTCGCGAACATCCATCTGCCTCCCTGCTGCTCGGCGCGCCAGCCACCACCGGCGGCATCGCCGTTGTCGGCCCAATGCCGCCCTGGCCATCGAACGAGGCGCGGGCCACCTCGCTCGAAGACTGCGGCCCCGAGGACCGCTCGCCCGGTGGCGGTTGTCAGTGCTTCACGACCGTGTGATCTCGACCTTCCGTGCGGTCGGGATCTTCTCTGCCCGCAGCGGGACCTTGACCTCGATCACCCCAGCGTCGTACGACGCCGTGAGCTCGTCGAGGTCGGCGTTCTTCGGCATCCGGATCTGGCGGACGAAGCTGCCGTATCGGAACTCGCTGCGGAACCCACCGTCCTTGGTCTCCTTGGTCGTGGACTCCCGCTTCGCAGTGATCGTGAGCACGCCGTCGTCGACGGAGATGTCGACGTCCTCGTCGGGGTCGACGCCGGGGATCTCAGCACGCACGATCATCGCGTCACCCTCGATGGCTTCTTCGATCCGGAGCGTGTCGGCGGGCGTGCCGAACACGCGGCGCGGCCAGTCCAGGTCTCCCCAGAAGCTCATCGGCTCGGCCAGGTCGCGTGGCCAGGTGAAGGCGGTTCTCCTGGTGATGGGTGCATCGTGCTTCTCGTGCTGGGTGGTCATGTGTGCTCCTCTCTCCGTGCCGTGACCTGCTGTCGCGGCGTTCCTGGCTCAGCCTGGTCCGATCGACGGCGTGACGGTACCGGCCGAAGGTCGCACGGTGTCGCTCCAAGGACTCTCCGCGCCCGTGGGCACCAGTCGCGGACCACCGCGATCCGAGGCCAGATGGTGGGTCGTGTCGGCGCGGCAGTGCACTATGGCGGCATGGCAGTCGACACCACCCTCGCCCTCTCCAGCGGGGACGCCCTCCGTCGGACCATTGCCGCGATGGCTGGTCCGGACGCGGCTCCGCGCGAGGACCAGCTGCGGGCGGTGACCGAGCTGGTCGACCACCGGCGCCGGGTGCTGGTCGTGCAGGCGACCGGCTGGGGCAAGTCGGCGGTCTACTGGGCGGCGACAACGGCCCTGCGCTCCCACGGCGGCGGGCCGACCCTGGTGGTGTCGCCGCTGCTCGCCCTGATGCGGGACCAGATCTCCGCGGCCGAGCGGGCGGGCCTGCGAGCGGCCACCATCAACTCGACCAACATCGACGAGTGGGACCCGGTGCTGGCCGACCTCCGGGAGGGACTGATCGACGTCCTGCTGATCTCCCCGGAGCGACTGGCCAACCCGGGTTTCGCCCGTCGGCTGCCGGATCTGCTCGCCTCCTGCGGGCTGCTGGTGATCGACGAAGCCCACTGCGTCTCTGACTGGGGCTTCGACTTCCGGCCCGACTACCAACGGCTGACCCGGACCCTGCTGTCCCTGGCGCCGGACACCCCGGTGCTGGCCACCACGGCGACCGCCAACGAGCGGGTCACCGGCGACGTGGCCGCGCAGCTCGGCGACGACACCGTCACCCTCCGTGGCTCGCTGGCCCGCGCCTCGTTGCGGTTGGCGGTCGTGCCGGGACTCACGCCGCTGGAGCGGTACGCCTGGGTCGCCGACGCGCTGGCCGAGCTGCCCGGGTCGGGGATCATCTACGTGCTCACGGTGGCGGAATCGGAGCGGGTGGCGGGATTCTTGACCAGCCTCGGCCACGACGTCGCCGCCTACTCGGGACAGACCCAGAACCGGCAGGAGCTGGAGGACCGGCTGCGCCGCAACGAGGTCAAGGCGCTGGTGGCGACCTCGGCGCTGGGCATGGGCTACGACAAGCCGGACCTCGCCTTCTGTCTGCACCTCGGCTCGCCCGCCTCCCCGGTGGCCTACTACCAGCAGGTCGGCCGGGCCGGGCGCGCGTTGGACGACGCGACGGCGGTGCTGGTGCCGAGCGAGGCCGACGAGAAGATCTGGGACTACTTCGCCACCGCGGGCATCCCGGTGGAAGGACAGGTCGAGCAGATCCTCGACGTGCTGGCCGAGGAGCCACAGTCACTGCCCGCCTTGGAGACCGCGACCGGCATCCGCCGTGGCCGGTTGGAGACGGTGCTGAAGATCCTGGCCGTCGACGACGCGGTGACACGTCAAGGTTCGGGTTGGGCCTCGACGGGCAAGGGTTGGTACTTCGACGAGGCCAAGTGGGCGGCGTTGCGGAAGGTCCGTGCCACCGAGGCGGACCTGATGCGCCGGTACGCGCACGGCGAGGGCTGTCTGATGCAGTTCCTGCAGCTGGCCCTGGACGATCCGGACCCGACTCCGTGTGGTCGCTGCTCGGTCTGCGACGGTCAGCTGCCGGCCCCGGGGCTCCGGCCGTCGGCACCGACGATCGAGGCGGCCCGGCGCTACTTCCGAGGCCAGGACGTCATCGTCGAGATGCGCAAGATGTGGGTCAGTGGGCTACCCGGCAAGAAGGGCAAGATCGGGTTCCTCGGCGAGGGCCGGGCGATGGCGTACGCGGACGATCCCGCCTGGTCCGGTGTGCTGGCCGAGCTGTGGCAGCGCGACGGCGAGGCGCCTCCCGAGGTGCTGGAGGCCGTGGTCGAGGTGCTGAAGCGCTGGTCCAGGACGTGGCAGCGGCCGACCGCGGTGGTGGCCATGCCGTCGCGGCGCTACCCGTTGCTGGTCGCGTCGGTGGCTGCCCATGTCGCCCGGATCGGCCGGTTGCCCCTGGTCGAGGCGCTCGCCGTGTCCGGGCCGCCGCCGACCGAGGACGCCGCGTCGAGTGTCCGGGCGCGCGATCTGCTGGCCCGGACGTCCCTGATCCCGGGCGTCGAGCTGCAGGGTCCGGTGCTGCTGGTCGACGACAGAATCCGTACGCGGTGGACCGTCACCGTGGCCGGGTCGCTGCTGGCCGAGGCCGGTGCGTCGAGGGTGCTCCCGCTCGCGCTCCATCAGCTGCCTTGACCGCCGGCTCAGTGCGGGCCGGCGGGTCGCGGTCGGGGACCGACCTCAGCGCTGGAAGTCTTCCGGGGCCAGGGTCGTGAACGTGCCGTCGGCGCCGATGTAACGGACTTCGAGGCCGAGCGGCGCGCGATCGACCGAGGTCGACGGCCGGAGCGCGCGCTCGGTCGGTTCGGCGGGCGTCGTCTGGGTTAGCACCGGCGGGACGACCGCGTCGTCTGTCGAGGCCGCGGAACAACCGGCGAGCAGCCCGAAGGATCCACCGGCCAGGACGGCGGCGGCGATCACGGTCAGGGAGCTCGTGCGCATCGTCCCTTCAGCCTACCGACCCGATCCAGGGCCACCCCCGATCCGGCGGCGGCCGATGAGGTCTGCGAGGTTGGAGTCATGATCGAACGACCACCCGTTTCCTGCTGGCTCACCGACATGGACGGTGTCCTCGTCCGCGAGGAGCGGGCCATAGCGGGCGCGCCCGAGTTCATCGCCGCCCTCGAGCAGCACGGACGCCGCTTCCTGGTGCTCACCAACAACTCGATCTTCACGGCCCGCGACCTGCGGGCGCGGCTGCTGGCGAGCGGCATCGACGTCCCGGAGGACTCCATCTGGACCTCGGCGCTGGCCACGGCACAGTTCCTGGCGGATCAGGCGCAAGGCGGCTCGGCGTACGTGATCGGCGAGGCGGGGCTCACGTCCGCCCTGCACGACGACGGCTTCATCCTGACCGAGTCCGACCCGGACTACGTGGTGCTCGGCGAGACCCGGACCTACTCGTTCGAGGCGATCACCAAGGCCATCCGGCTGATCGAGAAGGGGGCCCGCTTCATCGCCACCAACCCCGACGTCACCGGACCGTCGCCGGAGGGTTCGCTGCCCGCCACCGGTTCGGTCGCCGCCCTGATCTCCCGGGCCACCGGCGTGCAGCCGTACTTCGTCGGCAAACCCAACCCGCTGATGATGCGGTCCGCGCTGAACCAGATCGACGCCCACTCCGAGAACACCGTGATGGTGGGTGATCGGATGGACACCGACGTGATCGCCGGCATCGAGGCGGGTCTGCGGACGGTGCTGGTCCTCACCGGGTCGACCCGGGCCGACCAGGTCGCCGGCTTTCCGTACCGGCCGACCAGGATCGTCGACTCGATCGCCGACGTCGTGCCGCTGGTGGCCGAGCTGGCTCCGCGGGAGGACGAGGAGCTCTCGGCGGACTGAGACCTCCCGACGCGGACGCAGCCACGATCCGGCCCTGTGGTCTGGCGAAGGCGAGCTTGCGAACTCAGCCGACCAGCAGGGGTGCGCACACCTCGAGATCGCTCGGCCGGGCCAGATCCGGCAAGGCCACGAAGATCTGCTCGACTCCCTGACCAACCAGCTCGGCCCAACGCCGTCGGTGCAGATCGACCGGCCCCACCGGGTGCCGGTCCGCGTACGCCCTGGCCGTGAGCCGACCCCGGACCCGCTCGACCCGACGAGCGGTGTCCTCCCGGTCCCGGCCGATCACCGGCAGGTCCAGCACGGTGATCATCGACGGCCGCCGCGCGGCCTCGCGATGACGGTTGAACACCGCGATCTTGTGGGACAGCTGTCGGTTCACCCGCAGGTTGCAGCCGTCGCCCAGCTCGGCGGCGATCTTCAACGTGCGCTGCTCCCCGCCGCCGCCCACGATGATCGGCAGCGGTCCCACCGGTCGGGGGTAGCAGGTCGTCTCCGGCAGCTGGACGCGGGCACCGGCGTACGGCTTGGTGCCGCGGGCCCAGAGGGCGCGCAGCGTCTCGATGGTCGCCTCGAGCCGGTCCAAGCGCGCCCCGGCCGGGGGGAACTCGATCCCGTACGCGGCGTGCTCTCGCTCCCACCAGCCGGCTCCGAGACCGCAGAACGCGCGGCCGCCGCTGAGGACGTCGAGCGTGGCCGCGGTCTTGGCGATCACCCCGGCCGGCCGTAGCGTCACCGGCGAGACCAGGGTGCCGAGCCGCAGGGAGGTGTCCAGTCCGGCGAGCAGGCCGAGGGTCACCCAGGGTTCGGGGATGGGCTCCCAGGCCCCGTCCACCTGGGGAATCTGGATCAAGTGGTCCATCAGCGCGATGCCGGCGAATCCGACCTGGTCGGCGGTGACCGCCATCTCCTGCAGCCAGCGGACCGGGTCCTTGCCCCACCCGAAGCGGGACAGCTGCAGGATGACCGCTACCCGATCGGTCGGTGTGGGGGCCGTGGCTGCGGCGTCATCTCGTGGTGGCCCCGCGGCGGCCCCGGTGCTCACCACGAGGACGTGGTCCCAGCCCTCGTCCCCGGTCTGAGCGAGCAGCGTACGGACCCGGCGGAGCTGTGCGGTCAGGACGTCGGCCGGCACCGGACGGTCGCGTTCGGCGTTGCGGGCTCGGCACAGCCGGGCGTCGGTGTGGAGCACCACCAGCACCGCCGGCAGTCCGGCGGTTCGAGCCCGGTCCCGCAGCCGTCGACGTCGGTCCGGGTCCAGTCCGAGGGTGTCGACCACCGTCGTCAGGCCGCGGCGCAGCCGGGCGTCGATGACCAGATCGGCGACAGCGAACGCGTCGTCGGAGGCGTCGAGATCGGCCGGTCCGGTGCCCACCACACCCCGCAGTGCGTCGGTCGAGACGATCTCGGATCGGCTGTAGTGCGTCACCGCCCACGTCGACTTCCCCGCCCCGGCCGCCCCGGCCAGCACGATCACGCACGGGTCCGGCAGCGGTTCGCCGGCTATGGCATCGGAGTCGCTCACCCCGCCATCCTGCCGAGTTGTCAGCGCCGGTGGTTGCTCGGGCAACCGCTGCGGCTGACAACTCGGAGCTGGGTCAGGCGCGGGGGACCAGCTGGTGCTCGCCCGGCTTCCGTGGCATCAGGGCGACGCCGATCAGCATGGCGATCGCGACCGCCGCAGATCCGAGGAAGACACGGTGCAGCGCGTCGAAGAGCACGAGCGGATCGACGCCGGAGAGGCTGATGCTGCCGTGACCGCCACCCTGGGACGCTCCGATCAGGACGGCGTTGGCGATGGCTCCGAAGACGGCGACACCCACGGCCGAACCCATCGAGCGGGCGAACATGTTCGTCCCCGTGACCACCCCGCGGACCTGCCACTCGGCTGCGGACTGGGCGGCGATCAGGGTGGGGCTGGCGACCCAGCCCATGCCGAGGCCGACCACGAAGCAGGTCACCGCGACCAGCCAGACGGAGGAGGCGACGGCGAGGGTGGCGAGCATCCCCGCGCCGACCAGGGCCACGCCGGAGCCGATCAGCGCGGTGGAACGGAAGCCGATCCGCAGATAGACCCGACCCGCCGTGGCGGCCGCGATCGGCCAGCCGATGGTCAGCGCCGCGAGGGCGAAGCCGCCGACCAGGGCGTTGTGGCCGAGGACGCCTTGGACGTAGAGCGGTATGTAGGAGGTCAGGCCGACCAGCATCGCGCCGACGGCCAGGCTGATCAGGTTGGTGGTGTTGAGCAACCGGGACCGGAACACCCAGCCCGGGATGATCGGCTCGCTCGCGCGGCGCTCGGCCAGGGCGAAGCCGACCAGCAGCAGCAGCGCGCTGCCGAGCACGGCGACGCTGGCCAGAGATCGCCAGGGCCAGAGCACCCCACCCTCCAGCAGACCGAGGATCAGCAGCGAGGAGCCGACCGTGAGCAGGATCGCCCCGGCGATGTCGATGCGGTGCCGTACGCGATCGACGTCCTCGTGGAAACGACGGAGCAACGTCCAGCCGGCGATCAGGGCGAGGGGGATGTTCACGAAGAAGATCCAGCGCCAGTCGAGGACCTCGACGAACACCCCGCCCAGGGTGGGACCGACCACGGCAGAGATGGCCCAGACGCTCGCCATGTAGCCCTGGACGGTCGCGCGCTCGGCCAACGTGTAGAGGTCACCGACGATGGTCATCGAGGTCGGCATGATCGCTCCGGCCCCCAGACCCTGCAGCCCGCGGAACACGATCAGGGCCGGCATGCTCCAGGCGATGCCACAGAGGATCGAGCCGAGCAGGAACAGCCCGACCCCGATCAGCATGATCGGCTTGCGGCCGTACTGGTCGGAGAACTTGGCGTAGATCGGCACCGAGACGGCCTGGGCCAGCAGGAACACGGAGAACAGCCAGGGGAACTGGGAGAAGCCGCCGAGGTCGTCGACGATCGCGGGCACGGCGGTCGCCAGGATGGTCGAGTCGATCGCCACCAGGCCGACACTCAGCATCATCGACAGCAGGATCGGTCCACGACTCGACCGCAGACCCACCTCGGCCCGGCTCACCTGCTGTTGCACCATGACCATTCGCAACCCACCGACGACCGGATGCATTCCCTGCCTATGCGGTCGGCCCGCTCCGGTGATCCGCTCGAGTTCCACTCATCCGCATCAGGCGCACCTCGAGCGACTGGATCGAACTCGAGCGGATCAGCCCACGAGAGGCTCAACCGCGGCCACGAATCAGAAGGACGGCGGGGTGTGCCAGATCCGGTCGATGTAGTGGCGCATCGAGCGGTCGGAGGAGAAGAAGCCGGAGCGGGCCACGTTGAGGATGGCCGACTTCGTCCAGCCGTCCGTGTCGGCGTACGCCACGCTGACGGCGTCCTGGGCGTCGATGTAGGCGCGGTAGTCGGCCAGGGCCATGAACCGGTCCTCGTAGAGCAGGTTGCCCACGACCGGTGCGAACATGTCCCGGTCGCCGTCGGAGAAAGCGCCTTGGGCGATCAGGTCGATGGCCCGCTTCAGGCTCGGATCGGACTCGTAGAACGAGCTCGGCACGTAGCCCTTCGCGTAGAGCGCCTCGACCTCGGGCTCCAGCAGGCCGAACAGGAAGAAGTTGTCGTCTCCCACCAGCTCGCGGATCTCGATGTTGGCACCGTCGTCGGTGCCGATGGTCAACGCGCCGTTCAGGGCGAACTTCATGTTGCCGGTGCCCGACGCCTCCTTGCCGGCCAGCGAGATCTGCTCGGACAGGTCCGCGGCCGGGATGACCTTCTCCGCCAGCGTCACGTTGTAGTTCGGCGGGAACAGCACCTTGAGCCGACCCTCGACCCGCTTGTCGTTGTTGACGACGGCACCCACGCCGTTGATCAGGTGGATGATGTCCTTGGCGATCTTGTAGCCGGGGGCGGCCTTGGCCCCGAAGATGAAGGTCCGCGGTGTGATGTCGGCCGCCTTCACCTCCCCGGAGATGATCCGCTCGTACTCGGTGACGATGTGCAGCACCTTGAGCGTCTGCCGCTTGTACTCGTGCAGCCGCTTCACCATCACGTCGAGCAGGTGGGTGTCATCCACGGTGAATCCGTCACGCTCCACCAGCACCCGGTTGAGGCGGCGCTTGTTGTGCGCCTTCACCTCGCGGAAGCGGTCCCGGAACTCCTCGTCCTCGGCGTACGGCTCGAGCTCGCGCAACCGCTCCAGGTCGGTCAGCCAGCCCACCCCGAGCGCGTCGGTGATCAGCTCGGACAGTGCCGGGTTGGCCAGCCGGACGAACCGCCGGGGGGTGACGCCGTTGGTCACGTTGGTGAACTTGCCGGGGAAGAACTCGTCGAAGTCGGGCAGCACCTTGTCGCGCAGCAGCTGGGAGTGCAGCTCGGCCACGCCGTTCACCTTGGCGCCGGCCACGGTGGCCAGGTACGCCATCCGGACCGCCCGCTCGGGGTGCTCGGCGATGATCGACATCCGGCTGATCCGGAGCTGGTCCCCGTCGAAGCGCTCGGAGACCTGCTCGAGGAACTCCTCGTTGATCCGGTAGATGATCTCCAGGTGCCGCGGCAGCAGCCGACCGAGCAGGTCGACCGACCAGACCTCCAGCGCCTCGGGCAGCAGGGTGTGACAGGTGTAGGCGAAACACTGCTGGGTGATGGCCCAGGCCTCGTCCCACTCCATCTTCTTCTCGTCGATCAGCACCCGCATCAGCTCGGGCACACCGATCACGGGGTGGGTGTCGTTGAGCTGGAAGATGATCCGCTGCGGCAGGTTGTGCAGGTCGAAGTCGCGCGGCAGCGTGCTGTTGAGGAAGTCGCGGATGGAGGCGGAGACGAAGAAGTACTGCTGCTGCAGCCGCAGCTCCTTGCCCTGGGGCGTGGAGTCCTCGGGGTAGAGCACCTTGGAGATGTTCTCCGCGAAGGTCTGCGCGCGCACGGCCTCCTCGTAGTCACCGGAGTTGAAGATCCGCAGGTCGAACGCGTCGGTGGCGACCGCCCGCCAGAGCCGCAGCGTGTTCACCCGGCCGTTCTGGTAGCCGGGGACCATGTAGTTGTACGGGATGGCCTTGACCTTCCAGCCCGGCACCCAGCGGGAGCGCTCGACGCCGTCGGTGTCGGTGTACTTCTCGGTGTGACCGCCGAAGGTGACGATCTGCGCCGCCTCGGGGTGCGGGAATTCCCACGGCGCGCCGAGGGCCAGCCAGGAGTCGGCCTGCTCGACCTGGCGGCCGTCGACGAAGGTCTGCCGGAAGATGCCGTATTCGTAGCGGATGCCGTAGCCGATGCAGGGCACGCTCATGGTGGCCAGCGAGTCGATGAAGCAGGCGGCCAACCGACCGAGCCCGCCGTTGCCCAGACCAGGCTCGACCTCCTGGGCCCGCAGCGCGGCCAGGTCGATGCCGCACTTGCCGAGGCCCTCCTCGACGATCTCGGTCAGTCCGGTCGCGAGCAGGGCGTTGCCGAGCTGGCGGCCGAGCAGGTACTCGGCGGACAGGTACGCCACACCCTTCGCCTGGGTCTCGGCCTGGCGGCGCAGCGTCTCCAACCAGCGGGCCATCAGGTAGTGGCGGACCGTGCGGGCCAGCGCCAGGTACTGGTCGTTGACGGAGCTGGTGGACAGCGCGACGCCCTGGCCGTAGTTGAGCTCGCGGAGGAACTCACGGACGAAGCCGTCGACCGAGCTCGCCGGCGAGCCGACCGGGGCCAGGGCCAACGGGTGCGTGGCCTTCTGCTTCACCGGCGCGGCGGCCGCGCTGGACTCCGGAAGGCCGTCGACTCCGAAGTCGTCTGTCGTAGAGGTGGGGTTCTCGGACACGGGGGTAACCGTAGCGGCGTCACGTCACCGCCGTGTGACGCCCGGCATCTCGGGCGCCGAGTCCGACCCTGTGCGCGCTCTGAGAATACGGCGCGAAGTGTTTGCACTCACCATGCCAGAGTGCTAAACATGGCGTTAGCACTCTCGCAGAGAGAGTGCCACCTCACCAAGCGGTGAGCCCCGAGCCGAGGCCTCTGTGTCGAAGCGTACGGGCGTCCGTCGCGGGCACCGCTGGCGAGACCCAACATCTATCCACACCAACGCGCGGGGGCCACAACCCCGCACGCGGGAGGACTCGCGGAGAACATGCCGAAACTCATTCAGTTCAACACCGAAGCGCGGCGCGGCCTCGAGCGCGGGATGAACCAGCTCGCCGACGCCGTCAAGGTCACCCTCGGCCCGAAGGGCCGCAACGTCGTGCTCGAGAAGAAGTGGGGTGCGCCCACCATCACCAACGACGGTGTCAGCATCGCCAAGGAGATCGAGCTCGAGGACCCGTACGAGAAGATCGGCGCCGAGCTGGTCAAGGAGGTCGCCAAGAAGACCGACGACGTCGCGGGCGACGGCACCACCACCGCCACCGTGCTGGCCCAGGCGATGGTGCGCGAGGGTCTGCGCAACGTCACCGCCGGCGCCAACCCGATGAGCCTCAAGCGCGGCATCGAGGCGGCCGTGGCCGCCCTGATCGCCGAGCTGGCGGCGACCGCCAAGGACGTGGAGACCAAGGAGCAGATCGCGGCCACCGCCTCCATCTCCGCCGGTGACGCCAGCGTCGGCGAGATCATCGCCGAGGCGATGGACACGGTCGGCAAGGAAGGCGTCATCACCGTCGACGAGTCCAACACCTTCGGCCTGGAGCTCGAGCTCACCGAGGGCATGCGGTTCGACAAGGGCTACATCTCGCCCTACTTCGTCACCGACACCGAGCGCATGGAGACCGTGCTCGACGATCCGTACATCCTGATCGTCAACTCCAAGGTCTCCAACCTCAAG
>DATDBH010000052.1:0-2617 GCA_036524985.1 Microlunatus sp. | reverse complement strand
CGGCGATGGCGCGCTCGGCCGCCCAGGCGCTCGCGCCGGAGCCGGGTTGGCCGTAGATGTACTCCTGGAGCGGGAAGAGCGGACCGTCGACGTGGCCGGTCTGCCCCAGCGCGGCGTGGAGGAAGACGTCCGACAGCCGATCGCCGTGCCAGGCCTCCTCGAGCAGCCAGTGCAGCTGGTCGTACCCGTAGCTCATCCCGAACCCGCTGCCGAGCCGACGGAACCGCTGGGTCGTCAGCCGGTCGCCGTCGGGCAGGAGGACCTCCTGCGACGCCAGGTGGTCGGCGATCCGGCGTACCAGCGCCACGTCGTCGGGGTAGCGGGCGTAGAACTCGGCGTTCTTGCCGGCCACCCGTGGGTACGTGCGCGCGTAGACGTCGTCGGCCGTGGCGGTGAGCCCGGGGAGGCCGCCGACCACGTAGCACGCGTCGAGGCCGTGGGGCGCCAGCGAGAGGTACGTCATCGTGACCCACCCGCCGTAGCTCTGGGCGAGCGTCTCCCACCGCCGGCCCCCCGCGAGGCGCTCGCGCAGCACTTCCGCGTCGCGCACGATGCTGTCGGCGCGCATCAGCCTGAGGTACGCCGCGATGTCGGCGTCCGACCAATCCTCCACGGTCTGCCGGGTGAGCGGCGTGCTCCGCCCGGTGCCGCGCTGGTCGAGCAGGAGCACCCGGTGCGTCTTGGTGGCGTGCTGGAGCCATCCGTCGTCCATGCCTGGCCGCGGGGACTTGCCGCCCGGCCCGCCCTGGAGGAACACCAGCCACGGCAGGTCGTCGTGCTCGTGGTCGACGGCGACCACCTCGCGCGCGAACACCTGGATCGTGCGGCCATCGTGCTCGGCCGCATGGTCGAGCGGCACCTCCACCAAGTGGTCGGTGAGCACGTAGCCGGGGATCCGCGTCGTCATGACCCGATTCTGGCGTAGCCCAGAGCGGACGAGCCGGAGAAGGCTCGACCCGCCAAGGCTAGGTGCGCCGACCCCCTGAGAGGGGCCCCTGATCTTGGGGGGCGCCACTAGCACCGGGGAGCCGTTCCCCAGCCCGCCGCTTGGCACCCCGTCTCGGGTGGGACTTCTCAGACGACCGGACCTGGAATGCGGTACTCCGAGCCCGCTCCCATGAGCGCCCTGGGGTGCCGGCGGACGACACTCGCGGCCAGTGTGAGACCACGGGCGCCGCTGCCATGCCAACGCGGACGACCGTGCAAGGTCCGGGCGCAGCGAGCCCGCAACCCCACGACACACCTCCACGGCGCAATGTTCAACCCCCTGCTGGACCGAGTCTCAGTGCGTGACCCTCGCTCGTGGCCCTAGCGTTGCCGGCATGGCTGATGAACAGGCACGCCCACGTGTCCAGGGAGAGACACGTTGGCCGATGGCCGCCGCCGTGCTCGTCTCGGTCGCGATGCAGCTCTCGCTTCCTGATCGCCATGTGCTGTCTCCGAGCGTGCTCTTTCCCACGGTCGAGGTGCTGCTGCTCGTCGTCCTCGTCATCGGCGATCCCGGCCGGGTGGACCGGCGCTCCCCCGTCCTGAAACGAGTCACGGTGGGACTGGTCATCGTCATGACCGTGGACAACCTGGCCGGGGTGACGGAGCTCGTCCGGGACATCCTGGACGGGTCGGACCGCGACAACGGCACCGTGCTGCTGGCCACGGGTGGTGCTCTGTGGGTGACGAACGTGATCGCGTTCAGCCTCTGGTACTGGTTGCTCGATCGCGGCGGACCGGCGGTCCGGGCCCTCGGTGAGCCGGCGCCTCCCGCATTCGCGTTCCCCGAGAACGCCACCCCTGACCTGGCTCCTGCGAACTGGTGGCCGCAGTACCCGGACTACCTCTACCTCGCCTTCACCAACTCAACGGCCCTCAGCCCCACCGACACGATGCCCATCACGCGCTGGGCCAAGATGGTGATGCTCGTCCAATCGTCCGTCTCGCTGGTGATCGCCATCATGATCGTGGCGCGAGCCGTCAACATCCTGACCTGACACGAGGGGCGCGCATCGGATCGGTCGTGCGGCTGTCAGAACGGCCCTACGCAGAGTTGCTCACGCGCGGGCCGAGCCGGATGGGTACTTCCCCCGATGCGTTGCCACCCCAGATCGCCCAGCATGGGTCCCGAAGGGAGGCGAGATGTCCACCACTGTCGCGCCTTTTGCGGCGCAGTCCAGCACCGGCCCCCGGTTGGTGACACCCACCGGCGACCACGCCGTCGTGATGGCGAACACCCAGCGCACCAACGGATCGCTCACGGTGATCGAGCTCGTCAACAAACCCAAGAACGGACCACCCCTGCACCGCCACGTCCACGATGACGAGGTGTGGTACGTCCTCGAGGGCGAGTACCGGTTCCAGGCAGGTGACGCCACGTTCCGGGTGTCCGAGGGTGGGATGGCCTTCGGCCCACGCGGGGTGCCGCACGCCTTCCAGAACGTCGGCGACGCGGTCGCCCGACTGTTGGTCGTCACGACACCCGCGGGCGCGGAGCAGTACTTCGAGGACTTCGCGAAGCTCCCACCCGGGCCGATCGACCCCGAGGCCCTCGCGGCCCTCGCGCTCGCCAGCGGGATCGAGCTGCTCGGTCCACCGCTCGGTGTCTCCGACCCGCTCTAGGCGGGGC
>DATDBH010000051.1:0-29681 GCA_036524985.1 Microlunatus sp. | reverse complement strand
GCGAGGAGGAGCCCGACCACGAGTCCCAGCGCGTACGTGAGCTCGGCGGTCCCGCTGGCCTTCAGCACGGCGATCAGCGCCGGTCCCTGGGCGCCGCCGAGGACCCGGCGGACGGCGGGGACCAGGAGCGCGATCCCAGCCAGCCCGAGCAGGGCCCACCAGGTGGTCGCGGCCGCGACCACGAGGACCGCCACCGCCGCGAGACCCACCAGCGCCACGTAGAACCAGCGGGTGCCGCGATCACCCAGCCGCGTGGCCAGGGTGTGCTTGCCGACCGCGAGGTCACCGCGCAGGTCGCGCAGGTTGTTGGCCACCAGGATCGAGCAGGCGAGGGCGCCGATCCCGACGGCGACCGGCCAGGTCGGCCACGGGACCGTACCGACCTGAACCAGCACCGTGCCGGACACCGCCACCAACCCGAAGAAGACGAAGACGAACACCTCGCCGAGGCCGCGATAGCCGTACGGGCGCTTGCCGCCGGTGTAGTACCAGGCGGCGAGCACGCAGGCGGCGCCCACCAGCAGCAGCCACCACAACCCGGTCAGCACCACCAGCACCAGACCGGCCGCCGCCGCGATCCCGAAGCAGGCGAACGCCGCCAGCTTCACCGACCGGGGCTCGGCCACCCCGGAGCCGACCAGGCGGAGCGGACCCACTCGTACGGCGTCGGTGCCACGCACCCCGTCGGAGTAGTCGTTGGCGTAGTTGACCCCGATCTGCAGCGCCAGGCTGACCAGCAGGGCGAGCAGCGCCGCGACCACCGAGAAGCCGCCGGCCCAGGCCGCCACGCCGCTGCCGGCCAGCACCGGCGCCACCGCGGCCGGCAGGGTCCGCGGCCGCGCACCGGCCGCCCACTGCGCCACCGTCGGGCGGCGCGGTCGGGTCACATCGGTGCTCACGTGGGGTCCTCCGGGCGGTCGAGCGACGGTTCGGTCGGGTCTGCGATCAGGTCGGCGATCAGCCGTCGGCGATCGATCTTGCCACCGGAGGTGCGGGGGAGGGTCGGTCTGACCACCACGCGGCGGGGGAGTGCGTAGCCGGGGAGCCGACCGGCGAGCGCGGTGCGGAGGTCCGAGACGAAAAATCGCCCTTCCATCGAGACGACCGAGCGTGGATCCGGCGCAGCCGCCGGGACGAGCGCTCGATTCTGCTCCTCGGCGACCACAGCCACCACCTCGGTGCCCCAGTCCGGGTGCGGTACGCCGACCACGGCGGCCTCGACACCGACCCCGTCGCCGCCCGCCCAGTCCCGGACGGCTCGCTCGACGGCGGCCAGATCGACGTTGAGGCCGCCGGAGATGACCACGTCGTCGATCCGACCCAGCACGGTGACGCGACCGTCGGCGTCGAGCCGGCCCCGGTCCCGGGTGAGCAGGCGGCCGCCCACCAGCGCCTCGGCGGTGGCCTCCGGATCCAGCCGGTAGCCGGCGAACACGGACGGTCCGCCGATGCCGAGTCGTCCGCTGTCGTCGGCGGTCACGGTCACGCCGTCGAGCGGGACCCCGTCGTAGACACAGCCACCGCAGGTCTCGCTCATCCCGTAGGTCGTGACCACGGCGATGCCGGCGTCCGCAGCCCGCTCCAACAGGGCAGGATCCGCCGCCGCACCGCCCAGCAGCACAGCGTCGAACCGGCACACAGCCGCCGTCCGGACCGGATCGGTCAGGGCCCGAGTCAGCTGGGTGGGCACGAGCGACAGGTAGTGCGGGCCGTCCCCGCCCAGCTCGAGCGCCCGCAGCGCGTCCAGTCGAGGGTCCACCTCGAGCACCGGCCGCTCGGCCACCAACGAACGGACCAGCACCATCAGACCGGCCACGTAGTGCGCCGGCAGGGCCAGCACCCAGGTGCCGGGGCCGCCGAGGCGTCGGTGGGTGGCCGCGGCCGAGGCGACCAGGGCCGAGCGTGACAGCACGACGCCGCGGGGCCGGCCGGTGGAGCCCGACGTGGCCACGATCGCCGCGGCGTCGGACTCCTCGACACGAAACTGGGGGCGGAGCATCGCCAGCGCCTGCCGGCGCTCGGCCCGGTCGGTCGGCAGCGGAGCGGTGACGGCTGCGCCGGCCAGGCTGCGACGCAACGAGTCGAGCACCTCCGCGGTCCCCTCGGCGAGGTCGAGCCGGTCGGTCACGGCTGACACCGTACGCGGCTCCGGGAACTCCGGGCGCTCCTCGGTGGTCACGAGGACGGACGCGTCGCCGTCCGGTTGTCAGAAGGCTGCGCCAGGATCGGCGGGTGACTGTTCCTCGACTTCGCGCCGGTGACCGGGTCCGCCTCGTCTCGCCGGCGAGCACGCCATCGCCGGACGGTGTGGCGCGCGGGGTCGAGCTGTTGGAGGGCTGGGGACTCCGGGTCGAGATCGGGCGGCACGCCCTCGATCAGGTGGGCTACCTCGCTGGCGACGACGCGGATCGCCTCGCGGACCTGAACGAGGCGTTCCGCGATCCGGGCGTCCGAGCCGTGTTCGCCACCCGGGGCGGCAAGGGCGCCTATCGGATCGCCCATCGGCTGGACGTCGAGGCGGCGCGGGCCGACCCCAAGCCGCTGGTCGGGTTCAGCGACATCACCTACCTGCACCTCGCGCTGCAGCGCGGCGGGGCGGCGGTCGGCTTCCACGGGCCGATGCTGAACTGGAACGACGACCACTGCGACGTCGGGTGCGCCGGCGCCCTCCGGCGGGCACTGATGGAGGTCGGGCCGATCGTGGTGCGCAGCGATCCGACCGGCTACACCGCCCGCTTCTCCACCGGAGGGCCGGTCACGGGCACCCTGATCGGCGGGAACTTCGGCACCATCAGTGGGTCCGTGGGGTGGGTGCTGCCCGACCTGGAGGGCGCGATCCTCCTCCTGGAGGACCATCACGGCACGGGGCTCGGGCAGATCGACCGCTGCTTCGCGCAGCTGGTCCACGGCGGACACCTCGACCGGATCGTCGGCGTCGCGATCGGCACCTTCGGCGAGTTCGAGACCGCCGAAGCGGGCGGCTGGACGCTCGCCGACGTCATCTCCGGCTGGTTGGACCGGCTCGGTGTCCCCGTCCTCGGAGGCCTGCCACTCGGGCACGGCCGCAACCCCGCAACCGTTCCCCTGGGCACGACGACCAGCATCGATCCGGTCTCGGCCAGCATGACCGTCGCGTCGGGGGTGCGGTGATGGCCGCGTACGAGCGACGGCCGCCCGAGGCCCGGACGTCCCTGGGCAGGCTGCGCGGCCGCTGGGAGACGGGTTCGGCCGTCTTCCGTGGCATCCCGTTCGCGGAGCCGCCGGTCGGTGACCTGCGGTTCGCGGCGCCGCGCCCGGCGCCCGCCTGGAGCGGGACACGAGAGGCGCGGTCGTTCGGTCCGCCGCCCCCGCAGGGCGGTCACTTCGGGATGGATGCCCGCCCCGACGATGCGGCCGGTGACGACTGGCTGACGGTCAACGTCTGGTCGCCCGAGCCCGGCCCGGGCGGGGGGTTGCCGGTGATGGTGTGGATCCAGGGCGGCGCGTACGTGATCGGCATGTCCGGTCTGCCGGAGTACGACGGCGGCCGGCTCGCGCGAGACGGTGGCGTCGTGGTGGTGACCTTCAACTACCGCGTGGGCATCGAGGGTTTCGCGCAGCTCGAGGGAGCTCCGTCCAACCGGGGTCTGCTCGACCAGGTCGCCGCCCTCGAATGGGTGCGCGACAACATCCGGGCCTTCGGCGGCGATCCCGACCGGGTCACGGTCTTCGGCCAGTCGGCGGGCGGGGGATCGGTCGCTGCGCTGCTGGCGATGGACCGCGCGGCGGGGCTGTTCCGCCGGGCGGTCGTGCAGAGCATGCCAGGCACGTTCTTCTCCACCGAGCTCGCCGCGGACATCGCGGCCGCGTGCACGGCGGAGCTGGGGCTGAGGCCGTCGGTGGCCGATCTGGCCGGTGTCGACCCGCGTCGGTTGGCGACCTCAGCCGACACGGTCGGCGCCACGATGGACCGGCGGACGAGCCGGTGGGGCCGGCCCGCGCACCGGCTGATCCCCTTCTCACCCGTCGTCGATGGTGAGGTCCTGACGGCCACACCCTGGCAGGCCCTGGCCGACGGCCGGGCCCGAGACGTCGACCTCCTGGCCGGCCACACCCGCGACGAGCAGCGCCTGTTCACCGCCATGGGTGGGTTGCTCGGCGAGGTGACCGAGGAGCTGGCGACAACCGCCCTCGAGGTCCTGGCGCCCGGACCCGGCGGCGCCCGCCGCTACGCAGAGGCCTTCCCGGCGTCGGGCCCGGACGAGCTGTACGAGCTGGTGAACTCCGACTGGCTGTTCCGGATGCCGTCACTGCAGCTGGCCGAGGCGCAGGCGGCGCCCGGGGGCCGCGCCTTCGGCTACGAGCTGACCTGGCCTGCACCCGGCCTGGGTGGGATCTTCGGCGCCTGCCACGGCCTCGACGTGCCGCTCGTCTTCGGCAACCTCGATCGCGGCCAGCCGGCGATGCTGATCGGTGAGTCGCCCGCGCCCGAGGCCGAGGCCATGTCTGCCCAGATGCTCCGAGCCTGGGCCGCGTTCGCCCACCGCGGCGACCCCGGCTGGCCCGCGTACGACACCGATCGTCGTCTCGTCCAGCTCTTCGACACCGCGCCGACCGTCGTCGCGGATCCCGAAGGGCGGTCCCGCCGGATCTGGGCGAGCCACAGCTTTCCCGCGTTGCCGCTGATCAGCGGCTAGCGCTCACCCGGCCGGTGCGGTGGTCCGGTCTCCATGGTCGTAGCGCTCGACGACCTGAGACCAGTCGGTGTCGCGGACGTCGCGGGAGGAGGTGTGCACCGAAGGCTGCCGAAGGACGCACCTCGCCACATACATCATCAGCGCGTGACCTCTGTATCTCCATCTCCTCGGTCTCGCGGGCAGGGTCGCGCGCTCACCCCTGCTACGAACGCCTACCGCACGATCGGACCCACCGACCGGCTCGTGGCAAGAGATCGCTCTGCTGTCCCCGGCACGCGCCCGTGACGGCGCCGGGTGGATGGTAGGAAGGAGCGTGCCGATCCTCCCGAAAGAGCGCGATCCTCGGCTGATCACCGTCCGACGCGGGGGCACGCTCACCGACGACGACCACCGACTGCTGGCGGCCTGGGCCCTCGGCTGCTCTGAGCACGTGCTGCCCCTGTTCGACGAGCATGTCGCGGACCGTCGTCCCCGTGACGCCATCGAGATCGGTCACGCCTGGATCCGCGGCGAGGCCAGCATGCGGGACGCCCACCAAGCGGCCTTCCAGGCGAACGCCGCAGCCAAGGGGAGGTCCGACCCCGCGAAGTACGCCGCCCTGTCGGCGGGACAGGCGGTGGCGGTGGCGCACGTCGCCGCGCACGAGCTGGGCGCGGCGGCGTACGCCATCCGGGCGGCGGCCGCGAGCGTGTCGGTCGCCGACGCTGTGCAGGCCCGACTCGCGGAACGGGACTGGCAGCGGGAGCAGCTGCCGGATGCCATCCGTGCCCTCGTGCTCGATGATCAACGACGCCGGAGCGCCATCTGCTGGAACGTGTTCGACGACTGAGGAGAGCTGCCGACGTCCCCTACGCTGACAGCGTGAGCCGGATCTTCACCGTCAGCGTCGCTTCGGTCTATCCCCACAACGTGACCAAGGTGGAGAGGAAGGGGCGGACGAAGGAGGAGCTCGACGAGGTCATCGGCTGGCTCACCGGCTTCGACGAGGCCCAGCTGCGTCATCATCTCGACGCCGGCACGACCTTCGAGGACTTCTTCGCCGACGCCCGGCTGAACCCGAACGCCGCGCTGATCACCGGGGTGGTGTGCGGGATCCGGGTGGAGACCATCGAGGACCCCCTGATGCAGAAGATCCGCTACCTGGACAAGCTGGTGGATGAGCTGGCCAAGGGGAAGGCGATGGTGAAGGTCCTGCGGGCCTGATCGCCGGGCAGTCTGCTCCGCTCACCCGGCGTCACGCGACGTCAGCCGGACGTCAGCCAAACGTCACCGGCGGCAGTCGACGTCAGCCGGCGACGAGCAGCCCGTGCCGGTCGAGCACCTCGCGAAGCTGCGCCCGTTCCTCGTCGCAGGCCTCGACCAGGGGCAGGCGCAAGCCGCCGACCCGGTGACCGGCCAGCGCCAGAGCGGCCTTCACCGGGATGGGATTCGTGGTGATCCCCATCGCGGCGTACACGTCCCGCAGCGAGGCGTCGATCTCGGCCCGGTGCTCGGGCTCGTCGACCATCCGCCGCATCTGCTCCCCGACGAGGTGGCTCGCGACGAGGATCCCGCCGCACCCGCCGAGTTCGAGGGTGGCGAGGAACGCGTCGTCGTTGCCCGCGTACAGACCGAGTCCGTCGACGAGGGCCAGGTTCGCGTTGTTCGCCTGCTTGATGTACTCGACGTGGTCGAGCTGGGCCAGCTCGGCCAGCAGGTCGTTGGGCAGGTCGACGACCACGCGCGACGGGACGTTGTAGAGCACGACCGGCTTGTCGGTGGCTCGCGCCACCTCGCCGAAGTGCGCCAGGATCCCGCGCCGGTTGGGCCGGTTGTAATAGGGAGTGACACTCAGCACCGCATCGGCACCGAGCTCGGTCGCCCGTTCGGTCAGGTGCACCGCATGCCGGGTGTTGTTGGAACCGGTCCCGGCGACGATGGTGCTGCCGCTCGGGCGCTCCTGGACGGCGAGCTCGATGACACGCAGGTGCTCCTCGTCGGTCAGGGTCGAGGCCTCGCCGGTGGTGCCGCAGACCACGAAGCCGTCCGAACCGTGGGCGGCGAGATGGTGCATCAGGGCGACGAACGCGTCCTCGTCCACGTTCAGCTCGTCGTCGAACGGCGTCACGATTGCCGTGAGCACGGCACCCAGCCCCTGGACAGTCACGGAGCGCATCCTTCCAGATGCGGACCGCTGCGGCTGCGCTGGTCGATCGGCGGGGGGTCAGCGCGACCGGCGAACCAGTCCGCAGGCGACGCGGTCGCTGGCGTTGCCGGTCCGGGCGGTGAGGTCCGAGGCGGCGGAGCTGTTCGGCTGATACTGATTGGGCTCGCCGCCGACCGGGACGTTGCCGAAGTTGTCCGGCTTCGCGTGCAGGATCACCGCCGTGCCGCGGAGGGCGGCAGGATCGATCCGGTCCGTGGTGAACGAGATCCGCGCGGTACCGTCGCTCAGCACCAGTGGACTCGGCAGATCACCGTTGTGATTGCCGTGGGTCTGACCACTGGCGGACAGGTGCCCGTCGGCGGAGACGAACCAGGACGACGCCACGCCGGATGGGTCGGCCACGCACCCCACGCCGTTCGCGGGGTCGTTGTTGGCGTGGACATGGAACCCGTGGAACTGACCGGCTGCCACATAGCTGTTGGGCTTCAAGCGAGCGTCGACCCGCATGTCGTGTCGGGTGATGCGGAAGTTCACCGTGCCGACCGACCGTCCGCGAGCGTCGCGCAGCTCCGCTTGGAACTGCGCATCGCCGGCTGCTGCGGAGTGCCCGATCGCCAGACCGCCAGCGACGGCCAACGTGATCGTGGCACACCCGATCGCGACGGCTTTCCTCATCGACAGCGGCCGCTTGATCGCCATGACGCCTCCTTGTGTCGTGATACTCATGGTCCTCCCGCCCGGTCGTCCTGACTACCTCTCGAGGGCAACTTCCTTCGCCGTCCGGAACGTGCCGTCGCCACCACTTCTCGTCCGCCGTACGGCCCCGGATCGGCACTGTCCACGACAAGCCGGCGGGCCGATGTCGAGAACCACGGACCGGCTCCGTCCCAGAGTCGAGCGGGCCACAATGGGCCGCACCATCCGAAGGAGAACGACATGGCCAAGTACCTGTTGCTGAAGCACTACCGCCGCAACGCCGGTCCCGAGAACGTCGTGGACATCCCGCCGATGGAGACGTGGACGCCGGAGGAGATCGACGCCCACCTGACCTACATGAACGACTTCGCCGCGAGGCTGGAGCAGGCCGGGGAGTTCGTCGACGGTCAGGCGCTGTCACCGGAGGGGACCTTCGTCCGGTACGACGGCGCCGCTCGGCCGCCGGTCACCGACGGGCCGTTCGCCGAGACCAAGGACCTGATCGCCGGGTGGATGGCCATCGACGTCGACACCTACGAGCGGGCGATCGAGCTGGCCGGCGAGCTCTCCGCCGCCCCGGGCAGGAACGGCGAGCCGATCTACGAGTGGCTCGAGGTCCGGCCGTTCCTCACCGAGGCGCCCACGGTCAACGAGTGAGCGATCTCCCCAGTGAGACGCTGCTGCGGGATCTCACCCCCGCGGTGCTGAGCGTCCTCGTCCGTCGCGGAGCCGACTTCGCGACGGCCGAGGACGCCGTCCAGGAGGCGCTCCTGTCCGCCGTGCAGACCTGGCCCGCTGCGCCGCCGCGTGATCCCAAGGGCTGGCTGATCACGGTTGCGTGGCGCAAGTTCGTCGATCTGGCCCGCGCCGACTCGGCCCGTCGCGGGCGGGAGGAGCGGCTCTTCGACGAGCCCGCTCCGGGCCCGTCCGAGATGGTCGACGACAGCCTCGAGCTCTACCTGCGGTGCGCGCACCCGTCCCTGACACCGGCCTCCGCGGTCGCCCTGACGTTGCGGGCGGTCGGTGGGCTCACCACCCGACAGATCGCCGCGGCCTACCTGGTGCCCGAGCCGACGATGGCGCAGCGCATCAGCCGGGCCAAGCGCACCGTCGCCGACGTCCGCTTCGACCGACCAGGCGATCTCGGGACCGTGCTGACCACGCTCTACCTGGTGTTCAACGAGGGCTACACCGGTGACGTCGACCTGGTGGCGGAGGCGATCCGGCTGACCCGCCAGCTGGCGGTTCAGGTCGGGACCGGGGACGGGGATGATCCGGAGGTGGCCGGTCTCCTGGCCCTGATGCTGCTGCACCACGCCCGTCGCGACGCCCGGATCGACGCTCAGGGGAGACTGATCCCGCTCGCGGAGCAGGATCGGACCCGCTGGCGCACCGACCTGATCGCCGAGGGGGTCGACCTCCTGCAGACCGTCCTGGAGCGTGACCGGCTGGGCCCGTACCAGGCGCAGGCGGCGATCGCGGCCCTGCACGCCGACGCCCGGACCGCCGGCGAGACCGACTGGGTGCAGATCGTCGAGTGGTACGACGAGCTGCTGGCGCTCACGGACTCACCGATCGTGCGGCTCAACCGGGCGGTCGCGGTGGGCGAGGCGGACGGAGCGCCGGCCGGACTGGCGGCGCTCGCCGAGGTCGACCCCTCGATCCCTCGCCACACCGCCGTCGCCGCGCACCTGCACGAGCGCGGCGGTGACCTGGCCGTGGCCAGCCAGCTGTACGCCGACGCCGCCCGCCAGGCGCAGAACCTCGCCGAGCGTGATCACCTCATCCGCCAGGCCGCCCGGCTCCCCCGGGTGCTCGGCGGCTGAGCGGCTGCGGTCGCCCGCGTACGCTCGCACCCGTGCCGCACACGTACGCCCTCGCGCTGCGCACCCGGTTCCGTGGCATCACCACCCGGCAGGGCCTGGTCTGGCCGGGACCGCTCGGGTGGGCCGAGTGGAGCCCCTTCCTCGACTACTCGGGCGCCGAGATCGTGCCCTGGCTGGCGGCGGCCGACGAGGCCGCCGAGTTCGGCTGGCCGACGCCGGTCCGGGACGTGATCGAGGTCAACGCGACCGTGCCCGCGGTCGGGCCGGCCCGGGCCGCGGCGCTGGTGCGTGACGCCGGCTGCCGGACCGTCAAGGTCAAGGTCGCCGAACCCGGCCAGGCCCTGACCGACGACCTCGACCGGGTCGCCGCGGTCCGCGACGCCCTGGGTCCGCGGGGCCGGATCCGGGTCGACGCGAACGGCGCCTGGGACGTCGCGCAGGCCACCGAAGCCCTGGGGCGGCTGGCCGGACACGGGTTGGAGTACGCCGAACAGCCGTGCCGGACCGTCGACGAGCTCGTCGCCCTGCGGGTCGCCCTGGCCCGGGCGGGGGTGGACGTGCCGATCGCGGCCGACGAGTCGATCCGTCGCGCCGGCGACCCCTACCTGGTGGCCCGGCGGGGGGCCGCCGACATCGCGGTGCTGAAGGTGCAGCCGCTCGGCGGGGTGCGGGCCTGCCTGGAGATCGCCGCGGAGATCGGCCTGCCGGTGGTCGTGTCGAGCGCGCTGGAGACGTCGATCGGGATCGCCGCCGGGGTGGCCCTGGCGGCGGCCCTGCCCGAGCTCCCGTACGCGTGCGGGCTGAACACCGTACGGCTGCTCGCCGACGACCTGGTCGAGGATCCCCTGGTCGCCGTCGACGGGCGGCTGCGCGTGCGCGCGGCCGTGCCGTCCCGGGATCGGCTGGCGGCGCACGCTGCCGACGCTGCCACAACGGCGTTCTGGCAGGCTCGCCTCGAAGCGACCCGGCGGCTGGCCGGGACGCTCCGGCCGCAGGGGAGGGACGACCGTGGGTGACTCGTCGCGCTGCGCCCAGGTGGTGGTCACCGAGCTGCTCGGGGCCGGGGTGCAGGAGGTCGTGCTGTCACCGGGTTCCCGGAGCGCGCCGCTGGCGTACGAGCTGTTCGAGGCGGACAAGATCGGCCTGCTCCGGCTGCACGTCCGGATCGACGAGCGCACGGCCGGTTTCCTCGCCCTCGGGTTGGCCAAGGCCTCGGAACATCCGGTCGCCGTGGTGACCACCTCGGGGACCGCCGCCGCCAATCTGCACCCGGCCGTGCTGGAGGCCTTCCACAGCCACATCCCGCTGGTGGCCATGACCGCCGACCGGCCGCGCGCGGCACGGCACTCCGGCGGCAACCAGACGACCGACCAGGCGGGCCTGTTCGCCCGCCACGTCCGCGCCGAGACCCAGATCGACGACGCCCCGTCGACGCCACGGTCCTGGCGGTTCGAGCTGGGCCGCGTGCTGACGGCGGCGACCGGCGCCCGCAGCGGAACTCCGGGACCCGTGCACCTCAACCTGTCGTTCAGCGAGCCGCTGGTTCCGGGCGTGGAGTCGGCGCCGATCCAGCCCGAGCTGCGGGTGACGCCTCGCGTCGTCCGTCCCGAACCGGTGGCCCTGCCGGTCGGACCCCAGACCCTGGTGGTCGCGGGGGCGTTGTCGCCGTCGGCGGGCGCGGCCGCCCGGGTGTTCGCCGAACAGGCCGATCTGCCCCTGCTCGCGGAGTCGGTCAGCAACGCCCGCGGTGGGGCGAATGCCCTGGCCACTGGGCGGTTGCTGCTGCGGACGGGGTTGGGGGAGGAGATCGAGCGGGTGGTGATGTTCGGGCACCCGACCCTGGCCCGACCGGTGCTGCGACTGCTGGCCCGCGAGGATGTCGAGCTCGTCGTCGTCGCGTCCACGGCGGAGTGGATCGATCCGGGCACCAACGCGCGGCTGGTGACCGACGCCGTCTCCCTGGAAGCGGCGGGCGACGGCTGGCGCGGCCGGTGGGCCGAGGCCGACGCGGCCATGGCGACCCGCCTCGCGGAGGTGCTGGACGGCTTGGCCTATCTCAGTGGTCCGGTCGTCGCCGCCCGCCTGTGGTTGGCTCTGGGCGCGGCGGACACGCTCGTCGTCGGGTCGTCCTCGCCTGTTCGGGACCTGGATCTGGCGCCGGTCAGTGCGAGGCCGCCGACCGTGTACGCCAACCGCGGTCTGGCCGGCATCGACGGCACGCTCTCGACGGCGATCGGCGTCGGGCTCGTGGTCGAGCGGCCGACCCATGCCCTGGTCGGCGACGAGACGTTCCTGCACGACACCACCGGGCTGATCGTCGGTCGGCTCGAACAGCGCCCCGACCTGCGGATCGTGGTAGCCAACGACAACGGCGGGGCGATCTTCGCCACCCTCGAGCACGGACACCCGGTCCAGTCGGGGGCGTACGAGCGGATCTTCGGCACGCCTCACGACATCGATCTGGAGCGACTCGCCACCTCGACGGGAGCCGGTTATCGCCGGGTCGAGACGGGTGAGGCACTGAGCGAGGTGCTGGCCGAGCCGCCGCTGGGCATCGAGGTGGTCGAAGCCGTCATCGACCGCCGACTGCGCCGCGTGCTGGACAACGAGATCGGAGCCCTGACCGTCGCGGTGTAGGGGGCGGCCCTGGCAACGCGCCGAACGACGACCGGCGGGGTCCAGGTGATCGCGGGCACGTACGCTTCCCGGGAAGCGAGGTGCTGCGGATGGGCGACCGAACGGGCGCTGCCCCCGGTCAGGCCGAGCCGGCGTCGCGACCCGCTCGGACCGGACCGATCGCGGGGGAGCTGGTCACCACCACGTTCGCGTACGACGGCGGGCGCCGGGTCACGGTGAGCCGGGCTCCGCGCAGATCGAGTGGGAGGCTTTCGGGGTCATGAGCGCGGCGAAGACCCCGAACCTCTCCCACTCGATGATGGGGACGACGGGAACGGCGGCAGCCGGCGCTACGCCGTGCCGCGGTGGAGAGCCACGATGCCCGTGGACAGGTTCCGCCAGGCCACGGCCTGCCAGCCGGCCTGCTGCATCAGGGCGGCCAGTCCGGCCTGGTCGGGCCAACCGAGGATCGACTCGGCGAGGTACTCGTACGCGACCGGGTTGGAGGAGACGATCCGGGCGAGCCGCGGGATGGCCGCCACCAGGTAGTTGCGATAGAGCACCCGGAACGGGGTCCAGGTCGGGGTCGAGAACTCGCAGACGACCAACCGGCCGCCGGGCTTGGTGACCCGCCGCAGCTCGGTCAGGGCGGCGACGGTGTCGGAGACGTTGCGGAGACCGAAGGAGATGGTCACCGCGTCGAAGCTGTCGTCGGCGTACGGGAGCTGGAGTCCGTCGCCGGCCACGAAGGCGAGCCAGGGGCTGCGCCGCTTGCCGACGGTCAGCATGCCGAGGGAGATGTCGGTCGGCACCACGAACGCCCCGGCCGCCGCGAACGGTTCGCTCGAGGTGCCGGTCCCCGCCGCCAGGTCCAGCACCCGGTCGCCGACCCCGGGATCGACCGCTTCCAGCACCAGCTTCCGCCAGGCGCGGTCCTGGCCGAGGGACAGCACGTCGTTGGCCAGGTCGTAGCGTTCGGCCACCCGGTCGAACATGGCGGCAATCTCCGCGCGGCCCTTGGCCAGGCTCGCCCTCGAGCCCTCACCGGACCCCGACTTGTCCGCGTCGGTGGTGGTCATGGCGACCACCGGTGCTGACAACTCGGCGTACGGAGCGGGATCACGGGCGCTAGCCTGCCACGGCTCAGAGCTCGACTCCGGCGACCGGTGGGAGCGTGGGCTCGGTCGACCCGCCGGCCGGCTCGATCGTGACCGCCAGCTGTGTGGCGTCCTCGAGCGGGCCGTCGTCCATCCACTGGGTCACGTCGCCGCCACGGTCGACCAGCGCGTTCGGCGTGATCTCGGATCCGATCATCCACAGCTGATAGACCTTGCCGTCTCCCGGGGACGGGATGTCGTCACCCAGGAAGAGCGCCTGATCGCGCTCCTTGGAGACGACGAACGAGACGGGTGCTCCGTTCATCGTGGTCGCATACACCTTGGCGTCCGGGGCGGTCAGCAGCTCGTTGACCTGCAGGTTCGCCACCTGCTGGTTCTGCTGGTTGCTGCGGAGCACGGACACCCACCCACCGAGGCCGACGACCAGGACGAGGGCGGCGGCGACCAGTCCGGTGAGCACCCGACGCGTCCGCCGCTGCCGTCGCACCGCCAGCTCGTCCAGCTGCCGACGATCGACGGTCGCCTCGGGGTCCATCGCGGGCAGACCGGCGGCCGGTGCCGGCGACGTCTTCGGAGCCGACGGCTCGGCGGAGGTCCACCAGCCCGGCGACGCCGGCGAGGTCGACGTGTCCGACGTCTCGGCTGGTTGCTCGGGCGGCAGCGGTCGCACGGTCGCGATCTGCCAGAGCACGGACGTGCGCAGACTCGGTGGGGGCGTGGCTTCCGACAGCCAGGTCAGCTCGGCGGCGGTCTCGGTGAACTCCGCCACCTCGCGCCGGCAGCTCTCGCAGGTCTCCAGATGCTGCTCGAAGACAGTGCGCTCGTCGTCGTCCAACGCATCGGCGACGTACGCGCCGACGGCCCCGTGAGGATCGTGGACGTACGGGTCGTAGCCCGGTGTGTCAGACATCTCGCACCTCCCCTTGCCTGTACGCCGTGGTCATGCTTCCACTCCGAGCGCGTCTCGTAGTCCGATCAGACCGTCGCGGATCCGCGTCTTGACGGTGCCGAGCGGCAGCTTCAGCAGCCCGGCCACCTCACGGTGGGTGTAGCCCCCGAAGTAGGCGAGGCTGACCGCCTCCCGCTGGACGGCGGTCAGCGAGTCCATCCCCTTGCGCACCCGCTCGGTGTCCAGCCGGTGCTCGAGCGTGTCCCAGGCCGAGTCGTGCGGTCGTTCCGTGTCGAGCCGGGCCCAGTCCGTGTCCCGTCGGGTCTCGCTGACCGTCGACCGCACCCGATCGACGGCTCGGCGGTGCGCGATGGTGACCATCCACGACATCACGCTGCCGCGTTCGGTCGAGAACCGGCTGGACTGCCGCCAGATCTCCACGAACACCTCCTGGGTGACCTCTGCCGCCAGATCCGGCGACCTGAGCACCTTGAGCACGACGCCGTAGATCCGGCTGGACGTCAGGTCGTACAGCTCGGCGAAGGCCTCCTCCTGACCGCGTGCGGAGCGGTCGAGGAGGTCGGCCAGTCGGGCCGCGTGACGCTGACGTCCCCCGACGTCCGCGTCAACGGATTCCCCTAGGCCCTCGGGCCCGACTGACCTGGTCACGCTGTCATCCTCTCGCGCTCCGCTTCCTGTGCTGCGTTCCGCCAGCTGTCGACGGGCGCAGCCCGACCGCTGCGGACGAACGTCAGGACTGCGGCAGCAGGACCTTGTCGATGATGTAGACGGTCGCGTTGGCGGTCTGCACGTTGCCGCAGACGACCATCGCGGTGCCGTTCACCTCGAAGCTCTCACCGGAGCCGGTGACGGTGACGGGCTGGCTCTTGTTCAGCGTCTGGTGCTCGCCGGCCAGCTGGTCGGGGGAGAGCCGTCCGGCCACCACGTGAGCGGTCAGCACGTCGGTCAGCAGGCCCTTCGGGTCGCCCAGGGCCTTCTTCAGGGTGGCCGGGTCCATGGCGGCGAACGCGTCGTCGGTGGGGGCGAAGACGGTGATGTCCTGGGTGGTGTTCAGCGTGTCGACCAAGCCGGCCGCCTTCACGGCGGTGACCAGGGTGGACAGCGCCGGGTTGTTGCCGGCCGCGGTGGCGACCGGGTCCTGCGACATGCCGTCGAAGGAGCCCTTGCCGGTCTTCGGGACGGACGCGCAGCCGGCGCCGAAGGGCTCGGTCATGGAGCCGGACATCGACTCCGAGGCCGACGGGCTGGCCGGGGCCGACATCGACGGGCTGCTCATCGGGGCCGACGAGGTGCCGCCGGCGGGGGCGGCGGTGTTGCTGTCCATGCCGCAGGCGGCCGCACTCAGCGGCAGCAGGATCGCAGCGGTCAGGGCGGCGATCCGGGTGGCGTTCTTCCGCGTCTTGGTGATCATGACTTTTCCTCCGGTGATCGAACGTCCCCGGTGGGGTCGTCTCACAGAAGGATTCGGAGCCTGAGGCTGCCCGGATGGCAGATAGCCGGACTTTCTTTCGCTGCGGAGAACGAGATCGACCCGAGCGGCGGCGTGGTCGGCGACCGGTTCCGTGCGCCCGAGGGGGCAGAATCGCTCCCATGGCCAAACGCACCACCGTGCTCAAAGTGTCGGGGCTCAAGCGCGCCTTCGGCTCCCAGACCATCTTCGACGGGTTCAACCTCGAGGTCCGGGCGGGTGAGGCCATCGCTCTGACCGGGCGCAACGGCGCCGGCAAGTCGACCCTGCTGCGCTGCCTGGTCGGCGCGGACCGCCCCGACTCCGGCACCATCGACGTGCTCGGTACGCCCATGTCGGAGACGTCGCCGGAGATCCGGCGCAACGTCGCCACGGTGATCGACGACCTCGACTTCTTTCCCGACCTGAGCGTGGTGGAGCATCTGGACCTGCTGGCCCGGGCGCACGGTCAAGACGACCCGGACGCGATGGTCGACGAGGTGCTGGACGAGGTCCAGCTGGTCCCGCAGGCGGGTCAGCTGCCGGGCACGCTCTCGTCTGGGCAGCGGCGTCGGCTCGCCCTGGCCACCGCCTTCGTCCGACCCCGCAAGCTGCTGATCATGGACGAACCGGAGCAGCGTCTCGATGTCGAGGGTGTGGCCTGGCTGTCCGGACGCCTGCAGGCCGAGCGGAAGAGCGGTCTGGCGATCGTGTTCGCCAGCCACGAGCCGTCGCTGGTCGAATCGGTCGCCACCCGCGTGGTCCGGCTCGGCGAGGCGCGATGAGTACGAGTGACACGACCGGAGACGCGTTCCCGGAGTATCCCGCCCACCACGACGCCGGCTTCGAAGGTCCCGAGGAGCCCGCCCACCTCGTCGTGCCACCGGCCGCCGAGCTCAAGACCCTGATCCGGGACTGGCGCAAGGGGCGGGCGACCCGCAACCTGTGGGAGGCGTTCTCGGACGCCTACATCGCCGTGATCGCCGCCCTGATGATCGGCGGCGCCCTGGTCAACGTGGTCATCCGCGCCCAGCGGGTGGTCTCGGAGTGCAGCTCCGAGTCGTGCCTGTCGGCCCGGACCGTGCTGCCCTGGGCGGCGCTGGCTCTCTCGGTGGCCCTGGCCCTGGCCGTCTCCCGGTTGTTCGGTCCGGTGCTGGCGTCGGCGGCCGAAGGCTTCTGGCTGCTCGACACTCCCGTCCGTCGCGCTCGGCTGCTCGGTCCCCGCCTGGTCGCGGCCCTGGTGGTCGCCCTGGTCGTCGGGGCGCTGGTCGGCGGGGCGATCACGGCCCTGACCGGCGGGTCGGCGGCGGCCGTGATCGTCTGGTCGTCAGCGACCGCGCTGGCCGCGATGTCGGCGGTCTCCTGCGCTGCCGCGCAGCAGGGCGCCGAGCGGCACCGGCTGACCGCGATCGCGACGTACCTGTTCGCTGTCCTCGGCGTGGCGTCCCTGGTCGCGGTGGTCGGGATCGCGGCCGGGTGGTTCAGTCTCGGTATCGGTGAGGAGACCGACGCCGAGATCGGCTACGCCGTGATCGCGGTGGCCGGTGTGCTGCTCGCCGTCAGTCTCGTCCTGGCGGTGCTCCGGCTGCATCAGATCCGACGGACCCGGCTGGTGAGCGGCGGCGCTCTGGTCCGGGGCATCTCGGGCGCCTTCTTCGCCCTCGACTTCGGGCTGGCCCGCGACATCGTGGTCGAGCGCAGGGCCGTCGCGGTCGGATCCGTGCGTCCCAAACGAGGACGCGGGCTCGGGCGTCAAGCGCTCGTCTGGCGGGAGTGGCAGCGGCTGCTCCGATTCCCGCAGCCGCTGTTCATGCTGGCGATCACCCTCGTCGTGCCGTACGCCTGCGACGCCCTGGGGATGAGCACGTTGACGCCCGTGGTGGCGGCGCTGTCCCTGTTCGGCGCGAGCGTGCCGCTGCTCGGGGGCTTGCGGGTGCTGACCAGGACCGGTGGGTTGTCGCGCTGCCTCCCGTTCTCGCTGGCCCAGCTGAAGATCTCCGCGATCACCGTGCCGGCCATCCTCGTCGCCGTCTGGGCCGGGTTGACGGCACCGGCGTACCTCGGCTTCGGTGACGGGGCGGTCACCCGGACCGGCGCAGAGGCCGGCCTGATGGCGATCGCCACCGGCGCGGCCGGCCTGCTGGCCGCGATCCGCTGGGTGCAGGCCAAGGGTCCGGACTTCAGCGCACCGATGATCTCGACGCCGTCGGGAGCCTTCCCCCCCGGACTGATGTCCAACGTGTTCCGCGGCTTCGACGTCTGCCTGATCGCCACCGCGCCGATGTTGCTCGGCTTCTCGCCGCTGTGGTCCCTGGCCATCTGCGCGATCGCCGCGCTGATCCTGCTCAACTCGATGGACGCGGAGTCACTGCGCGCCCGGCAGGCCGAGCAGCAGCGTGAGCTGGACCGGGCCAGGAAGCAGCGGGCGCACGCGGCGGCGGCGGAGCAGCAGAAGAAGCGCTGATCCCCTCGGGGGTCGGTTCAGTCCACGCTGAACTGGATCTGGTGCCACCCGCGGGCACCGCTGGGGAAGACCTTCGTCCGCTCCTTCGGTTGCACCGTGCCGGTCCCGTCGGTGGCGCGGACCTGGGCGGTGTGCCGCCCGGCCCCACCCTCGTAGCGGTAGGACCACTGGCGCCAGGTGTCGATGCCGGCGGTGGCGGCCAGGGTCACCTCGTCCCAGGCGCCGTCGTCGATGCGGATCTCGACCTTCTCGATGCCGCGGCGCTGGGCCCAGGCGGTGCCGGCGATCAGCCTGTCGGGTCGCAGCGTGCCCAGCGAGGCGGGCACCTCGATCTTGCTCTGAGTCAGCACCGGAGCGTCGGTGGCCCACTCGCGCTCGGTCCAGTACGCCGTCCGCTCCGCGTAGCTGGTGAACTCGATCCGCTCCAGCCACTTGGTGGCCGACACGAAGCCGAACAGACCGGGCACGACCATCCGCGCCGGGAACCCGTGGGCGTCGGGCAGCGGCATCCCGTTCATGCCGACCGCGATCATCGCGTCGCGACCGTCGCTGACGGCGGCGTACGGGGTCGAGCACGTGTAGCCGCTGTCGGAGGAGTAGCTGAAGACCTGGTCCACGCCGGGGCGGACCCCGACCCGGGCCAGGATCTCGCTGAACGGCACCCCGAGCCAGCGCGCGGAGCTGACGTACGCCCCGCCGACCTCGTTGGAGACACAGGCCACAGTGATGTCCCGTTCGATCAGGGGCAGCGCGAGCAGCTGGTCGTAGGTGAGCGCGAGCGGGCGCTCGACCCCGCCGTCGATGGTCAGCGTCCAGCTGCCGACGTCGACCCGCGGCGTGACCAGGGAGATGTCCACCCGGTAGAACGCGTCGCTGGGGGTGGTGAAGGTCTGCACGCCGGCCACCTGCACGCCGTCCGGGATCGGCGCCGCCGCCGAGCGCGGTCGGGGCAGCCGGATCAGCTCGCGGGCCGCCAGGCGGGTGCGGTTGACGGCGTCACCCACCCCGGCGCCGACGGCGGCCAGGAGGCCTACCCCGGCCAGGGTGGCGAGGAACCGTCGGCGCGAGCCGTCGTCGATGGTGGGATTCGTCAGGGCCGGGGCCAGGTCCGGGGCCCGGTCTCGGGGCCGCGAGGCACGGGTGATCAGCGTCAACGAGGCCATCCCGACCGCGCCGGCCACGACCGATGGCACGGCGCTCCAGACCCCGCCGGCGGAGAGTCCGCTGCGGACGAGCGCAGCAGCCATCCCGACGAGGCCCAGAGCACCGATCGCCACCAACGCCGGGCGAGGACGCTGCCAGGCCAGCAGGCCGATCCCAGCGGCCGCGACCAGCAGCACGACCGCGATCCCGCCGATGAGAACCGGTTTGTCCCAGGTTCCCAGCAGCCGCACCGCGACCTCCTTGACCGGCGTCGGTGCCGCATCCACCGCCACGGAGCCGACGGCGATCAGCGGCGAGGCCGCCGGTCGCGACATCGCCGCCGCCACCGCGTGGCCGACCCCGAGCGCCGCCACCGCGGCCAGCACCCCGGCAAGTGCTCGCGTCGGCTTCCGTGGCGTCCCCATGACCATCGTTCGGAGCCGGGTGCGACAGGGATTGCCTTCGCCCGACTTCGCTTGGGTTCAAACCCGAGCGAAGTTCGATCCTGGTGCCCCCCGCTCAACTTCGCTCGGGTTCGAACCCAAGCGAAGTTGGTTTCGGGTGGTTGCGCGGCTGGCGGTCGGGTGTCCGGCGGGTGTCGGAGGCGGGGATACGCTGCGAGGGTGAGCAGCGCCGGCCCGTACCCGCCCAGGCTCTACGCCCGGACGGTCGAGATCGATGATCCCGGGCCGCTCGCCACGCTGCTGCCGGACGGGGACGCGTACGCCTGGGTCCGGCGGGGTGAGGGCATGGTCGGCTGGGGCGAGGTGGTGCGCAGCAAGCCCGCTTCCGTGGCCGAGGCCGAGGAGTGGTGGACCGGACTGGTCTCGCAGGTGGTGTCGGTCAGTGATCTCGAACACACCCCCGGCGCCGGCTTCATGGCCTTCGGCAGCTTCGTGTTCGACCCGGCCACCACCGCCGCCCAGTCGACCCTGGTGGTGCCGCGGGCGGTCCTCGGACGGCGCAACGGGCGCGCCTGGCTGACCCAGATCGGCACCTCGTTCGTGCACGACGATTCCCTGCCGCCGGTCACCCCGCCGGTGGCTCCGCGCAACGTCTCGTACGCCGACGGCGGTTTGACCGGGCCGCAGTGGGAGGCGGCGGTGGCCGAGGCGGTCCGCCGGATCACCGCCGGTGAGCTGGAGAAGGTGGTGCTGGCGCGGGATCTGCTGGCCCGGGCCAGTGAGCCGATCGACCCGCGCTGGATCCTGGCGCGGCTGGCGGAACGGTACGAGCGCTGCTGGAGCTATCTGGTCGACGGCCTGGTGGGCGCCACCCCGGAGATGTTGCTGCGCCGCGAGAACGGCCTGGTCACCTCGAGGGTGCTGGCCGGCACGATCCAGCGCAGCGGGGACAACACCCGCGATCTGGCCTCGGCAGCGGCGCTGGCCCGCTCCAGCAAGGACCTGGAGGAGCACGAGTACGCGGTCGCCTCGGTGGCGAACGCGCTGGCGCCGTACTGCTCCGGGATGAACGTGCCCGACGCCCCCTACGTGCTCGAGCTGCCCAACGTCCTGCACCTGGCCACCGACGTGACGGCCGTGGCCGGCCCCGAGCGCACCTCGCTGGGCTTGGCGGCCGCCCTGCACCCGAGCGCCGCCGTCTGCGGCACCCCCACCCGCAAGGCGCGCGAGACGCTCGCCGAGCTGGAGCACCTGGACCGGGAGCGCTACGCCGGACCGGTCGGCTGGATCGACGCCCAGGGCGACGGCGAGTGGGGGATCGCGCTGCGCTGCGGCATCGTCGACGAGACCGACCCCCGCCAGATCCGCCTGTACGCCGGCTGCGGTGTGGTCGCCGGCTCCGACCCGCAGGCCGAGCTGACCGAGTCGAACGCCAAGCTCGTGCCGATGCGCGACGCCCTCGGCTGAGGGATGGTGCCCCCAGCCGACCACCTGGTGGCGGTCGTCCTCGCCGGCGGCACGTCCCGCCGGTTCGGTGGGGACAAGCTGGCCGCCGACGTGCGCGGTCGTCCGTTGCTGGACAACGCGCTGGACGGGCTCCCGGACAGCGCCGCCATCGCGGTGGTCGGTCCGCCGAGGCCGCTGGACCGCGCCGCCACCTTCCTGCGGGAGGAGCCACCCGGTGGAGGTCCGGCGGCGGGGCTGATCACGGGTCTGGTCTGGGCACTCGCCGCGGGAGCGGGGGCGATCGTCACCCTGCCCGGAGACGCTCCCGGGGGAGGTCGGGCGGCGATGATGCTGCTGGCGGAGCTCGACCTCCGGGGTCAGGACGCCCTGGTCGGGGTGGACGCATCGGGTCGCGAGCAGGTGCTGCAGCTCGCGCTGCGACCCCCGGCCGCCGAGCTGCTGATCCGTCACGCCGGGCCGGGACGCGGTCAGCACCAGTCCGTACGGCGGCTCGTGACCGCGCTGGTGCACGGGCAGCTCACCCTGCCCGACGACCTGTCGGCCGACATCGACACCACCGAGCAGCTGCGGCAATTTCGCAACCTCGACCGCGCGTAATTCCCCGCGCATTCCGTGTCTGATAAGGGAAATCCACGGCCCTCGAGCCCGCCCCCGCGCGAGTTTCCGGCCTCCGAGTCGTAGGGTAGGTTCGCAGAGTTCGTGAACGTTTTCACGAGCGCTCACCCACTCCGATCACGTTGACGCCCGGGAGGGACGATGTCTGTCGAGGCCGACGTCCTCGTCGTGGGCGCCGGACCCGCCGGTTCGGCCACCGCGACGCATCTGGCGCGTCGTGGGCTGGACGTGGCGCTGCTGGAGAAGTCGCAGTTCCCGCGGGAGAAGGTGTGCGGTGACGGCCTCACCCCGCGGGCGACCCGGCAGCTGATCCGCCTCGGCATCGACACCTCCGAGCAGGCGGGCTGGCTGCACAACAAGGGGTTGCGGATCTACGGGGGGTCGACCACGCCGTTCGAGCTGCCCTGGCCCGAGCTGGCGGACTTCCCGTCCTACGGTCTGGTCCGACCCCGCTCCGACTTCGACGACCTGCTGGCCCGGAACGCGGTGGCTGCCGGCGCGAAGCTGTACGAGCTGTGCAACGTCTCCGCACCCATCGTGGATGAGCGGACCGGGCGGATCCTCGGCGTCACCACGAAGGGCGGCGAGGAGTTCCGGGCACCGCTGGTGGTGGCCGCCGACGGCAACTCGACCCGGCTGAGCCTGGGCATGGGTCTGGCCAAGCGCGACGACCGGCCGATGGGCGTGGCGGTGCGCACCTACTACCGCAGCCCCCGGCACCTCGACGACCACCTGGAGTCCTGGCTGGAGCTGTGGTCCGGCACCCCCGGGGAGAGCGATCTGCTGCCCGGCTACGGCTGGATCTTCGGCATGGGTGACGGCACCTGCAACATCGGTCTCGGGGTGCTCAACACCTCGTCGGCGTTCGGGAAGACCGACTACAAGGACCTGCTCAAGCGGTGGCTGGACAACACCCCGGAGGAGTGGGGTTTCCGGGACGAGAACATGACCACCAAGGTGTCCGGTGCGGCGCTGCCGATGGGCTTCAACCGCACGCCGCACTACACCAGGGGCCTGCTGCTGGTCGGCGACGCGGGTGGCATGGTCAACCCGTTCAACGGCGAGGGCATCGCGTACGCAATGGAGTCGGCCGAGCTGGCCGCCGACGCCATCGCCGAGGCACACTACCGCGGAGTCGGGACCAGCACCGCCGAGCGGGCGCTGCAGGGCTATCCGGCCCAGCTGAAGGCGGAGCTCGGGGGGTACTACACCCTCGGCAACGTGTTCGTGAAGCTGATCGGCAATCCCAAGGTGATGTCGATCTGCACGAAGTACGGGCTGCCCCGCAAGACCTTGATGCGCTTCACCCTGAAGCTGTTGGCCAACCTGCACGACAGCCGGGACGGGGACGCCATGGACAAGATCATCAACGCGCTCTGCCGGATCGCCCCCGCAGCATGAAGCACAGCGGCGTGAAGCACAGCAGCATGAAGCACAGCAGCATCAGCAACGACGGTCGGATGAGCAGGCAAGGAGTGGTGTGGTGAGCCCCTACCTGGGCATCGTGATCATGCTGGCGCTCGCGTCGGCGTTCGTCGGCCTGACCATCATCACCTCCATGCTCGTCGGCCCGGGCCGCTACAACCGGGCCAAGTACGACTCGTACGAGTGCGGCATCCAGCCGACCCCGCAGCCGCTGGGCGGTGGACGGTTCCCGGTGAAGTACTACATCACCGCGATGCTCTTCATCATCTTCGACATCGAGATCGTGTTCCTCTACCCGTGGGCGGTCTCGTTCGACCAGATGGGGACGTTCGCCCTGGTGGAGATGGTGCTGTTCGTGGTCACCGTGTTCGTGGCCTATCTCTACGTGCTGCGGCGCGGCGGACTCGAGTGGGACTGATCCTCGTGACAACTGACCTGCAGACCTACGCTCGGGAAGAAGATCACCATGGGTGTTGAGGAGAAGCTCCCCACCGGCGTGCTGTTGACGACGATGGAGGGCCTGTTCGGCTACATGCGGAGCGCCTCGTTCTGGCCGGCGACGTTCGGGCTCGCCTGCTGCGCGATCGAGATGATGACCTACGGCGCGCCGCGCTACGACTCCGGTCGGTGGGGCCAGGAGGTCTTCCGGGCTTCCCCGCGCCAGGCCGACCTGATGATCGTCGCCGGTCGGGTCAGCCAGAAGATGGCTCCCGTGCTGCGCCAGATCTACGACCAGATGCCCAACCCGAAGTTCGTGCTCGCCATGGGTGTCTGCGCCAGCACCGGCGGCATGTTCAACAACTACGCGATCGTCCAGGGCGTCGACCACGTGGTGCCGGTGGACATGTACCTGCCCGGCTGCCCGCCCCGCCCGGACATGCTGATCGACGCGATGTTCAAGCTGCGGGACAAGGTCGCGCACCTGCCGGTCGGCCTGAACGCGGTCGCCGCCGACGAGGCCGCCGAGGCGCGCCAGCTGGAGGCGCCGGCCGCTCACGAGCTGAAGGGTCTGCTGCGGTGACGCCCACGAGCGACAAGCCGACCGAACCGACCGGGCCGCACACCGAGTCGGACGCCAAGGCGCCGATCACGGGGGCAGTGCCCGAGGGCGAGTCCGCCCCCGATGCGGGGACGAAGTCGGAGTCGGCCACCGGGGCTCCGGCGGACGTGGCCAGCGACGAGTCCGAGGCCGAGGAGTCGACCGCCGAGGGTGCCGTCGAGCGCTCGGGCTCCAGCGCCGAGGTGATCGAGACGCGGCAGGGCATGTTCGGGGTGCACGGCACCGGCGACACCTCCGGCTACGGCGGGCTGACCCGGACGATCGAGTTCCCGGCCGCCTCGCTGCCCCCGTACGGGGGCTGGTGGGATCAGGTCAACGACCGCATCGGTGAGGTCGTCGGTAGCTACTCCGACGTGATCGAGAAGGTGGTCGTCCACCGCGGCGAGATCACGTTCCACGTGGCCCGGGAGCACCTGGCGACCCTGGCGCGGCAGCTGCGCGACGACGCCCACCTGCGGTTCGAGCTCTGCAGCAGCGTGTCCGGGGTGCACTACCCGGCCGACAAGGGTGCGGAGCTGCACGCGGTCTACCACCTGCAGTCGATGACCCACAACCGTCGGATCCGGCTCGAGGTCTCCTGCCCCGACGACGATCGGCACATCCCGTCGGTGGTGCCGACCTATCCGACCGCCGACTGGCACGAGCGGGAGACCTGGGACTTCTTCGGGATCATCTTCGACGGGCATCCGGCGCTGACCCGGATCCTGATGCCCGACGACTGGCCCGGTCACCCGCAGCGCAAGGACTACCCCCTCGGCGGCATCCCGGTCGAGTACAAGGGCGCCACCATTCCGCCCCCGGACGAGCGGAGGAACTACTCGTGAGTGCTGTCGGACGATCCCCCCAGCCCGGGGCCGATCCCAGCTTCTCGCTCGGGATCCTGCTCCCTGCTCGGGTTGCCACCGGTGCAGGAGGCACGAACCCGAGCGAGAACCTCGGCCCGGAACGGATTCGCACTCCCGAGAGGTTCCACTCATGAGGACGACCACGGACCCGTACGGGGCCTTCACCGAAGACGCCGAGGGTCAGGTCTACACCGTCACCGGCCAGGACTGGGACGCCCTCGTCGCGGAGCAGGCCGAGCGGGGCGACGAGCGGATCGTGGTCAACATGGGTCCGCAGCACCCGTCCACGCACGGCGTGCTGCGCCTGATCCTGGAGATGGAGGGTGAGTCGGTCACCGAGGCCCGGTGCGGCATCGGCTACCTGCACACCGGCATCGAGAAGAACATGGAGTTCCGCACCTGGACCCAGGGCGTGACCTTCTGCACCCGGATGGACTACCTGTCGCCGTTCTCGCAGGAGACCACCTACTGCCTCGGCGTCGAGCGACTGCTGGACATCGAGGACCAGATCCCGGAGAAGGCGAACGTGCTCCGGGTGCTGATGCTGGAGCTCAACCGGATCTCCTCCCACCTGGTCTGCATCGCCACCGGCGGCATGGAGATCGGCGCGCTGACGGTGATGACCATCGGCTTCCGCGAGCGGGAGAAGGTGCTGGACGCCTTCGAGCTGATCACCGGGTTGCGGATGAACCACGCCTACATCCGGCCGGGTGGGGTGGCCAACGACCTGCCGCCGAACGCCCTCGATCACCTGCGTGATCTCGTGTCCTGGTTGAAGAAGCACCTGCCCGAGTACGCCGACTTCTGCAACGCGAACCCGATCTTCATCGGTCGCCTCGGCGGCGTCGGCCACCTTGACCTGGCGGGCTGCCTGGCCCTCGGGATCACCGGCCCGACACTGCGTTCCACCGGCTACGACTGGGACCTGCGCAAGAAGCAGCCCTACTGCGGCTACGAGACGTACGACTTCGAGGTCCAGACCTGGGACACCAGTGACGCGTACGGGCGGTTCCGGATCCGGCTCAACGAGATGTGGGAGAGCGTCAAGATCGTCGAGCAGTGCATCGCGCGGCTGGAGAAGATGGAAGGTGACCCGATCATGGTCGCCGACGGCAAGATCGCCTGGCCGTCCCAGCTGTCCGTCGGCAGCGACGGGATGGGTAACTCCAACGAGCACCTGAAGCACATCATGGGTGAGTCGATGGAGGCGCTGATCCATCACTTCAAACTGGTCACCGAGGGCTTCCGGGTCCCGCCGGGGCAGGCGTACGTCCCGATCGAGAGCCCGCGGGGCGAGATCGGTGCCCATGTCGTGTCCGACGGTGGCACCCGCCCGTTCCGCGCGCACTTCCGCGATCCCAGCTTCGTCAACCTCCAGGCGATGCCGGCGTTGTGCGAGGGCGCCATGGTGTCCGACGTGGTGGTCGCCGTGGCCAGTCTCGACCCGGTGATGGGAGGGGTGGACCGATGATGCCCGTCTTCCGCTCAGCGGCGTCGGACAGTCCGTCGCCGCTGAGCTCGGTATCTTCCGCGTCCCCCCTGCGCGGCCGCGGGACGGCGACGGGGTCCGTTCAGGAGCAGCATGGGCGCCCTGCACAACGAACCGGGAGAGGGCTATGAGTCTGACCGAGCCGAATCCGCCGAGTGAGCCGGGCCGCTCCAACGGTCACGCCGGTGGTGATGTCGGCAGCGAGGAGCTGGTCGGGCAGCTCACCAGCGGCGAGTCCCCGCGGCACGGGCACTTCACCACCCACTTCGACGAGCCCAGCATCGACCACTCGGTCAGCGGGACGGCGATCGATGCGAGGACGATCGAGGAGCTGTACCTGATCGCCGCCCGCTACCCGCAGGCGCGGTCCGCCCTGCTGCCGATGCTGCACCTGGTGCAGAGCGTCGAGGGTCGGGTGACGCCGCGGGGCATCGAGGTGTGTGCGGAGATCCTGGGGATCAGCACGGCCGAGGTCAGCGGGGTGGCGACGTTCTACACGATGTACAAGCGGCGTCCGGTGGGCGAGTACCACGTCGGGGTCTGCACCACCGCGCTCTGCGCGATTATGGGCGGCGACGAGGTCTACGCCCGACTCCAAGATCATCTCGGCATCGGCAACGACGAGACCACCGATGACGGCAAGATCACCTTGGAGCACCTGGAGTGCAACGCGGCCTGCGACTTCGCGCCGGTGATGATGGTCAGCTGGGAGTTCTTCGACAACACCACACCGCGTCGGGCGTGTGAGGTGGTGGACGCGTTGCGGGCGGGCCAGGAGGTCAGCGCCACCCGCGGCGCCCGGGTCACCACCTGGCGGGAGACCGAGAGAGTGCTCGCCGGGTTCTCCGACAACCGGGCCGATGAGGGACCGACGTCGGGCGCGGAATCTCTGCTGGGGTTGAGGATCGCGGCCGAGAGGGGCTGGTCGGCGCCACCGGTGCCCGGCCGGTCGACCGCGTCGCACGAGGGGGAGGGCAACCGTGGCTGATCTGCTGACCCCGGTGCTCACCGCCAACTGGGGCGATGAGCGGGCCTGGAAGCTGCACAACTACGAGCGTCGCGGGGGCTACCAGGGCCTGCGCAAGGCGCTGGGCATGACCCCGGCCGAGGTCGTCACCGAGGTCAAGGACTCGGGTTTGCGCGGTCGTGGCGGCGCCGGCTTCCCGACCGGCATGAAGTGGGGCTTCATCCCGCAGGACAACCCGAAGCCGAAATACCTGGTGGTCAACGCCGACGAGTCCGAGCCGGGCACCTGCAAGGACATCCCGCTGATGATGGCGTCGCCGCACACCCTGGTCGAGGGCGTGATCATCGCGTCGTACGCCATCCGTGCCGGGTACGCGTTCATCTACGTTCGGGGCGAGGTGCTGCACGTGGTCCGCCGCCTGCAGCAGGCGGTCCGTGAGGCGTACTCCGCGGGCTATGCGGGCAAGAACATCCTGGGCACCGGCTACGACCTGGAGATCGTGGTGCACGCGGGCGCCGGGGCCTACATCTGCGGCGAGGAGACAGCGCTGCTCGACTCGCTGGAGGGTCGACGCGGCCAGCCGCGGCTGCGTCCGCCGTTCCCCGCGGTCGCCGGTCTCTACGCCAGCCCGACCGTGATCAACAACGTGGAGTCGATCGCCTCGGTGCCGTGCATCCTGGCCAACGGGGCGGAGTGGTTCGCCTCGATGGGCACCGAGAAGTCCAAGGGCATGACGATCTACTCACTGTCCGGCCACGTCGCCAGACCGGGCCAGTTCGAGGCACCGCTGGGGGTCACCCTGCGTCAGCTGCTGGACCTGGCCGGCGGGATCCGGGAGGGTCACCGGCTGAAGTTCTGGACCCCTGGCGGATCCTCCACGCCGATGCTGACCGACCAGCACCTGGACATCCCGCTGGACTACGAGGGCGTGGCCAGTGTGAAGTCGATGCTCGGCACCAAGGCGCTGCAGTGCTTCGACGAGACCACCTCCGTGGTCAGGACGGTGCTGCGCTGGACCGAGTTCTACAAGCACGAGTCCTGCGGGAAGTGCACCCCGTGCCGGGAGGGCACCTGGTGGCTCGTGCAGATCCTGAAGCGGATGGAGGCCGGCCGCGGCGAGGAGGGCGACATCGAGAAGCTCCTCGATCTGTGCGAGAACATCCTCGGCCGCTCCTTCTGCGCCCTCGGTGACGGGGCGACCTCACCGATCAGCTCGGCCATCCAGTACTTCCGGGACGAGTTCGAGGCGGCTATGCACACCCCGGCCTGGGAGCTCTTCCCGTACGAGCGCAGCACGATCTTCGTCCGTGAGGGAGCGAGCGCGTGAGGAACCGACACAGCAAGCCCGAGTTGTCAGCCGCAGTGGTCGCCAGAGCGACCACACGCGCTGACAACTCGGAGATCGAGAGGGGGCACGACGCATGACGGCCACCGCAACCCCCGGGCAGGACCTCGAGAAGCGTGAGGACCTGATCACCTTGACCATCGACGACGTCGAGGTCAGCGTGCCCAAGGGGACCCTGGTGATCCGGGCCGCCGAGCTGATCGGCACCGAGATCCCGCGGTTCTGCGACCACCCGCTGCTCGAGCCGGTGGGCGCCTGTCGCCAGTGCCTGGTGGAGATCCCGGACGCCGGCAACGGCCGCCCGATTCCCAAGCCGCAGGCTTCCTGCACCCTCGAGGCCGCTCCGGGCATGGTGGTCAAGACCCAGGTCACCTCGCCGGTGGCCGACAAGGCCCAGCACGGGAACATGGAGTTCCTGCTGGTCAACCACCCGCTGGACTGCCCGATCTGCGACAAGGGCGGCGAGTGCCCGTTGCAGAACCAGGCCATGTCCCACGGTCAGGCCGAGTCGCGGTTCCACGACGTCAAGCGGACCTACCCGAAGCCGATCAACATCTCGGCCAACGTGCTCCTCGACCGCGAACGTTGCGTGCTCTGTGCCCGCTGCACCCGGTTCTCCGAGCAGGTCGCCGGTGACCCCTTCATCGCGCTGATCGAGCGCGGCGCGCTGCAGCAGGTCGGCATCTACGAGAAGGAACCCTTCGAGTCGTACTTCTCTGGCAACACCGTGCAGATCTGCCCGGTGGGTGCGCTGACCTCGGCGGCCTACCGGTTCCGGTCGCGCCCGTTCGACCTGATCTCGACGCCCTCGGTGTCCGAGCACGACGCGTGCGGCTCCGCCATCCGCGTCGACCATCGTCGCGGAAAGGTGGTGCGTCGCCTGTCGGGCAACGACCCCGATGTCAACGAGGAGTGGATCTCCGACAAGGACCGCTTCGCGTTCCGGTCCACCACGCTGGAGGACAGGCTGACCAGGCCGATGGTGAGGGACGATGACGGCGAGCTCCGAATCGCCTCGTGGC
>DATDBH010000050.1:0-7996 GCA_036524985.1 Microlunatus sp. | reverse complement strand
ATCGGACTCATCCGCTCGTACCTGTCGGTGGTGGCTCTCGGCCCCGCGATCACGGGCGTGGCTCTCGGCTCGGCGATCTTCTTTCTGGTCCTGGGCGTCGCCGGGATCGTTCTGCCGTGGGTGATCAGCTGGGCGCTGGCTGCCGGTGCCGCCACGATGTTGCGCGATCCGCTGGCCTCCGTCGGCAGCCGGGCCCCGGCCAGGCTGTTCGGTCGCTGGGTGCTGCTCGGCGTGGTGCTGGCGCTGTTCCTGCTGATCGCGGTACTGCCCGGGGTGTTCGGCCACCTCGGGGTCTCGGCGGTGGCCATCGTCTCGCTGACCCTGTTGATCGGCATCCCGGCCACGGCGGGTCTGCTGATCCAGGAGCGCCCCACGGCCGAGGTGTTCCGGATCCTGGGGTTCCGCCGCACGCCCCTGGTCAGTGTGTTGGTGATCGCCATCGTGCTCGCCGGTCTGACGGTGGGCGGCAGCACCATCCACCGGGTGATCGATTCCCCCACCGACCCGCCCCGGCGGGTGGCCGTGACCGGCTTGGTCCAGACCTGGTTCAACCAGTCGGGCGCGTGCGAGGTCGAGGTGAACGGGCAGCGGGTCCGGCCCATGATCATGGTCGCCGCCGAGGGCGGCGGCATCCGTGCGGCGTACTGGACGGTCAAAGGCCTGGCCGCGATAGACCGCGAGACCGACGGCTGTGGGGCTCACTCGACCCTGTTCTCCGGTGGCGCCAGCGGTGGGTCGGTCGGGCTGACGGTGGCCCGCTTCTCCGGTACGCCGAGCGACCCGGGCACAGCACAGGCGGTGGACGCGGTCAGGGCCATGGCCGAGCCGGAGACCTTGGGTCAGGCGGTGATCGGCACCTTCCTCCGCGACCCCGCGTACGCCGCGACCGGGGTGCCGCTCGGCACCAACGGGGTGGCACCCGCGGGGTCCTGGGCGGACCGGGCGCGGCTGATCGAGCTGGGCTGGAACGGTGCTTCTGCCGGCCGCCCGTGGGGGACGTCGGACTTCCTCGCCGACCCGGCCACGCTCTCGCCGGCGACCGGACCGCTGGTCCTCAACTCGAGCAGCGTCGCGAGTCAGTGCCGGACCTGGGTCAGCCAGGTCGACCTCGAGCAGCCGACGCCGCCCGCGGCCGGGACCACCGGCGAACAGCGGTGCGACCGCCGGGTCGGTCCCGGTGCGCGAACCATCGACCTCTTCGCCGCGTACGGTCCGGTCGGCGACACCGGTCCGGACTGCCTGCGGTCGGTGACCGCCTCCACCGCTGCTCTGCTGACGGCGCGGTTCCCGTTCGTCACCCCGGGAGGCGTGGTCGGCGGTTGCGACACCCGGAGCGACGACGGATCGAGCTTCTGGCCGCGTACTCAGCTGATCGACGGCGGCTACATCGAGAACACCGGTCTGGCCACCATCACCGACCTGTCCGCCCAGTGGCTCGCCCAGGTCCGGACCCACAACGACGACGTGGTCGCCGGGCGCACGACCGAGCCACTGATCATCCCGTTCGTGGTGTTCCTGACCAACCAGCAGGCCACGACAGGGCGGCTGACCCCACCGCCGGCGCTGCAGAGTGAGCTGCTGCTTCCCGCGGTCGGCTACCTGCAGGGCTCGGCGACGCTGACCCGCACCGATGCTCTGTTGCAACGGGTCTCGACGACCGTCCGCACCCGCTCGATCTGTCCCCCGTCGAACGGTGGCCCGATCGACTGCGACGCGACCGCTGACGCCTTCCCTCGGCGGGTGATCGTCGTCGACCGGACGGCCCAGCCGGAGGTCACCGCGCCCCTGGGCTGGGTTCTGTCGCAGGCCAGCATGACCGGACTGGATCGCGCCATGCTGGCCCAGGTGAGCACGACCTGCGCAACGGCGCCGACCACCCCCTCGTGCCTGCGCGGATACGGCACTCTCGGCGATCTGCTCGGCTACCTGCGGTGAGCGTCGTCGCCCTGGACTAATCTCCCGGCATGGCCACTGTTGCGTCGGGCCCGACCCCGCGGTGGGCCACGTTCCTCCCCGGCGCCTGGCAGATCCAGCACTACGAACGTCCGTGGTTGCGTGGCGACCTGATCGCCGGGCTGGCGGTCGCCGCGTATCTCGTCCCGCAGGTGATGGCGTACGCGGAGCTGGCCGGGTTGTCGGCGGTCCAGGGACTGTGGGCAGCGGTCGGGCCGCTGCTGCTCTACGCGCTGTTCGGCTCGTCGCGGAGTCTGTCCGTCGGCCCGGAGTCGACGACCGCCTTGATGACCGCGGTCGCCATCGCCACGGTGACTGCGGGCAACACCGCCCTGGCCGCCACCGCAGCGGCCGCCCTGGCCGTCGCGGTCGGCATCATCTGCGTGATCGGCTGGTTGGCCCGCCTGGGCTACGTGGCCGACCTGCTCTCCAAACCCGTGCTCACCGGCTACATGGCCGGTATCGCCGTGCTCATGATCGTCAGTCAGCTGGGCAAGATCACCGGGATGAAGGTGCCGGCCGGCAGCACCTTCGCCGAGATCGCGTACGTCGCCACCCACCTCTGGCTGATCCACTACCCCACGCTGATCCTGAGCAGCGTCGTGGTGATCTTGCTGCTCACCGGCCGAGCGATCCGCCCGCGCTGGCCGTGGGTGCTGATCATCATGGTGGCCGCGGCCGTCGTGGTGGCGATCATCGGGGCCGACCGGTTCGGGCTGGCCGTGGTGGGTGAGGTGCCGCGCGGTCTGCCGGTGCCCAAGGTGCCCGACCTCGCCGCGCTGGACCTTGTTCAGGTGGCTCTGGCGGCCACCGGCATCGCGGCGGTCGGCTTCACCGACAACGTACTGACCGCCCGGGCATTCGCGTCTCGGGACGATCCCCCGGTCCGGGCCAACCAGGAGCTGCTCGCCCTCGGCGCGGCCAACGTGTCGGCCGGTCTCCTGCAGGGCTTCCCGGTCAGCAGCAGCGGCAGCCGTACGGCGGTGATCGTCTCCAGCGGCGGGCGAAGCCAGGTGGCCGCGCTGACGGCGCTGCTGATCGTGATCGCGACACTGCTTTTCCTCGGACCGGCTTTGGAGACCTTCCCGTTGGCCGCCCTCGGCGGCGTCGTCGTGTATGCCGCGACCCGCCTGGTCGACATCGCGGGCTTCCGCCGTCTCGCCCACTTCCGCATCAGCGAGCTGGTGCTGGCCTTCGCCACCACCGTCGCCGTGCTCGCCGTCGACGTCCTGTACGGCATCGCCATCGCCATCGGGCTCTCGGTGCTCAACCTGCTGCGCCGGATCGTCCGACCCCATGACGCCGTGCTGGGCTTCGCTCCGGGCGTGGCCGGCATGCACGATGTCGAGGACTATCCCGACGCCACCCAGATCTCCGGTCTGCTGGTCTACCGCTACGACGCCCCGCTGTTCTTCGCCGACGCGGACAACTTCCGGACCCGGGCCCTGTTGTCGATCGACGAGGCGGCTGCGCCCGTGCGCTGGTTCGTGCTGAACGCCGAGGCCAACACCGAGATCGACTTCACTGCGGCCGACATCCTGGAGGAGCTCCGGGCCGAGCTGGAAGACCGGGGCATCACCCTGGCCCTGGCGCGGGTGAAGTTCGAGGTGCGGGAGGACCTGCAGAAGGCCGGACTGATCGACGCCATCGGCGCCGAGCACGTGTTCGCCACGCTGCCGACGGCCGTCGAGGCCTATCGGAGCTGGGCGGCGAAGACCCCGTAGGCGCCGACCGCGCCTACTCCGCCGTGACGCCGAGGCGTACGGTCAGGCGACGCAGCACCGAGGTCTCGTCGTACGCCGCGCCGATCAGCCAGGCGCCCGCGTAGAAGACGGAGATCGGGAACACCACGGTCAGCAGGATCAGCGTCAGCGCGAAGGTGATCACGCGAGGCTCCGACGGTCGATCGCCGCTTCCTCGAGCCGGCTGAAGGTGCGGCCGATGATCGAGGTCGGGTCGAAGAGCGCTGTGATCAACCAGGTGAAGCCGAACAGCACCAGGAGCGGGAGCCCCAGGGAGAAGAGCGTCAAAGCGAGCGTGGTCACGTGAGGCACGACTTTCTGTTGCCGTCGACGCAGGGCCGACACCGGATCATCCGCACAACATCGGCGTCGTGTCTGAAGCCCTCAATCTAGTCGATCCTGACAACGATGTCAGTGGTTCGGCGCGTGATCCTGGTCGCACGCGAGCGCGGGTCCGCGCCGACGCCGGCCGACATCAAGCCCCGCTGCGGGCGACCGCCACCGTGATCTTCTGGCCGTCGCCGACGGCCACGGTCACGCCTTCGGCCACGTCGCCCACCACCAGCGTGGTCGCCAGGGTCTCGGTCTTGATCAGCTCGGCGTGCGTCTCCACCGCGGCCCGCACGGAGTCGTCGCCCCCGAGGCCCAAGGTGATCCGGTCGCTGACCTCCAGACCGGCCTCACGCCGAGCCTGTTGGACCGCCCGGACCACATCCCGGGCCAGGCCCTCGGCCGCCAGCTCGGGGGTGACCGCGCAGTCCAAGATCACGAACCCGCCGCCGGGGAGCATGGTCACCGCGCGCTGATCACTCGGATCCGCGTCGGCCACGACCGTGGTGAGGGCGTACTCCCCTTCTGCCAGGGCGATTCCGCCCGCGACCACCGACCCGTCGTCGGCGACCGACCAGTCGCCGGACTTGCTGCCCTTGATCGCCCGCTGGACGTCGCGACCCAGCCGCGGCCCGGCCGCGCGGGCGTTGACCTGCAGCGTCTGCTGCACCCCGAACGCCCCTTGATCGGCGTCCGCCAGGTCGGTCAGCACCAGAGACTTCACGTTCAGCTCGTCCGTGATCAACCCGGCCAGCGGCTCCAACGAGGCCGCGTCGTCGGTGACCACCGTGAGGGTGGCCAGCGGCAGCCGGACCCGCAGGCCCTCGGCCTTGCGCAGCGCTGAAGCGGTCGAGCACGCCTCGCGGACGCGGTCCATCGCCGCCGCCAGACCGGCGTCGCTCTCGCCCGTGACCGACGGCCAGTCGGTGAGATGCACCGAACGCCCGCCGGTCAGCCCGCGCCACACCTCCTCCGCGGTGAGCGGCAACAGCGGGGCCACCACCCGGGTGGTCTGCTCCAGCACCGTGTAGAGGGTGTCGAAGGCGGCCAGCGACGCGTCGGACTCGCCGTCCCAGAAGCGATCCCGGGAGCGCCGGATGTACCAGTTGGACAGCACCTCGAGGAACGACCGGGTCGCGTCGCAGGCCGCGGCCACGTTCAGCGCCTCGAGCTCGTCGCCCACCTGAGTGGTGAACTCGTCCAGCTTCGCCAGGATGTAGCGGTCCAGCACGTCGGTCGACGCCCGACTCAGCTTCGCCTCGTAGCCCTGCCCACCCTGGGCCGCGTTGGCGTACAGGGTGAAGAAGTAGTAGGCGTTCCAGAGCGGGATGAGCACCTGCCGGACACCCTCCCGGATGCCCTGCTCGGTGACGATCAGGTTGCCGCCGCGCAGGATGGGCGAGGACATCAGGAACCAGCGCATCGCGTCGGCCCCGTCGCGGTCGAAGACCTCGTTGACGTCGGGGTAGTTGCGCAACGACTTGGACATCTTCTGCCCGTCGCTGCCCAGCACGATGCCGTGACTGATGGCGCTGCTGAACGCCGGCCGGTCGAACAGGGCCGTAGCCAGGATGTGCATGGTGTAGAACCAGCCGCGCGTCTGGCCGATGTACTCGACGATGAAGTCGCCCGGGAAGTGGTGCTCGAACCAGTCGGCGTTCTCGAACGGGTAGTGCGCCTGGGCGTACGGCATCGAGCCGGAGTCGAACCAGACGTCGAGGATCTCGCTCACCCGGCGCATGGTCGAGCGGCCCGTCGGGTCGTCGGGGTTGGGTCGGGTCAGCTCGTCGATGAACGGCCGGTGGAGGTCGGTCACATCGACGCCGAAGTCGGCTTCCAGCTCGGCGATCGAGCCGTACACGTCGATCCGCGGGTAGGCGGGGTCGTCGGACTTCCAGATCGGGATGGGGCTGCCGAAGTAGCGGTTTCGGCTGATCGACCAGTCCCGCGCGTTGGAGAGCCACTTGCCGAACTGCCCGTCCTTGACGTGCTCGGGCACCCAGGTGATCGGCTCGTTGAGCTCGACCATCCGGTCGCGGAAGCTCGTCACCGACACGAACCAGCTCGAGACGGCCTTGTAGATCAGAGGGTTCTTGCAGCGCCAGCAGTGCGGGTACGGGTGGTCGTACGACTCCTGTCGCAGCAGCACCGTGCCGGGCATGACCGAACCCGACGGCTCGCCCCGGGTGGTCGCCCTGAGGTCGTCGATGATGAAACCGTTGGCGTCGAACACCTGCATGCTGGCGTAGTCGGGCACCTCGGAGGTGAACCGGCCGGCCGCGTCCACGGGCACCACCGGGGTGATCCCGGCGGCGTCGGTGACGATCATGTCCTCCTCGCCGAAGGCCGGGGCCATGTGCACCAGCCCGGTGCCGTCCTCGGTGGTGACGTGATCACCGGCCAGGATCACGTGCGCGTTCTCACTGTCCAGGAAGTAGGAGAACGGCGGCGTGTATCGGCGGCCGATCAGCTCCGATCCCTTCAGCCGTTCGACGATCCGGGTGGCGGCGTCCTCGCCGAGTTCGCGACCGTACTTCGGCAGCAACGCCTCCGCGATCAGGTAACGTTCGTGGCCACCATGATCATCATCGGCCCGCACCACGACGTAGTCGATGTCCACCCCGACCGCGATCGCCTGGTTGCTCGGCAGCGTCCACGGCGTGGTGGTCCAGATCAGCGCCAGCTCGCCGGTCTCCAGCCGGCAGCCGACCGTGACGGCCGGGTCCTGACGGTTCTGGTAGACCTCGTCGTCCATCCGCAGCTCGTGGTTGGACAGCGGCGTCTCGTCGTTCCAGCAGTAGGGCAGCACCCGCAGACCCTCGTACACGAGTCCCTTGTCGTACAGGAACTTGAAGGCCCACAGCACGCTCTCCATGAACGTGATGTCGAGGGTCTTGTAGTCGTGCTCGAAGTCGACCCAGCGGGCCTGCCGGGTGACGTAGGCCTGCCAGGCGTCGGTGTACTGCAGCACCGAGGTGCGGCACGCGGCGTTGAACGCCGCGACCCCCATCTCCTCGATCTCGTCCTTGGTCTTCAGGCCGAGCTGGGACATGGTCTCCAGCTCGGCGGGGAGCCCGTGGCAGTCCCAGCCGAACCGGCGTTCGACCCGTCGGCCGCGCATGGTCTGGAACCGCGGCACGATGTCCTTGACGTACCCGGTCAGCAGGTGGCCGTAGTGCGGCAGGCCGTTGGCGAAGGGGGGGCCGTCGTAGAAGACGAACTCGTTGGCGCCGTTCTCGCCCGCCGGGTTGCGGTCCACCGAGGCCTGGAACGTGTCGTCGGTCTTCCAGAAGGCCAGCACCCGCTCCTCCATGGCGGGAAAGGAGGGACTGGCCGGCACCTTGGACTGACCGGACTCGTCGCCGGCGCCGGTGGTCACCTTGGGGTAGCTCATCGCGGTCTCTCTTCGTCTGCTCGTACGGTTCACCTGCTCGTACGAGGACGATGTCTCCACCGCGGTACCACCTCGCTTGCCGACGCCCACGAAGTTGCCCTCGTCAGCGACGACCGCTCGTCACAGGCTGTCACGGGCCCACCCGTCCGGTTCTAGTGCGGACCTCGCCCGTCGGAGCGAAACCCGGTTCTTCCGGAGGCTCACCGGTGATGGCCGGATCACTGCCTGTACACCCGATTCTAGCCCCGCCCGCCCCCTCCCCTCACCCACCTTTTGTGCCGCCGTCCACAACTATGGATGCTCCTGCTCCAGAAATCTGGGCAGAATGAGACATGTTCACCGGATTGTCGACCATCCTCAGCACCCCGGACCTGCCCCGGCTGGTGGCGTTCTACACCGCCGGCCTCGACGCCGACGAGACCTACCGCTTCCCCGACGGGGGCGACGCGGGCTACGTGGCCCTGACCGTCGCCGGCGCCAACCTCGGCATCGCCGCCGACCCGGCGTCCGCGGCGGCCGACGGTCCGCAGCGGCACGCCCTGTGGGTCTACTGCACCGACGCCGATGCCGCGGCCGA
>DATDBH010000049.1:0-27284 GCA_036524985.1 Microlunatus sp. | reverse complement strand
GGCCAGCGCCATCCTCGGCATGCAGCGCAAGGTGCTCGCATGGCCGATCGGCATCGTGGGCAACGTGTTGTTGTTCACGGTCTTCCTGGGCGGGGTGTTCCACACCCCCCAGGACCTCGACCTGTACGGCCAGGCGGCCCGCCAGGTCTTCTTCCTCGCGGTCAGCGTCTACGGCTGGTACCGCTGGTGGTCGTTCCGTCGCTCCGGAGCCGGCGGCGCCGCTGGTGTCGGCGTGGCGCCGGCCTGGGCCGGCTGGAAGGGCCGCGTGCAGCTGCTGGTCGCGGGCGTCGTGCTCTGGACCATCTCCTACTACGCCCTGAGCGCTCTCGGGTCCTGGGGCCCGGCGGCCGACGCCTGGATCCTGACCGGCTCCATCCTGGCCACCTACGGGATGGCCCGTGGCTACGTGGAGTTCTGGCTGATCTGGATCGCGGTCGACCTGGTCGGCGTGCCGCTGCTGCTGCTGGCCGGCTTCTACCCCTCGGCGATCATGTACATCGTCTACGGGGTGATCTGCGCGATCGGCTTCCTCTCCTGGTGGCGGATCGAGCGGGCCGGCCGGACACCGGATCCGGTGGCCGTGGACACCCCCGAGATCGAGACCGTCGGCTGAGCGAGACCGGAACCGTCGGCTGATCCCGGCAGGTCAGCCGACGGTTCGGTCGGTTCAGCGGCCGCCGCTCCCGGACGACTGCTCGCCGATGTCCGGGCGGTAGCGGGCCGGCGGTTGCCACTGCTGCCGATCGATCTCGCCGCCCTGACGACCGCCGTACGGTCGCCCGTGGTCGGCGTACTCGGCGCGGAAGTAGACCATCCGCCAGGTGCCGATCTCGATCCGAGCTCCGGTGCGCAGCTGGGTCGGCCGCAGGACGAGCGAGCCGTGCACCCGCACCGGCAGCCCGTCGGGCAGCGGCTCGATGACGTACTCGTCCTGGTCGTTGCGGCGGATCACGGCCTGCTCCGAAGCGATCCCGGGCAGCCGGAGGTCGGCGTCCGCGCGATCGCCGACCGTGATGTGGGGCCGCAGGTAGAACACCTTCAACCGCGAACCGGCGCTGTCCTCGGGTGGGAAGTAGAGCCGGGGGAGTCCGCCGCCGGTCGGGTCGTGGGTGGTGGTGATCCGCTGTCGCCGGAGCACGGTGGGGGCCAGCGGCAGCAGGGTCCCGGGCGGGGTGAACAGCATCGCCGGCGGGGCGATCGCCGCCGGGTCGGTCTTGCGGCCACGCCGCGGAAGTGTCCGCAGTGCGGTCCGCAGGTCATGCACCCGGACGTGCGGCGCGCGCACGAACGGTCGCTGCCACCACGGGGTGCGGACCCCGGCTCCGACACTCACCAGGCGTCCGTCCGGGCCCTCGACGACCACCCGCAGACCCTGCCCCTGCAGCCCGTCGGCGACGGTCCGGATCAGCTCCGGCGACGGTCGGGTGGCGAGAGCGGGGACCCGGTCGAGTCGGACGCGCACGACGTCCGACTCCGACCGGATGGAGATCCCGAGCGCGCCGCCGCTGTGCGGGACACCCGGGTCGACGTCGAGCTGCAGGTCGGCCTGCACCCGTACGGTCGGTCCGGACCCGCGGCGGAGCGCCACCTCAGGACGCGTTGTCGCTGGTGGTGATCCGCAACGTGCCGTTGAGCTTCCAGGTGGCCCGCGGGGCGTCGGCGCCGGTGTCGCGGGGGACCTCGATGGCCATGTCCACGAAGCTGTAGTTGATGGCCGCGTCGCGTCCCGTCAGGTAGGCCCACATCTCGGCCCCGAGGTCGGTCCAGGACACGGGGGTGTCGGGGCGCACCTCGACGGGGCTGTTGGTCAGGGTCTCACTCATGGTTCGTCCTCTCGACAAGCCGGGCCGTCAACGAGGAGTCGGCCCGTGCGTGTCTATGGTTCTCGCCGCCGTCCGCAGCGGATGCAGCCACGGACCGGTCCGTACGCGGCCCGGAGGAAGCCCCAGTCGCAGCCACTGGCCACTAAGGTGTCCGGGTGTCGTCCGCCAAGACCTTCGAGGCCCTGTACGCCGAGCTGAGCGGCAAGGTGGCCGCCGGCGACCCGACCTCCTCGACCGTGAAGCGGGTCGAGGCCGGTGTGCACGAGATCGGCAAGAAGATCGTCGAGGAGGCGGCCGAGGTCTGGATGGCCGCCGAGCACCAGACGACCGACGACGCTGCGCTCGAGATCAGCCAGCTGATCTACCACCTGCAGGTGATGATGCTCGCTCTCGAGCTGACACCGGAGGACGTGTACCGGCACCTGTGATGAGGTGGGCTCGAGATCTCGTCCACCTGCCTGGAGGGTGGCGGGCGAAAGCCGTCGACCGACGGAATGTGCGGCAACCCGGGCGTGCGATGACCGCGAAACCCGTCGACTGACGAATCCGCAGAGAAGGGCGGAGTCGGCCGCCTCCCCTCGACGTCCAGGCGAGACGAGGCGTACCGCCAGCTGTGACGGTGGCCAGCCGCGCCGACGCCCGCACCTAGGATGGCCGCCGTGAGCACGAACCCCTTGATCAGGATCGCGGTGCCCAACAAGGGTTCGTTGTCCGAGGCCGCGGCGCAGATGCTGCGCGAAGCCGGCTACGCCCAGCGCAGTGACCCCAAGGAGCTGGTGCTGCTCGACGAGGCCAACGGGGTCGAGTTCTTCTACCTGCGCCCCCGCGACATCGCCGTGTACGTGGGGGAGGGGACGCTCGACGTCGGGATCACCGGCCGTGACATGCTGCTGGACTCCGGCGCCGACGCCGACGAGGTCATCCCGCTGGGCTTCGGCCGCAGCCGGTTCCGGTTCGCCGCGCCGGTCGGCACCGAGCGCACCATCGAGGACCTGCACGAGAAGAGGCTGGCGACGTCGTACCCGGGTCTGGTCGGCGGCTACCTGGCTGATCGTGGGGTGCACCCTCGGCTGATCACCCTCGACGGAGCGGTGGAGACGGCCATCCGGCTCGGTGTGGCGGACGCGATCGCCGATGTGGTCGAGACCGGCACGACCCTGCGGCAGGCCGGTCTCGAGCTCTTCGGCGATCCGATCCTGCATTCGGAGGCCGTGCTGATCCGGCGTCGCGGCGCCGAGTCGCCCGTGGGCCTGGACCTGCTGCAGCGTCGCCTGAACGGCGTTCTGGTCGCCCGCAACTACGTGATGATGGACTACGACGTGAGCGACGGGGTGATCGACCTGGCGTGCTCGATCACCCCGGGCTTCGAGTCGCCGACGGTGGCGCCGCTGGCCAAGGAGGGCTGGTTGGCCGTTCGGGCCATGGTGCCGCGAGCCGAGGCGCAGAAGATCATGGACGACTTGTGGGCGATCGGTGCCCGGGCGATCCTGGTCACCGACATAGCCGCCTGTCGGATCTGATGACATCCACCGATCAGCCGTCTCCCGGCCCAGCGGACCCGGTCCAGCCGGTCACCTACCGGTCGAACCGACTGCGGTTCCTCGTGATGATCGCCTCCCTCGGTCTCGTCGGGCTCAGCCTGGTCTTCTGGGTGGCTCTGCCGGCCAACCTCAAAGCCGAGTTCACCCTGTCCCAGGCCGTCACTCTGCTGCTGATCCTGGGGCTCTTCGTGTTCGCCCTGATCATCGTCGGCAACGGCGTGGTGAAGGCCGACGCCGACGGTCTCTCCTTCCGCAACGGGTTGAGCCGACACCGCTACGCCTGGTCGCGGATCCACCGCGTCATCCTGAGACCCGGCGACGCCTGGGCGCAGGTGCTGCTGATCCCCACCGACCGTCCGGTGGAGGTCGCGGCCGACCTGGACCACCGGATGCTGATGGGCATCCAGCGGGGCGACGGTGAGTACGCCATCGAGGCCGTCGAAGACCTCAACCGCCGCCTGAAGAACTCGCGGGACCAGCCGCGAGCCTGACCCCAGGTTGCCGAGTCGAGCTTTTGCTCATGGAGCTCGCTCACCAGGTGACGCGCACCTGATCCGGGCGTACCGTCGTGAGTATGGCCGAGGGCGGGCGCTCGATCTCCCTGCCGTCGGCGTCGTGGCCGGCGCTGGCGCTGCAGGTCTCCGCCCTGCTTCTCGGCCTCCTGGCGGCCCTCTGCTGGTTCGCGGCCAGCATCTCGCCGGTTCAGCTCGACGCTGTCGGCGGCGCCGGACCTGATCTCCGCTGGTGGTCAGCTTCGGTGGCGGTGCTCGGGATCGGCGTCGCGTTGCTGACCTGGTTCGCCGCGACCGTGCGAGGCCTGGTGGGTCTGCTCGTCCTCGGGTTGCTGCTCGTCGGGCTCGGCGGCGCGGCGTTCGCCTTCCTGCAGCTGGTGGTCCCGACGGCCAACCCGATCCATCCCGTCGGTGCGGCTGTCCCGTACGCGTTCGCCGGGTTCGGAGCCGCCGGCGGCGCCTGCCTGCTCGCCGCTGGGTCGATCGCCGTGTCCGCGAGGCTGCCCTCGACGCCGACCCGGTGGACGATCAGCCCGTGGACCGGTGCACTGGCCGGGTGCACGGGATTGGTGCTGGTCTTCGCTGCGGCGCTGGTCGTAGTCGACCGGACCCAGGACTACCTCCTCGAGGCGAACGAGTACCGGACCGTCGGCGACGTCGACCGAGAGCCTGCCGACGACCCGGTGTCCACCCTCGCCGGCGGGAGTCACTGGGACATCGGCGTGCCCGGTCTGACCCTGATGCGCCCGGCTCTCACCGACTTCGGCATCGGGCTCGCCTCGGGCCAGAACGTGATCATGGTCGACCGGGCGGCCGGGACCATCCGCTGGCGCTACACCAGGTCGGACGAACCCGGGCCGGTGGCGGTGGCGAGCACGGGTGGTGGTCGGCAGGTACTGGCCTCGTGGGGCTCGGGTGAGGTCTACGTGCTGGATGCGCGAACCGGCGAGCGTGTCGGGCACTGGTCGACGGCGGGTGGCGGGATCAGCATCCTCGATCCTGCGCTGCCGCTGGTGGCTCGGACGGGTTCCGACGGCCGTACGACGATCGCCCGGGTGAGTGCCGCGGGCCGTGACCTGTGGACTCATCCACTCGGGCCCTGCCTGAGTTCCCGGGCCACCGCAGCCGGGACCGCAGTCATCCTGGCGGCGCACTGCCCCGGCCCGTCCGACCGGTTGATCGGCCTCGACGCGGCGACGGGTCACGAGCAGTGGTCGCACGACATCACCGGTGACCTGCGGGCCGTCCTCTCCGGCACGGCGGTCGTGCTCACTCGTCCGGGTCGGGTGGACCCCGCAGGATCGCTGACGGCGATCGATCTCGCTGACGGCACGACGCGCTGGACTCGGGCGCTGCCGCATGGCGGCGAGCCGACTCTCCCCTGCGGCGACGCCGAGCTGACGGCGGGTAAGCAGGTCGCCGTCCTGGTCTGCACCTGGGACCTGACGGAGTATCCCGCGGGTCCGCAGCGGTTCTCGTCATCGGTGTTCGGCTACGACGCCGTGACCGGCTCACCCGTGCGACCCGTCACGTACCCCACCGTTCCGGTGGTCGCGGCCGCCGTGACAGACGACGAGCGAGTCATCGTCGCCTGCGCCGATGCTGCCGAAGGCTGGGTGCTCGACGTGGCGATCCCGCGTACGTCGCACCGCAGGCTGAGCGTCGCGCCGTATCTGAACTCCCACGCGACGGCCCGCGGGCTGGTGGTGTTCGACGATCAGGTCCTGGTGGTCGACGCGGCGTCGGAGACGCTCCGCAGCCTCCGCTGACGGTTGGCTACTGGATCCCCCGGTTCTTGAGGATCGCCTCGATCTCGGCCATCTCGGGGTCGACGTCCTGCTGCGGTGCATTCCCCTTGGGTGCCGCCTTCTTCGCCGCGGTCTTCGGCGCCGGTGCGGCACCGGCGCTGACGGCCGGCCTGCCACCGGAACCGGCCGCCGGAGCGGACCCGCCCTTGGCCACCGAGCGCCTGGTCAGCAGCCCACCGACCACCCAGAGCACCACGCACAGACCCAACAACGAGATCCCGAACCACATGGACGGGGAGAAGATGATCGAGGACGCCCAGCCCACGAGGGCGACCACGGCATCCCACACCAGGCGGAGCAGCCCGGTGAAGTAGAGGGCGATCGGAGCCAGCGCGATCGCGATGCCCTGCACCACCCGGCCACGGCTGCCTCGGCGCCACGCAACACCGGCGACGATCACCCCGATCAGGGCCAGACCGATGCAGAGGGGGAGGAGCACGACGTCCGAGGGAGGCATCCCTCCAATCTGCCACAGGGCGGGGAACGCGACGATGGGGATAACCACCCAGTTTCCACCCGTCTTCGGCGGATCGGCCCGCACTGCGCTGGGCACGTCCCCCAGCCCCTTGAACGCTCGTCGGGGACGCGAGCTGACTCAGCGAAGGACCGGATGCGGCGGAGGAGTCGAGGGCGCTGCTCGGTGAGGTGGGAGCTCGGGACTGGGGATCGCCGCCACCCCGGGCTACCGTGTGCGCGTGCCCGCTGTCCCTCACGACCAGAGCCCGCACGTGGAGACCCCGACGGACGGGCACGCCCCGCAGGAGCGGGCCCTCGCCCCCTCCCCGTTCCCCGGTGACGACGGCGCTCCCGATCCTGTCGTCCGAGCGGCCATCGGCCGGTTCGCCGACTCGTACGAGCCCGCCGACTATCTGCGGGCCGTCGCGGCGCTCTGCGGAGACCGCCTGCTGGTGCCGGTCGTCGCCACAGCCACCCAGGTGGGCACGACCATCGGCGGACTCGCCTCCGACAAGGAGGCTGAGATGGCCGTGGTCATGCTGCAGCGCGCCGATGGTGGCAAGGCGATGCTCGGTTTCACCGGGCTCGATGCTCTGCAGGCCTGGGACGCCCGCGCCCGCCCGGTGCCCGTGACGGTCGACACGGTGGCCGAGACGGCTGCCGCCGAGGGAGCGGTCGCCGTCCTGGTCGACGTGGCAGGACCACATCCGCTGGTGCTGGAAGGCGACGTGCTGGACGCCCTGGCCCGGGGCCATCGCCTCGTCGACCTCGGTGACGGCTTCGGCTGGGCCATGCCGACCACCGATCAGCACGGCTCGAGGGAATAGCCGGGTCGCCACCGGACGTTCCATCGCTGTTCGCTGCCGGGACCCACGACGACGATGTGACCTCATCACGGCTCGAGTGATATCCTGAGCGACGATCGATTCGGCATCCGTGCCGGATCCGCCAAGTGGAGACCTGATCTCCCACCCGTACGACTTCCTCGTGACCGTCGTCGGGTCGGTTCAGCGGACGTGGCCCCTCGGGTCCTGCGTCCGCCCCATCAGGGTCTCCGCCTGCGCGGAGGCCCTTTTCTGTGTCTCCGCGGGGTCGGCAGATCCGTCGCCGTTGTCTCGTCTGTCACCACCACACACCACTGGAGGACAAATCAGCAGCACCGAACCGCGGATCAACGACCGCATTCGCGTCCCCGAAGTCCGACTCGTCGGACCCGCCGGGGAGCAGGTGGGGATCGTTCGCATCGACGACGCCCTGCGCCTGGCGCGCGAGTCCGAGCTCGATCTCGTCGAGGTCGCACCCATGGCGCGGCCACCGGTGGCCAAGCTCATGGACTACGGCAAGTTCAAGTACGAGAACGCGCAGAAGGCGCGGGAGAGCCGCCGCAACCAGACCAACACGGTGATCAAGGAGATGAAGCTCCGGCCCAAGATCGACAGCCACGACTACGAGACCAAGAAGGGTCACGTCGTGCGGTTCCTCAAGGCCGGGGACAAGGTCAAGATCACGATCATGTTCCGCGGTCGCGAGCAGTCGCGTCCCGAGCTGGGTTACAACCTGCTGCGCAAGCTGGCCGAGGACGTGAACGAGTTCGGGTTCGTCGAGTCTGCGCCCAAGCAGGACGGTCGCAACATGCTGATGGTGCTGGGTCCGATGAAGAAGAAGACCGAGGCGCGTGCCGACGTCCGGGCCGAGCGGGATCGGCGGGCCGCCGAGCGGGACGCCGCCGCTGAGGAAGAGCGGAACCAGCTGGCCGACCTCCGGGCGCAGCACGCGGCCGAGCCGGCCGCTCCCCGCCGCCGTGGTCCGGCCGACAACCTGGATCCCGACGTCGAGGTCTGAGGCCGAAGGACCGGATCGAGCACGATCTGTACGAACCCCGTAGGTGCTGGCGCGCCCACGGGTGTTCGAGCAAGACCAGTACGACCCCGTAGGTGCCAACGTGCCGGCGGGCCGATCGAATGAGGAATGGAGCGGCAGCCATGCCGAAGATGAAGACGCACTCCGGTGCCAAGAAGCGGTTCAAGGTGACGGGTTCGGGCAAGCTCATGCACCGCAAGGCGGGCAAGATGCACCTGAACGAGCACAAGCCGAGCACCCGTACTCGTCGGCTCGCCGGCGACAAGGTCCTCTCGAGCGGCGATGCGGCCAAGGCCCGCAAGCTGCTCGGCCTGTAGAGCGCCCTCACCCACCACCACTGACATCAAGGAGTAATTCGCATGGCTCGCGTCAAGCGCTCGGTCAATGCCCACAAGAAGCGCCGTGAGGTCCTCGAGCAGGCCTCCGGCTACCGGGGCCAGCGCTCCCGGCTCTACCGCAAGGCGAAGGAGCAGCTCCTTCACTCCGGCGTCTACGCCTACCGCGACCGTCGCGCCAAGAAGGGCGACTTCCGTCGACTCTGGATCCAGCGGATCAACGCCGCGGTCCGGGCCGAGGGCATGACCTACAACCGCTTCATCTCCGGTCTGAAGACCGCCGAGGTCGAGGTCGACCGCAAGATCCTCGCGGATCTCGCGGTCACCGACCCGGCCGCGTTCGTCGCCCTGGTCGAGGTCGCCAAGGCCAACCAGCCGGCCACGGCCGCTGCCGCCTGACGATCCTGTCCGGCTTCGGTTCCCACGAGCCGATCGTCCCGCCCCCCGCTTCGGCGGCGGCGGTGCGGTCGGCTCGTCGGCTGTTGCGCCGCAAGGATCGCCTCGCCGCCGGGGAGTTCCTGGCCGAGGGCCGCCAGGCCGTCTCGGAGGCCCTGGCTGCGGACGGCGTCGTCCGGCGGCTGCTGGTGGCCGAACCCGCCGTCGAAGTCCACCGGGATCTGCTGTGGGCGGCCGCCGATGCCTCGATATCGACCGGCACGATCTCGGCCAAGGAGGTCGGTGAGCTGACCGACGCCGTCACCCCACAGGGCATCGTGGCCGTCTGCCGGACCGTGGACGTCCCGCAGACCCGGGCACTGGCCGACGGCGTACGGCTGGTCGTGTTCTGCGACCAGGTGCGTGATCCCGGCAATCTCGGCACCGTGATCCGCTGTGCCGACGCGTTCGGTGCCGACGCCGTGCTCATCTCGACCGATGCGGTCGACCTGTACAACCCCAAGACCGTCCGCGCCAGCACCGGCAGCATCTTCCACCTGCCGATCGCCGTCGGGGTGGATCTGGCCGCGGCGGCGTCGGCTGCCCGCGCGGCCGGTCTGGCCGTCTTCGGGGCCGACGGTGCCGCCGACTGCTCGGTCGACGATCTGCGCACCAGCGGCGAGCTGGCGGAGCCGGTGATGTGGGTCCTCGGCAACGAGGCCTGGGGCCTCCCGGCCGAGCACGCCGCGCTGCTGGACCGACTGGTGGCGCTGCCCCTGTACGGCCGGGCGGAGAGTCTCAACCTGTCGACCGCCGCCGCGGTCCTGCTGTACGCGACCGCCACGGCGCAACGCTCGGGTCCAAGCCAGTAGCGTTCCGAGTCGGCGGGCCGCATGATGGTCCGAACCCGGCACGCGACGAGGGGTGCCGTCCTTCGCCGAACCTGCCAGGAGGACGGTCGCCGCGAGCGGCCCACCGCCATGCCCGACGCCGTCAGCACCCCCTCGACGACCACCGGTCGCCGACGTCGGCTGGCCCTCCTGCTCGATCTGCGGCCGACGCCGCCGCAGTGGCCGATCGCGTTCCGCACGGCCATCTGCGTGGTCCTGCCGGCCGTCGCCGGTCTGCTCGTCGGCAACCTGGGTGCCGGGCTGACGGCCAGCCTGGGGGGGTTCGGCGGCCTGTTCGGGGGCGGACGCCCGTACGCGTACCGGTTCCGGCTGCTCGTCTACCTCGCGGCGGCCCAGGCAGCGGCGGTCTTCCTCGGCATCTGGTCCGGCGGCGACCCCTGGCTCGCCGCCGTCGTGGTCACCGTGATCGCCGCCCTGGCCACGCTGTTCTGCAACGCGTTCGGTGTGCCGCCCGCGGCGTACCAGATCGTGCTGGTCGGGGCGACCGGAACCGCGATGGCCCTCCAGGGGGCCGACCCGGTCCGGACCTCGCTGCTGGTGCTGGCCGGGGGCGTGTTCGCCGGTCTGGTGCACGTGGTGCCCGCGGTCGTCGACCTCCGGTCGCCCGAACGGCGGATCGTCGCGGCGGCGGCCGAGGACGTCGCCGGCTACCTCGAGGCGATCGGCGGTCCCGAGGTGGACCGGGCCCGACACCAGGCGGCCGAGCGGCTGTACGAGGCGTGGCTGATGCTGGTCAGCCAGCAACCACTGGGGCGACATCCAGGGCCCGAGCTGCTGCGACTGCGCGAGCTGGCCCGACAGATCCAGCTGCTGGTGGCCGACGCCATGCGCCGTGATCGCCTCGACCCGGGTGCGGCCGACCGGGCCCGCCGCCTCGGTCGCCAGGCCCTGCTCCGCCGCAGCCTGCAGATGACGTACGTGTCGGTGTCCCTCCCGTTGGGGCGGCCGACCAGGGCGAGCACGCTGCGCCACGCGCTGCGCCCGGGCTCTCGGTCCCTGCTGGTGCTGGCCCGGGTCACGGTGGCGGCCGGACTCCTCGCTCTGCTCGGTGCGCTGCTCGGCCTGGCCCACGCCTACTGGGCGATCGCCGCCGCTGTGCTGGTGCTGTCGCCCGGGTTCGACCGCTATCGGACGGTGCAGCGCGGCGTGCAGCGGACCGTCGGCACCATCGTCGGGGTCGGTCTGGCGGCCGTCCTGCTGCTCGTCGACCCGAGCGACTGGCTGCTGATCGGATTGCTCGCCGTGCTCGTCTTCTGCACCCAGCTCCTGGTGCCGCGGAACTACGCCGCCGCGGCGGTGTTCATCACCGCTTCGGCCCTGCTGATCGCGAGCGCCGGTCCGTTGGCCGGAGGGCCTGCGGGCGTCCTCTTCCTGGCCCGTGCGGGGGAGACGGCCCTGGGGTGTGGAGTGGCGCTGCTCGTCTTCGCCCTGCTCGCGCGGAAGTCCCCGACGGGGTGGCTGCCGGACGCCCTGGCCGGGACGTTGGAGGCCACCGCCGACGCCATCGACCAGCTCGCGGTGGACAGGGTCGTGTCGGCCGACGGGATGCGGGCCCGGCGGCGGCTGCAGAGCCGCACGATCGCCCTGGCCGACACGTTCGAGACCGGGATGAACGGGTTCGCGTCTCAGCAGCTGACGACCGAGCGGCTCTGGCCGGCGGTGGCGACGGCCGAGCGGCTGGCCTACCGGGTGCTGGCCGAAGGCTGGCGGATGCAGGAGGCTGTCCTGCGTCCGTCGAGTCCGATCGCGAGCGGCGTACGACCGGTGGGGCCGACCGCGTCACCTGCCAGCGCCGGGCTGCGCCAGCTGGCCGTCGCCATCCGGGAAGGTCGGATCGTTCGACCCTCGGGGGAGGTGCCGTCCTTCCTGTCCCGCGACGTCGGTGATCTGGTCCGGGTGCTGGGTCCGCTCGACACCTCCCGGCTGCCCGAGGGCGTGATCACCGGTCGACATCGCAGCTCGCCGGCCTGATCGCCCGACCCTGACACCCGCGGATAAGCGGCGGCCCAGGGGGCTCGTTCCTCCTAGACTGTCCCGGGCGCTGGGCCAACCCGGTGCCCGCAATCCGTATCCGTACCCGAAGCAGGAGTCATGTCCGGCCCGAACTCGAGCTACGACCCCGTCCAGGTCACCCCGTTGGATGCCGACCACGTCGAGGCGGCCGTCGCCGAGGCGCTGGCCGCGTTCGCGGCGGCGACCTCACTGGTCGAGCTCAAGTCGGCGCGGCTGGCCCACGCCGGCGACCGCTCACCGATCGCCCTGGCCAACCGGGAGATCGGCGCACTGCCGCCGCAGGCCCGCAAGGACGCCGGACGTCGCATCGGTCAGGCCCGCGGGCAGATCAACCAGGCCCTGATCGTCCGCGAAGTGGAGATCGCCGAGGTCGAGCTGGCTCAGCGCCTGGTCGACGAGAGGGTCGACGTGACCCTGCCGGTGGACCTGGCGCCGACCGGGGCGATCCACCCGATCACCGCCCTGATGGACCAGATGATCGACGTGTTCGTCGCCATGGGCTGGGAGGTGGCCGAAGGACCCGAGCTCGAGGCCGAGTGGCTCAACTTCGACGCCCTCAACTTCATCCCCGACCACCCGGCGCGGACGATGCAGGACACCCTTTTCGTCGGCGAGCCGGACGCCGGAACCGTGCTGCGGACGCACACCTCCCCGGTGCAGGCCCGTGCGCTGCTGACCCGCGACCTGCCCGTGTACGTGGTCTGTCCGGGCAAGGTCTATCGTGCCGACGAGTACGACGCGACCCATCTGCCGGTGTTCCACCAGATCGAGGGACTGGTGGTGGACAAGGGCATCACGCTGGCGGACCTGCGGGGCACCCTCGACCACTTCGCGCGCGCGATGTTCGGTGACACCCGGACCCGGATGCGGCCCAACTACTTCCCCTTCACCGAGCCGTCGGCCGAGGTCGATCTCCAGTGCTTCGTCTGCCACGGGGACTCCGTGGGGCATCCCGAGCGGCCGTGCCGTACGTGTCGCAGCGAGGGCTGGATCGAGTGGGGCGGCTGCGGCGTGGTCAACCCGAGGGTGCTGGAGGCCTGTGGGGTGGACTCGAGCGTCTACTCCGGCTTCGCCTTCGGGATGGGCGTCGATCGCACGCTGATGTTTCGCAACGACGCCGAGGACATGCGCGACATGATCGAGGGAGACGTGCGCTACAGCCGTTCGCTGCTGGGACTCGCCCGATGAGGGCGTCGGAGATGGAGGGAGCCCGATGAGGGCGCCACTGAGCTGGCTGCGCGACTACGCCGCGCTGGCCGAGGACCTCGACGGGCGCAGCCTGGCCGAGGACCTGATCCGGGCCGGGCTGGAGGTGGAGACGGTCGAGCAGGCCGGCGCCGACGTCACCGGTCCGCTGGTGATCGGACGGGTGCTGTCCTACGTCGACGAGCCGCAGAAGAACGGCAAGGTGATCCGCTGGTGCCGGGTCGACGTCGGTCCCGCGCACAACGATCCCGCTGGCGCCGACGTGCCGGCCTCCCGCGGCATCGTCTGTGGCGCGCACAACTTCGCGGTCGGTGACCTGGTCGTCGTCTCGCTGCCCGGTGCGGTGCTCCCCGGTGGGTTCGCGATCGCGGCCCGCAAGACGTACGGGCACATCTCTGACGGGATGATCTGCTCCGCACGCGAGCTCGGGCTGGGTGACGAGCACGACGGGATCATGGTGCTCGAGCCCGCCGCGAACGGTGGGCTCGTGCCGGGGGCCGACGCCGCGCCGGTGCTGCACCTCCGCGACGAGGTCCTGGACATCGCGGTGACCCCGGACCGCGGCTACTGCCTGTCGTTGCGAGGTCTGGCCCGGGAGGCGGCACAGGCCTCGGGCGTGGCGTTCCGTGACCCCGTGGCGCTGGCCACCCCGTCGGCCCGCGCCGACGGCCAGCCGGTGCGCTCGGAGTCCGACGCGTGCCCGCTGTTCGTCGCGGTCTCGGTCACCGGTGTCGATCCCAGTCGGCCGAGTCCTCGCTGGTTGGCCCGACGGGTGCAGCTGGCCGGGATGCGCTCGATCTCGTTGACCGTCGATATCACCAACTACGTGATGCTGGAAACCGGTCAGCCGATCCACGCCTACGACGCGGACCGACTCGACGGGTCGATCGTGGTCCGGCAGGCGACCGCCGGGGAGAAGCTGACCACTCTGGACGACGTGGTCCGCGAGCTGGACGCTGACGACCTGGTGATCACCGACGGCTCGGGGCCTATCGGTCTGGCCGGGGTGATGGGCGGGGCGAGCACCGAGATCGGTGCGGACACCACCTCCGTGGTGGTGGAGGCCGCGCACTTCGACGCGATGACCGTCGCCCGGACGTCGCGCCGGCACAAGCTGAGCTCCGAGGCCAGCCGCCGCTTCGAGCGTGGCGTGGACCCGGCGGCGGCGTACGCGGCCGCTCATCGGGTGGCCGACCTGCTGGTCGAGCTGGCCGGAGGAACCCTCGTCGAGGGCGAGACCGTCGTCGGGGCGGTGCCGGCGGCCGTCCCCGTCACGATCGAGGCCGATCTGCCGGGCCGGATCCTGGGCACCACGGTCGACCGCGACACGGTGGTCTCGCTGCTCGAGGCGGTCGGGGCCGCGGTCGTGGTCGTCGGCACGGCGTTGACGATCACCCCGCCGAGCTGGCGACCGGACCTGACCGATCCGTACGACTACGTCGAAGAGGTCGGCCGGCTGGTCGGCTACGACACGATCACCCCGACCGTCCCCCGGGCACCGGTCGGCCGCGGGCTGACCGCGGCCCAGCGGGGCCGTCGCGCGGTGACCGCAGCGGTGGTGGCCGCCGGCTTCGTCGAGGTGCTGAGCTTCCCGTTCGCGGCGATCGAGGACCTGGACAAGCTGGGGGTGCGGGCCGACGACCGGCGACGCCGGCTCAACCGGATCACCAACCCGCTGGCCGAGACCTCGCCCTACCTGCGCACGACGCTGCTGCCCGGCCTGTTCGGCGCGGTCGCGCGGAATCGCAGTCGTGGCAACGACGACCTGGCGCTGGTGGAGACCGGATCGGTCTTCTACGCCGCCGAGTCGGCGGCGGCCGCACCGCGGCCCTCGGTGACGGGCCGCCCGAGCGACGCCGAGCTCGCCGCCATGGACGCCGCACTGGGGGAGCAGCCGCGACACCTCGCTGCGGTGCTGGCCGGGTCCTGGCGTTCCGCCGGCTGGCAGGGACCGGCTCAGCCGGCCGGCTGGCAGCAGGCTCTGGCCGTGACCGACCTCGTGGCCCGGACGGTGGGGGTCAGCGTGGCACGTCGGTCGGCCGAGCGGCCGCCGTGGCATCCGGGTCGGTGTGCGGAGATCGCGACCTCCGATGGTGTCGTGCTGGGGTACGCGGGCGAGCTGCACCCGCAGGTCATCGCCGCGTACGGGCTCCCGGAGCGGACCGCCGCGGCGGAGATCGACCTCTCGGCCCTGCTGGCGGCGGCGCCGCCGCGGGGGAGCGTCGTCCCGATCTCGTCCTACCCGGTGGCCAAGGAGGACGTGGCCCTGATCGTGGGTGCGGAGGTGCCGGCAGCTGTCGTCGAGTCCGTGCTGCGACGCGGGGCCGGCTCGTTGCTGGAGTCGGTGGATCTGTTCGACGTCTACACCGGCCCGCAGGTGGGCGAGGGGCGCAAGTCGCTGGCCTTCGCGCTCCGGTTCCGAGCGTCGGATCGGACGCTCACCGATGCCGAGAGCGGGGCCGCCCGGGATGCCGCGGTGGCGCTGGCCGTCGAAGAGGTCGGTGCCGAGCCCCGGGTGCTGTAGCGCTCGGGGCCCCTCCGGGTGACCGTGCGTGACTCGGGGCGACCTCGGGGAACCGGTGGACCGGCCTGAGGATGTCCGTGCCCTGCCGGCGCCGGTGTGCCCGGATCGACGATGTCGCCGGGACCGACGACGTCAGCGGCGACCGACGGCGAAGTAGGCCAGCGGGCCGATCAGGTTGATCAAGGCGATGGCTCGCCACATCACCTTCGGCCCGTTCACCTGCTCGTCGGTGCGCCGGGTGAGGTCGACCTGGACGGCCACCAGCAGCCCGAGCTGGACGATGCCCAGTAGTCCTATGCCGGCCTGCTGGGCGCCGGTCAGGTCGCTCCACTTCTTTTTGTCTGCCATCAGGTCATCATCCTCCGGTCGCCCCATCGCACGATCTCGGGTGACCTCTTCCCTCGACGACGGATCAGGCAGAGCCCTGGTCGGCGGCGGTTCAGGGTGCCCGACGGTGGGGGGTCATCGTCCCGTCGTAGGCCGGGAGGTAGATCGGCGCGTCGTCGGGCCAGATCTGCTTCCCCAGTCGGCTGAGCCCGACCGTGCCGTGCTCCCGGACCTCCCGGACCCGAGCCGGGTCGATCTCGACGATCGTGATCGCCGGTGCGGCGTCCGGGCGCTCGGCGATCACGCGTCCGTCGGGGTCGACGTAGATGCTGCGGCCCGCGCCGACGGGACCGGCGGCGTTGACGCTCAGGAAGTAGACCTGGTTGACGATCGCGTTCGCCTGGGCCAGCACCAGCTCCTGGGCGCGGTCGTCGCCGACCGTCTTGACCAGATTGAGGACGATGTCGGCGCCGAGCCAGCCGAGCTGACGGGTCGACTCGGGGAACCAGCTGTCGAAGCAGATGGACAACCCGAAACGTCCGACCTCGGGCACGTCGAAGGTGACCCACTCCGCACCCGGATCCCAGGCCTCGTACGGACGCCAGGGAAACACCTTCCGGTAGGCGGTGACCAACCGCCCGTCCGGAGCGAACACCACGGCGGTGTTGTAGATCGCGTCCCCGGCGCGCTCGGCGACCGAACCCGGGATCAACCAGATCCGATGCGCCGCCGCAATCGCGGCCAGCGCAGCGACTCGGGGGCCGTCGAGCGGCTCGGCCACGTCGGCCAGCCAGTCGTTGGCGTCCGCCGCGAGATCCGATCCGCCGAACAGGTGGATCTCGGGATAGACGACCATGGCGACGTCGGGGCGTTCGCGGCACAGTGCCGCGATCTCATCGGCCAGGACACGCACAGGGTCAAGGCCGGTCTCCGGTGGCGCCTGGACGAGGGCGATGAGCCACGGATGATCCACATGGGCCAGTATGAGCGTCGTCCGGGAACGACGCTTGCATAATCTTGCTGCCGATGGCATATTCATGCAGGTGGTGACGAGAGTGGCGGTGGCGGGTGCCACCGGGTATGCGGGGGGCGAGCTGTTGCGGCTGCTGCTCACCCACCCAGAGGTGGAGATCGGGGCGGTGACCGCGAACGCGAGCGCAGGCCGCCGTCTCGGTGACGCGCAACCGCATCTGGTGCCCCTGGCGGATCGCCTGGTGGAGCCGACCTCGCCACCGACCCTGGCCGGACACGACGTCGTCTTCCTCGCGCTGCCGCACGGTGCCTCCGCCGAGATCGCCGAACAGCTGGGCGAGAGCACGGTGATCATCGACTGCGGCGCCGACTTCCGGCTGAGTGATCCCGCCGCCTGGCTGCAGTTCTACGGCAGCCCACATGCAGGTACCTGGCCGTACGGTCTCCCCGAGCTCCCCGGGCAGCGCGAGAAGCTGGCCGGAGCTCGGCGGATCGCGGTCCCCGGCTGCTACCCGACCACGGCCACCCTCGCTCTGCTGCCGGCCGTTGCTGCTGGCCTCACGGAGGGTGCGGACGTGGTGGTGGTGGCCGCCAGTGGCCCATCCGGCGCCGGTCGGGCCCTCAAACCTCACTTGCTCGGCTCCGAGCTGATCGGATCGGCCAGCGCGTACGGCGTCGGTGGCGTGCATCGGCACACCCCCGAGCTGGTGCAGAATCTCGCGCAGTGCGGCGCTGCGGCACCGACCGTGTCTTTCACGCCTGTCCTGGTGCCGATGTCGCGGGGCATCCTGGCGACCTGTACGGCACCGCTGGCCGACCCGTCGACGACGACCGAACAGGCGTACGCCGGCTACGCCGCCGTGTACGCCGACGAGCCGTTCGTCCACCTGCTGCCTCCCGGCCAGTGGCCGCAGACCCAGTCCACCCTGGGGGCCAACACCGTGCACGTGCAGGTCGCGGTCGACGCCGCCGCCGGACGCCTGGTCGCGGTCGCCGCCCTGGACAACTTGACCAAGGGCACCGCCGGCGGCGCCGTGCAGTGCATGAATCTTGCTCTCGGGCTGCCCGAGGGTCTCGGTCTGCCCCTGGTGGGCCTGGCGCCGTGACCGTGCTGGATCTCCGTGCTCCGCGCTCCGCGGTGTCTCGCTCGTTCGTCGTGATTCCGTACGACGGAAAGAGTGTCATCCAGAATCACTCCTGCACTCCCGAGAGGCTCCGCCCATGACCGGCACCACCGGCTGGCAGCTGACCCGACACGCCGTCGAGGTCGGCATGGCCCAGCTGGCCGCGCACGACTCCGTCCCGCGCTGGGCGTTGGACGACAGTCACGAGACACCGTTCTGGTGCGTCACCCGCACCGCGGACGAGCTGTCGATCATCTGCGCCTACGGCGCCCTGCCCGGCACCGTGACCGCTGTGGGACCGTTCGCCGCGTTCAGCATCGACGGACCCCTGGATCACTCCCTGATCGGCGTGCTGGCCGGACTGACCGCCCCCTTGGCGGACGCCGGCATCTCCATCCTGGCGCAGTCCACCTTCGACACGGACTGGATCCTGGTGCCGGTGGTCCAGGCCGGCCACGCGATCGAGGTCTGGGAGTCTGCCGGCCACACCGTCGAGACCGAGGAGCTGGAGCAGTGAGTGTGACCCATCCCGTGGGCTTCTCCGCCAGCGGAGTCACCGCCGGGCTCAAGGCGAGCGGCATGCCGGATCTGGCCCTGGTGCTGAACCACGGCCCGGACAAGGCGGCCGCGGGGGTGTTCACCAGCAACCGGGTGCAGGCCGCACCGGTGCAGTGGTCCCGCCAGGTGCTGGTCGATCACTCCTTGCAGGCCGTGATCTTGAACTCCGGCGGGGCCAACGCCTGCACCGGGCCCGACGGCTTCGCCGACACGCATCGCACCGCCGAGCAGGTGGCCGGCGCCTTGCAGGCGGCGGGTCACGATGTGGGGGCGATCGACGTCGCTGTCTGCTCCACCGGTCTGATCGGGATCCGGCTGCCGATGGACAAGATCACCGCGGCGATCCCCACCCTGGTGGCGGACCTGGCCGCCGAGGGTGGACTGGCCGCGGCGAGGGCGATCATGACCACCGACACCGTGGTCAAGGAAGCGGTGGCGGTCCGTGACGGTTGGTCGGTGGGGGGAATGGCCAAGGGAGCAGCCATGCTCGCCCCCGGTCTGGCCACGATGCTGGTGGTGATCACCACCGATGCCCTCGTCGATGCGGGGGCGATCCATGATCAGCTCGTCGAGGCGACGAGGGTCAGCTTCGACCGGGTGGACAGCGACGGCTGCATGTCCACCAACGACACCGTGCTGCTGCTGAGCAGCGGGGCAGCCGGCGTCGCGCCGGAGCCGGCGGAGCTGACGGCCGCCGTGACCGCGGTCTGCACCGACCTCGCGCTGCAGCTGGTGGCCGATGCGGAGGGCTCCAGTCACACGATCACCATCGACGTGATCAACGCGGCCTCCCAGGACGACGCCGTCGAGGTGGGCAAGAGCATCGCGCGCAACAACCTGTTCAAGTGCGCGGTGTTCGGCAACGACCCCAACTGGGGCCGGGTGCTGTCCGCGGTGGGGACGACTGCGGCGGTCTTCGAGCCCGACGAGCTGGACGTCTCCTTCAACGGTGTCCAGATCTGTCGAGCCGGCGGCATCGGCGAACCCCGCGAGCTCGTCGACCTCTCCGGCCGCGAGGTGTCCGTGGTCGTCGACCTGCATGCCGGTGATCACCGCGTCCGGATCTGGACCACCGACCTGACCTACGACTACGTCGCAGAGAACGCGGAGTACTCGACATGATCAGTACCTGTGAACCGACCTCCAACGCCACCGGCGAGGTGCGTGCAGTCTTCTGTACGAGCGGAGCGAGTTCGGGCCCCACCGGCGAGGTGTGTCTGTGATCACCAGAACGGCCCAGCCTCTGTCCCTGGTGGAGAAGGCGTCCATCCTGACCGAGGCACTACCGTGGCTCGAGACGTACGCGGGCAAGATCGTGGTGATCAAGTACGGCGGCAACGCCATGATCGACGACGACCTGAAGCGCGCGTTCGCGCAGGACATCGTGTTCATGAAGCGGTGCGGCGTCCATCCGGTGGTGGTGCACGGCGGTGGACCGCAGATCTCCCAGATGCTCCAGCGACTGGGCATCACCTCCGAGTTCCGGGGTGGTCTGCGCGTCACGAGTCCGGAAGCGATGGAGATCGTCCGGATGGTGCTCGTCGGCCAGGTCGGTCGCGAGCTCGTCGGTCTGATCAACCGGCACAGCACCCTCGCCGTCGGGATGTCCGGTGAGGACGGCGGTCTGTTCGTGGCCGAGCGTCGCGGCACGGTCGTCGACGGCGAGGAGGTCGATCTCGGTCTGGTCGGGGACGTGGTCGCGGTCAACACCGAAGCCATCGAGGGCTTGATCGGAGCCGGGCGGGTGCCCGTGGTCGCCGGCATCGCGCCCGCCCTGAACGGCGACGTGCACAACGTCAACGCCGACACCGCGGCGGCGGCACTGGCCGTCGCTCTGGGGGCGGAGCGGTTGGTCGTGCTCACCGACGTGGTGGGCCTGTACGCCGACTGGCCGAACAGCGACTCGGTGATCAAGGAACTGTCCGCCTCCGAGCTCAAGGAGCTGATGCCGACGTTGGAGGCGGGCATGGTGCCGAAGATGGAGGCCTGTCTGAGGGCGGTCGAGGGCGGACTCACCCGGGCGACGGTGACGGACGGGCGGGTCCCGCACGCCCTGCTGCTGGAGATCTTCACCAACGCCGGCATCGGCACCATGGTCACCCAGGACGGTCTGATCCGGCTCGGCAGTCGAGCATTCTCCGCGGCGGACGGCATCCCGCCGCACGAGATCGCCAACGGCGAGTTCGGGCAGCTGCCCATCCAGCCCCAGCCACCGGAACCCGCAGCGAACGGCCGGACCGGTTCGATCGAGGAGACACCGTGACCGCGGAGGCCCTGGCGGTCACGCGTCAGCTGTCCGGGCAAGCGGTCGGGGGTTCGGCCGCCGTGCTGGAGCACTACCAGCAGAGCGTGATGAACACGTTCGGCACCCCGAAGCGGGTGTTCGTGCGCGGCGAGGGGCCGTACGTCTGGGACGCCGACGGCCGCAAGCACCTCGACCTGCTGTCCGGTCTCGCGGTCACCGCCCTGGGACACGCGCACCCGACGGTGCTCTCGGCGATCACCGGCCAGATCGCGACGCTGGGACACGTCTCCAACTTCTTCACCACGCCCGCCCAGGTCGCGCTGGCCGAGCGCCTCACCGCGATGGTGGGGTCACCCGGGGAGGCGAAGGTCTTCTTCACCAACTCAGGCACCGAGGCCAACGAGACCGCGTTCAAGATCACCCGAGCCACCGGTCGTACCAAGATCATCGCGGCCGAGGGGGCCTTCCACGGCCGGACGATGGGTGCGTTGGCGATCACCCACAACCCGAAGTACCGGGAGCCGTTCGCCCCACTCCCGGGCGAGGTGGTCTTCGTCCCGTACGGTGATGCCGACGCCCTCGCGGCGGTGGTCGACGACGAGACGGCGGCCGTGGTGCTCGAGCCGATCCAGGGCGAGAACGGCATCGTCGTGCCGCCGGCCGACTATCTGGCGCGGGCTCGCGAGGTCTGCGACGAGCACGGAGCGCTGCTCTGGATCGATGAGGTGCAGACCGGCATGGGTCGCACCGGCGGCTGGCTCGTGCACGTCGATGCCGGCGTCCGGGCCGACGTCGTCACGCTGGCGAAGGGGCTGGGCAACGGGTTCCCGATCGGCGCCTGCCTGGCGACCGGTCGGTCCGCTCAGCTGCTGGGGCCGGGCAGCCACGGCAGCACCTTCGGTGGCAACCCGGTGGCGGCGATCGCCGGTCTCGCGGTCATCGCGGTGATCGAGCGAGACGGCCTGCTGACCCGCGCCGCCCAGCTCGGTGAGCACCTCGTCACCACGATCACCGCCCTGGATCACCCGCTGATCACCGGTGTCCGCGGGCGTGGTCTGCTCCGAGGGGTGACCCTGGCCGCACCGGTGGCCGCTCAGGTGGCCGATGCCGCCCTGGACGCCGGCTTCATCGTCAACGCGCCCCGGCCGGACGTGCTCCGGCTCGCCCCGCCCTTGATCATCACCACCGAGCAGCTGGACGGCTTCGTCGCCGGCCTGCCTCGGCTGCTGGATCAGGTCACCACCGTGGGAGCGAACCGATGATCAGGCACTTCCTCGTCGATGACGACCTGAGCCCCGCCGAGCAGGCCCAGGTGCTCGCGCTCGCCGGTCGGCTGAAGGCGGATCCGTACGCTGCCAGGTCGTTCGCAGGGCCGCGCTGCATCGCCGTGATGTTCGACAAGCCGACCCTGCGCACGCAGAGCTCGTTCGCCGCCGGCATCGCCGAGCTCGGTGGCTACCCGATGATGGTGGACGGACGCCTGGCCGGCATCGGTGAGCGCGAGTCGGTGGCCGACACCGCTCGGGTGCTCGGTCGCCAGGCCGCTGCCATCGTCTGGCGCACCTTCGCCCAGTCGGCTCTGGAGGAGATGGCCGAGTACTCCGGGGTGCCGGCGGTCAACGCACTGACCGACAGCTACCACCCGTGCCAGATCCTCGCTGATCTGATGACGATCGCGGAGCGGTTCGGCCGCCTCTCCGGTCTGCGCTTCGCCTACGTCGGCGACGGTGCCAACAACATGGCCAACTCCTACCTGCTCGGCGGCGCGACGGCCGGCCTGCACGTCCGCATCGGTGCTCCGGCCGGCTTCCAGCCCGATCCGGCGGTCGTCGCTCGGTCCGAGGCGATCGCCGCCCGGACAGGTGGCAGTGTGCTGCTCACGACCTCGGCGAGCGAGGCGGTCGCCGGGTGCGACGCCGTCGCCACCGACACCTGGGTGTCGATGGGTCAAGAGAGCACCGGCCGCGAGTCGATCTTCGTGCCGTACGCGGTCACCCCCGAGCTGTTCGCCCAGGCGTCGCCCGACGCGATCGTGCTGCACTGCCTGCCGGCCTATCGCGGCAAGGAGATCTCCGCCGAGGTGATCGACGGGCCACGCTCGGCGGTCTGGGACGAGGCCGAGAACCGGCGCCACGTGCAGAAGGCCGTGCTCGTCTTCCTCGACGCCGCGTCGCGCGGGGAGACCCTGGAGTCCCTCGCGGTCTCGAGCGCGACGGTGGCGGCTCCAACCGGCGGCCGGGAAGACGGTGGGTGATCACGTGGCCTCCGCCGCGCGTACCCCGGTGTCCAAGAGCGCCCCGGCCTCCAAGTCGGCACCGATCACCAAGACCGCCCGGCAGGCGCGGATCATCGCGATCCTGGAGCAGAACCCGGTCCGGTCCCAGTCGGATCTGGCCGAGCTGCTGGCCACCGAGCAGGTCCAGGTGACCCAGGGGACGCTGTCCCGGGACCTGGTGGAGATCGGTGCGCTGCGGGTCCGCGGGCAGGACGGCCACCTCGTGTACGCCGTACCGGCCGACGGGGGAGACCGGACCCCGCAGGTGGGGGAGTTCGCCACGTTCGAGAGCCGGCTGACCCGGCTCTGCAGCGAGGTGCTGGTGTCGGCGGAGGCGTCCGCCAACCTGGTCGTGCTGCGGACGCCGCCCGGAGCGGCCCAGTACTTCGCCTCGGCGATCGACCGGGTCGGCTGGGACAGCATCCTCGGCACCATCGCCGGCGACGACACGATCCTGTTGATCACCCGCGACCCGCTGGGCGGTGACGACATCGCGGGGCGCTTCCTCCAGATGAGCCAGGGCAGCCGCCGCACCGACGCCTGACCCCCGACCTCGACTCCTGTTGAGCCCGCCACACTCTGGTCAGGTACCTCGACGAGAGCGTTCGGCACAGCGGGTCGAGCAGACCACCGAGTAGAGCGAGGACGAACACGTGACGGAGAAGACGCCGACCGACAGCGGCGAGCACGAGGGACGGCTGTGGGGTGGGCGGTTCGCCGGCGGTCCGGCCGAAGCCATGTTCGCGCTCAGCCAGTCGACCCAGTTCGACTGGCGGCTGGCCCGGTACGACCTGGCGGGGTCCCGCGCGCACGCCCGCGCCCTGCACCGCGCCGCGCTGCTGACCGACGACGAGCTGGCCGGCATGATCGACGGGCTGGGTCGACTGGAGGCCGACGTCGTCTCCGGCGCCTTCGGCCCGGCCCCGACCGACGAGGACGTGCACGGAGCCCTCGAACGCGGGTTGATCGAGCGGATCGGCGCCGAGCTCGGCGGGCGGCTGCGGGCCGGTCGATCCCGCAACGACCAGATTGCCACCCTGATCCGGCTCTACCTGCGCGATCGGCTTGCCGCCGTCCAGTCCGATCTGCTCGAGGTCGTCGATGCCCTCCGCGCCCAGGCGGAGAGACACCTCGGTGTGCCGATGCCCGGTCGGACGCACCTGCAGCACGCCCAGCCGATCCTGCTCTCCCACCATCTGCTCGCCCATGCCTGGCCGCTGATCCGCGACGGGCAGCGGATCGACGACCTCGACCGTCGGCTCTCGCTGAGCCCGTACGGTTCGGCCGCTCTGGCCGGCACCTCGCTCGGCCTGGATCCGGAGGCGGTGGCCGCCGACCTCGGCTTCGCCGGCAGTGTGCCCAACTCGATCGACGGCACCTCGGCGCGGGATCTGGTCGCGGAGGCGGCGTACGTCCTGGCACAGATCGCGGTGGACCTCTCGCGGTTGAGCGAGGACATCATCGTGTGGGTCACCCACGAGTTCGGGTTCGCGCGGCTGGACGACGCCTGGTCGACCGGCTCCAGCATCATGCCGCAGAAGAAGAACCCCGACGTGGCCGAGCTCGCGCGCGGTAAGGCCGGGCGTCTGATCGGGAACCTGACGGGTCTGCTCGCCACCCTGAAGGGACTGCCGCTGGCGTACAACCGGGATCTGCAGGAGGACAAGGAACCGGTATTCGACTCGCTCGACCAGCTCGCCGTGCTGGTGCCGGCGGTTGCGGGGATGGTGGGCACGCTGTCCTTCCGTCCGGAGCGTCTGGCCGCACTGGCGCCTCAAGGGTTCTCGTTGGCCACCGATGTGGCGGACTGGCTGGTGCGGCAGCGCGTTCCCTTCGCCCAGGCCCACCACGTCGCCGGGGCCTGCGTGCGGTACTGCGAGCAGCGCGGGATCGAGTTGTCCGACCTGACGGTCTCCCAGCTCGGGGAGATCTCCGACCTGCTCGACGCCGGGGTCCTCGAGGTGCTGACGGTGCAGGGCTCGATCGACAGCCGTGACGGTCGGGGCGGCACGGCGACCGTGCGGGTACGCGAGCAGCTGGACGAGCTGGCTGCGGCGCGCCAGTCGCTGCGGGCTCGCTGAGAACCCGATCGCCGGTCATCGGGCGCACCGTTAGGGTGTCCGGTGGCCGGAGTCACCGGTCCGCGAGCCGATGGTGAAGGTGATGAGCGCAGTCTTCGACGAGCTGAGATGGCGGGGCCTGGTGGCGAACTCCACCGACGAGGCCGCGCTGGCGGAGCATCTGGACGCGGGACCCGTCACCTTCTACGTGGGCTTCGACCCGACCGCACCGAGCATCCACATGGGCAATCTCGTCCAGCTGATGGTGGCTCGGGCGCTGCAGCGAGCCGGTCACCGACCGCTGCTGCTGGTCGGGGGGTCCACCGGGTTGATCGGCGATCCCAAGGCGTCCGGTGAGCGGGTGCTGAACAGCAAGGAGACGGTGGCCGGCTGGGTGGCGAACATCCAGCGCCAGGTCGAGCGCCTTCTCGACTTCGACGGACCGAACGCCGCGCGGTTGGTGAACAACCTGGACTGGACCGCCGAGCTGTCGGTGCTGGACTTCCTGCGCGACGTCGGCAAGCACTTCCCGGTGAACCGGATGCTGGCCCGCGAGGTGGTGAAGGCGCGGTTGGAGGATGGGATCTCCTACACGGAGTTCTCCTACGTGCTGCTGCAGTCCCTGGACTATCTGGAGCTCCATCGGATGTACGGCTGCACGCTCCAGTTCGGAGGCAGCGATCAGTGGGGCAACATCACCGCTGGCGTCGAGCTGCTCCGACGCGCCGACGGCGCCCACGTGCACGCGCTGGCGACCCCGCTGCTCACCAAGTCGGACGGGACCAAGTTCGGCAAGACCGAGTCCGGGACGGTCTGGCTCGACCCCGCGATGACCACGCCGTACGCGTTCCACCAGTTCTTCCTGAACGCCGAGGACGCGAAGGTGATCGAGTACCTCAAGGTGTTCAGCGAACGTCCGAGGGAGGAGATCGCCGAGCTGGAGCGACAGGCCCGGGAGACTCCCCACCTCCGGGCGGCGCAGCGTGCACTGGCCGACGACGTCACGGCCCTCGTGCACTCGTCGGCGGAGCGCGACGCGGCGGTCGCCGCCGCCGCAGCCCTGTTCGGACGGTTCGACCTCGGTGAGCTCCCGGAACCCACGCTGGCGAGCGTGGTCGGCGAGCTCAACGCCCCGGTCCTGCGCGTGGACCGTGAGCTGCCGGGAGTGGTGGACGTGCTGGAGGCGAGTGGAGTGGTGGCCAGTCGGTCCGCGGCCCGACGTGCGATCGCCGAGGGCGGTGCCTACCTGAACAACACCCGGGTCAGCGATCCCGATGCCCGGCTGGCCGACGACGACCTCCTGTACGGCCGGTACGTGATCACCCGCCGGGGCAAGCGAACGGTCGGTGCGGTGTCCCTCGAGCGCTCGTAGCCGGGTGACCACCGTCACAGACGGGACGATTTGACTAGCGCCGAATGCACGCGTAACGTTCTCTGAGCCTTGAGGGGTGCGGGACGCGGCAAGGAGTTGACTCCGAGCAGCGGCCGACCTGAAGGGAAACCCACCACCACACCAAGCAACCCTTGGTCCTGCGCGCTCTGGAAAACGACGACAGGTTCGAGGTCTGTGAGGTGTGGACGGAGGCAGGAGCGGAGCCGAGCAACTTGACTCGGGTCACGAACCTGGTAAGGTAGGGCAGGTTGCCTCGAAGCAAGATCACGAAAGTGAAACAGCTTCACAGCAGCAATTCGGAACCGAAACTCGGATTTGACTCCGAGTGAGGAACTGAATAAAGTAAGTCGGGTTGCCTGATGTGGATCGCGAAAGCGGTTCAGGATCAGGGAATAGCCTGAAAAATGGGTCGGAATCCGGATTTGACTCCGGTGAAAGACCCGCATAAAGTAAGTCGAGTTGCCCCAAGCAAGAGTCGATGAGACGAATGCGCGGTGTGCACCCGAAACTTGAGAACTCAACAGCGTGCTTAAAAGTCAATGCCAAATAATGCACTAAATACCCCGTGCTCAGGCATCAAACGAAAGCGAATCATCCGGCTCCGGCCGGAAAAGGCGTGATCGGTCTGGGTTTCGGAATTTCCTTTGATTGATTGATACAGATCCAGCTTGGATCTGCGTCAGCGATCGAACTAGTTGAGACGGTTAAATCGGCTGCTTGCAGTCGACACCAATAGATTTCAACGGAGAGTTTGATCCTGGCTCAGGACGAACGCTGGCGGCGTGCTTAACACATGCAAGTCGAACGGTGACGAGCAGCTTGCTGCTCTGATCAGTGGCGAACGGGTGAGTAACACGTGAGCAACCTACCCTTGACTCCGGGATAACAGTTGGAAACAGCTGCTAATACCGGATACGACCTCGACCGACATCAGTTGAGGTGGAAAGTTCTGGCGGTCAAGGATGG
>DATDBH010000048.1:0-12731 GCA_036524985.1 Microlunatus sp. | reverse complement strand
CGCCTTCGACCTCGCCCTGGACAAGCTGATGGCTCAGCTCCGCAAGGCCGCCGACCGCAAGCGGGTGCACCGCGGGTCGCACCGGCCGATGTCGCTGCACGAAGCCGCCGCTGAGCTTCCCGAGGTGGCCGAGGAGATCGTGGTCACCAACGGCGCCGAGGTGCACAACGTGGCCGGCATGGAGGTGCATGGAGAGGGCCCGCTGCTGGTTCGCGAGAAGGTGCACGCCGCGACCCCGATGACGCTCGACCAGGCCCTGCACGAGATGGAGCTGGTCGGCCACGACTTCTTCCTGTTCATGGATCTCGAGCACGGTGAGGCACCCGCTGTCGTCTATCGCCGGAAGGCGTACGACTACGGAGTGATCCGCCTGGAGAACGCCGCCGTACCGGCCTGAGCGCGACCAGACGTCACGGCCTGGCGACCAGGCTCCTGCCATCAGGGCCCCCAGATCTCGCCGAGCGGCTCGAAGATCGTCCACGGGTCGAGTCCGACGCTGTTGCAGGCCACTGCTAGCGCCCAGGCTCGGTCCGCCGAGACGCCGAAGGCGGTGTGGAATCCACCGGTGTCGCCGCTGTGCCACAACGTCAGGTCCGGGCTGATGAGGATGCCGAACCCGTACCGGCTGTCTTCGAATCCCCCGGACACCGCGGTGGATTCTGGAGCTGTGACCAGCTGCCCGCCCACCGTGCCCGTGCGGTAGTTGTCGGCCCAGCCGACCAGTTCCGTGGGCGTGGCCCGGATCCCGCTCGCACCGCGGAGATCCGCGTTGGTGTCGATGATCTCGAACCGGCCGTTGGCCCCGGCACGGTACGACCGCGTACGCGTCGGGTCCTGGAGAGGGGGTCCGACGGTCATCGTCAGGTCGAGGGGTGCGAAGAACGTCTGCTGCAGGTACTCGGCAAGTGGCTGATGGGTCACGTCCTCGACGATCGCCGCGAGCAGCAGATAGCCGGTGTCCGTGTAAGCCCACCGTGATCCGGGCTCGAACTCCAGTGCCGTCGCGCCCTCCTTGATCACCTGCAGCACGTCGTCGAAGCTGAGCTCCATCTCCCCGGAGACGCCCGCCGCCACCGCGAGCCCGTCCATGTCGGGTACTCCACCGGTGTGGTGGATGAGCTGGCTGAGCGTCACCTTCTCGGCCCATGGTGGGTAGCCGTCGAGATGCTCCGCCACCACGTCGTCGAGACTCAGCCGACCTCGGTCGGCGAGCGTGGCCACGGCGAGCGCAGTGAACTGCTTCGACACCGATCCGATGTCGAAGGTGGTGTCAGGGGTGATCGGGGTTGCCGGTTCCTCCACGGCGACGCCGCGCACCCCCTGCCAGACGACCTCGCCGTCGTTGCCCACCGCCGCGGAGCAGCCGGGCACCTCGTCCGATCCGACCACTGCCTCGATGGTGGCCTGGCTGCGCCCCACCCGGTCATCGGTCGGTACCGGTTCGGGGGCGGGTGTCGCCGTGCACGCCCCCAGAACAGCGAGCAGCAGGCCCAGCATCACGCCTGCAGCGCCCTTCGGTGCTGGCCGCATTCCGCACCCCCCGTCGGCACCTGGTTTCAGTGTCGTCCGCCAGCTTCCCGGGTGTCCAGGGACCGACAATCCGTACGCGTCCTCGGAGTTCAGGGAGCGACGACGAAGCCGTAGAGGCCGCGGGCCGTGGAGCCCTTCAGAGAGGTGACCGCGCTGCCGCCGATCGGGAGTCCGGCGAGCACGGCCCCGGATCGGGAGTGCTCACCCTGGTCGAGATCCGTCATCGGGCTCGCACCTACCCTCCGGTGTCGATGGACGCCGTTCTGGTGGATCTGGACGCCGATCGCCGGTGACGCTCGTGATAGATGCCTCTGCGCTCATGACGGTGCTGATCGAACCGGGCGACCGCGGGGAGCAGGTGGCGGACGTGCTGGCTGGCCACGATCTGCATGCCCCGGACCTGCTGCCCTACGAAGTGGCCAACGTGTTGCGTCGACATCGGGCGGCCGACCGTCTGTCGCCCACCGAGGCCGCCCTGGCCCTCCAAGCGGCGCGCCGACTACCCGTCGAGCTCTGGTCGTCCGAGGTGCTCGGCGACCGGGTCTGGGCCCTGACCGGTTCGCTGAGCGCCTACGACGGCGCGTATGTGGCTCTGGCCGAGCGTCTCGAGGCGCCCTTGGTGACGGGTGATGCGCGGTTGGCGCGTGGGTCCGGCTACGAGCGCGTTCTTCTCGTCTGACCCGTGGTGTCTCAGGGTGTCGCTAGGTTCGGCGACGTGTCCGACATCGTCACCGAACGTCGACCGCGGGAGCGGCTCTCGCTCGCCCAGGCCCGGCGGGTCGCCCTTGCCGCCCAAGGGTTCGGGCGGGCGCACCCGGCCCGGCCGACCATGCGCGACCTGCAGGCGACGATCGACCGACTGGCCCAGTTCCAGATCGACTCGATCAACATCGTCGCGCGAGCCCACTACCTGCCGCTGTTCTCCCGCCTGGGGCCGTACGACCCGGAGCTGCTGCACCGGGCTGCACAACGTGCCCCCCGCCGACTCTTCGAGTACTGGGGGCACGAGGCCAGCCTGATCGACGTCACCCTCCAGCCGGCCCTGCGCTGGCGGATGGCCGCCGCCGCCGAGGAGGCGTGGGGCCGGATGCAGCGGATCCGCGACGAGCACCCGCAGCTCGTCGACGACGTCCGGGAGGAGCTGGCCGAGCGCGGACCGCTGACGGCCCGGGAGATCGAGCACGAGGAGGAGCGCCGGCACGATCACTGGGGCTGGAACTGGTCGTCGGTCAAGACCTCACTGGAGTGGCTGTTCTGGACCGGCGAGATCACCGCCGCGGGCCGCAACCGGCAGTTCGAGCGCCGCTACGACCTGACGGAGCGGGTGCTCCCGGCCGCGGTCCTGGCGCAACCGACGCCGACCCGGGACGAAGCCGACGTCATCCTGGTCCGCCGGGCCGCCCAGGCTCTCGGGGTCGGCACCGCCCGGTGCCTGTCCGACTACTTCCGGATCTCCCTCGCCAGGGCGCGGACGGCGATCGAGGTGCTGGTCGAGTCCGGTGAGCTGCTGCCGGTGGCCGTCACCGGCTGGACCGAGACGGGGGTCTACCTGTGGCACGCAGCGCGGATGCCGCGCCGGATCGAGACCCGGGCACTGCTCAGCCCCTTCGACTCGCTCGTCTTCGAGCGTCGTCGCCTGGAGCAGCTGTTCGGCTTCCACTACCGGATCGAGATCTACGTGCCCCAGGCGAAGCGGGTGCACGGCTACTACGTGTACCCGTTCCTGCTGGACTCCGAGATCGTCGCCCGGGTCGACCTGAAGGCCGACCGGGCCCGGGGTGTGCTCCGGGTCAACTCTGCCTGGCTGGAGGCGGGGGTCGACCCGGAGGCCACCTGCTCGGCCCTGCTCGCCGAGCTGGTCACGATGGCCGGCTGGCTCGGCCTGTCCGACGTCGAGGTCGTGCCGCACGGTGATCTCGGGCCGAGACTCGCGCTGGCCGCCGCGGGACGGCCTACCATGGGGGTCGCGTCCGGTGCCCCGTCGTGGTGAGTGTCACGAGAGCACCGGTCCGAGAAGACCGGGCGCGCCCGGTGCCGATCGACTGAGGGACCAGTTCACGTGGCTTTGATGGACAGGCTGTCGCGCTTCGGGGAAGGCAGGATCCTCAAGCAGCTGAAGCAGATCGCCAACCAGGTCAACTCGATCGAGGAGGACTTCGTCGCCATGAGCGACGACGAGCTCATCGGTCAGACCGCCGACTTCAAGCAGCGGTACGAGAACGGCGAGAGCCTGGACTCGCTGCTGCCCGAGTCGTTCGCCACGGTGCGCGAGGCCAGCCGCCGGGTGCTGGGGAAGCGGCACTTCGACGTCCAGATGATGGGTGGCGCCGCGCTGCACCAGGGCAACATCGCCGAGATGAAGACCGGCGAGGGCAAGACCCTGGTGGCCACCCTGCCGTCGTACCTGAACGCGATCACCGGCAAGGGCGTCCACGTCATCACCGTGAACGACTACCTGGCCAAGTTCCAGTCGGAGCAGATGGGCCGGATCCACCACTTCCTGGGCCTCGAGGTCGGGGCGATCCTGTCGCAGATGGATCCCGCTGCCCGCCGGCGCGCCTACAACGCCGACATCACCTACGGCACGAACAACGAGTTCGGCTTCGACTACCTTCGCGACAACATGGCGCTCACCCTGGACGACTGCGTCCAACGAGCCCACCACTTCGCGATCGTGGACGAGGTCGACTCGATCCTGGTCGACGAGGCCAGGACCCCGTTGATCATCTCCGGTCCGGCCGAGGACTCGCACGAGTGGTATCCGACGTTCGCCAAGCTGGTCGATCGGCTGGAGCGTGATCGGCACTACGAGGTCGACGAGAAGAAGAAGACGGTCTCGATCCTGGAGGCCGGCATCGACGTCGTCGAGGACCGGCTGGGCATCGACAACCTCTACGAGTCGGCCAACACCCCGCTCATCTCCTACCTGAACAACGCCATCAAGGCGAAGGAGCTGTTCAAGCTCGACAAGGACTACGTCAACCTGGACGGCGAGATCCTCATCGTCGACGAGCACACCGGCCGTACGCTGATCGGTCGGCGCTACAACGAGGGCCTGCACCAGGCCATCGAGGCGAAGGAGCGGGTGCAGATCCGCGAGGAGTACCAGACGCTCGCCACCATCACCCTGCAGAACTACTTCCGGATGTACGACAAGCTCTCCGGGATGACCGGCACGGCCCTGACCGAGGCGTCAGAGTTCCAGAAGATCTACGGCCTGGGCGTGATCCCGATCCCGACCAACAAGGACATGATCCGGGTCGACCAGCGGGACCTGATCTACCGCACGGAGGAAGCCAAGTTCGCCGCCATCGTCACCGACGTGGCGGAGCGGCACGAGAACGGGCAGCCGGTGCTGATCGGCACGGCCTCGGTGGCCAAGTCGGAGATCCTGTCCGGCATGCTGAAGAAGGCCGGTGTCAAGCACGAGGTGCTGAACGCCAAGCAGCACGATCGGGAGGCAGCGATCGTCGCCCTGGCCGGACGCAAGGCCGCGGTCACCGTGTCCACCAACATGGCCGGTCGTGGCACCGACATCATCCTCGGCGGCAACCCCGAGTTCCTGGCGGACAAGGTGCTGCGCGACCAGGGCATCGACCCGGTGGAGCACTCCGAGGAGTACGAGAAGCAGTATCCGGAGATCCTCGCCGCCATCGAGGAGGAGACCGCCAGCGAGCACGAGGAGGTCGTCGAGGCGGGCGGCCTGTACGTGGTGGGCTCTGAGCGGCACGAGTCGCGACGGATCGACAACCAGCTGCGCGGTCGTTCCGGCCGCCAGGGTGACCCCGGTGAGAGCCGCTTCTTCCTCTCCCTCGGCGACGACCTGATGCGGCTGTTCAAGTCCGACATCGTGGAGTGGGTGCTGCAGGCGCTCAAGGTGCCCGACGACCAGCCGATCGAGAACAAGCGGGTGTCGTCCTCGATCGCCAGTGCCCAGGGACAGGTCGAGGCGCAGAACTTCGAGATCCGCAAGAACATCCTCAAGTACGACGACGTGATGAACCGGCAGCGGCACGCCATCTACGGCGACCGGCGCAAGGTGCTGGAGGGCGCCGACGTCGAGCAGCAGCTGCGCAACACCGTCGACACCGTCGTCCGGCAGTACGTCCGGGTCGCCACGGAAGGCTTCGCCGAGGACTGGGACCTCGAGCAGCTCTGGACCCAGATGAAGACCCTCTACCCGGTGAGCCTGTCGATGTCGGACTTCGCCGAGCGGGACGACCTGGAGCGGAGCGAGCTGGAGGACGCTTTCGTCGCCGACGCCGAGGCCGCGTACGACAGGCGGGAGGAGCAGCTCGGTGCGGACGTCATGCGCGAGCTGGAGCGTCGGGTGCTGCTGACCGTGCTCGATCGCAAGTGGCGTGAGCACCTGTACGAGATGGACTACCTCCGCGAGGGCATCGGTCTGAGGGCCATGGCGCAGCGCGACCCGCTGGTCGAGTACCAGCGCGAGGGCGGCGACATGTTCAACCAGATGATGGCGGCCTTCATGGAAGAGGTGGTCGGCTTCGTCTTCCACCTCGACGTGCAGGTGCAGCAGGCCGGCCCTCAGGTGGGCGTGGTCACCGACGGTGCCGGACGACCGACCCGGATCACCTCCGCCCCGCTGGTGGAGAGCGGTCCGGACCCGGACGGACCGGGGGTCGAGGTGCACACCGTCGGCGGAGGCGACGAGCTCGAGATCGAGGAGCCGGCGGAGCCCCAGCCGGAGACCCCCTTCACTCGACCGAAGATCTCGGCCAAGGGCCTCGACGGTCGTTCGAACGGCAAGCGCGCTGTGTCCTACTCGGCTCCCGGCGAGGACGGAGCGGTGGCCACCACCACCGCCAACGTCACCAGCGAGTACGAGGGTGTCGGGCGCAACGCGCCGTGCCCCTGTGGGTCGGGCAAGAAGTTCAAGATGTGCCACGGCCGTCCGGGGGTGAGCTGACCTTCGAGGTCGGTGACGGGGAAGCGATCCATGCCGGGATTCGTCTGGAGACGCGCGCACACGATCGCCGCCGCGGGGACGGCGGTCGTGCTCGTCGGGGTCGGCGCCGCGGTGGCCGTCGGTGCGAGGGATGGCACGGGGACCTCAGTCCCGCCAGCAGCGAGTCCGAGTGCGTCGGCGACGCCGTCGGGAACACCGGAACTCAGAGCTCCGTCGTCGCCACGGCCCGATCCGGTCGATCCGTTGACCGGTCGGAAGCCGTCGGACCACAAGGTGGTGGCGGTCAAGGTGGAGAACATCGCGGCCGCCCGCCCTCAGATCGGACTCAACGCGGCCGACATCGTCTTCGTCGAAGAGGTGGAAGGCTCCCTGACCCGGCTGGTCGCGGTCTACCACACGACCTTCCCGAAGCGGGTCGGTCCAGTCCGCAGCGCTCGCAACACCGACGTCGAGCTGCTGCCGCTGTTCGGCAAGCCGGGTTTGGTCTACTCGGGCGCGAACCGTAGGGTCCAGCGCAACATCGACGCCTCGCCGATCGTGCCGCTCCAGCGCTCCGACCGGGACAGTGCCCGGGTGGCGCCCCACAACGTGTTCGTGGACCTCGACGCGGTCGTGGACCGGGCGAGCAAGGTCGGCGACGTCAGGTCCATCGGCTGGACCTTCGCCGCTGACGACCCGCGATGGGACACGGCGGCCGAGGACAGCTCGGTGACCGGCAAGGTCGGCGGCGACACCTTCACCTTCTCGCGTCGCGACGACGCGTACCTGGTCCGCTGGAACGGCAAGACCTACGCGGACGGGCGTTCGGGCAAGGCTGCGACGACCGACAACGTCGTGATCATGTCGGTGAAGAACACCCCGGACGGCAACGCCGACGTGAACGGCTCGCGCTCGGTGAAGTCCGCCACGGTAGGGAAGGGCAAGGTGGTCGTCTACCGCGATGGTCGCAAGATCAGCGGGAGCTGGCGCCGGGCGGGCGACTCCAAGCCACTGCGCCTGGTGGACGCCGACGGTCGCGACATCCCCCTCGCGACCGGCAAGACCTGGGTGCTGCTGAGCGGGTAGGGACAGGGCAGGACTCAGTCGTGCAGCTGCAACGCTGTGCAGCGCCAGCGGTCGCCGACCCGGCGCAGCTGGAACGCCGAGGCGTACGAGCGGCGACCGCGTCGGAGATGGACTGCCACCTCCAGCACTCCTGGACGAGGGTACTGCGTTCGCAGCGAGACGATGCCGACCGGCGGCAGCGGACCCGGCGCCGGCGTGCGGTGGCGGGCCCGGCGTTGCAGACGGACCCGGCGGCTCACCTCCGCCAGGACCCAGTCATCCAGCCAGTGCCCGAGTGCCTCGAGCGGTCGGCGGCCGTCGAGCGCCTCCGCCAGCAGCTGGGAGAACCACGGCGCCCACCTGCGGGCCTCCTCCTCCAGCTCTCGGCTGCGGACCGGGTCCACCCCGGCGGGCGTGGTGTCCACCGACAGCACGGCTCGCGGGGTGGTCGCTCTCGGTGGTCCGGTCAGAAGGTCGGCGTGCTCGACGAACTGCAGCGGGGGTTGATCGGGTGGGGCGGGTTCTCGAAGAACCCGGCGGTCGGTCCAGGGGAGGGCGGGAGGGCGAGCGTCGATGGCAGGGTGCAGGGCTACAGGTGCTGCTGACATCGGGGTCTCCTTCGCGGGGTGCCTGCCAGGGTGCGGCAGGCTGGCCCAGAAGGAAAGAAGTCGTTGTGGATAACTCGGCGGCCTGGGGATGGGCCGCGTTGCGTTCGCGATCGCCGCGACGGGTCGTCACTCGCCGCTCGCGCTGGAGGGTCAGACCATCAGGTTCGACTGGATGCTGTACTGCGCGGCCCGGTAGATGTGGCGACCGAACTCCACGAACTGGCCGGTGTCGTCGTAGGTGATCCGGTCGACGGTGAGACACGCGGCCGGAGACTCCTCGTCGAGGAGGTCGGCCTCGTCACCGGTCATCAGTCGAGCCGAGATCCGCTGGTGGGCGATCTTGAGGTTCACGCCCAGCGACTGCAGCGTCGCGTACAGGCTGCGATGCTCCAGCGCCTCCCGGGAGAGGGCGAACCGGGCCGGCAGGTAGTTGGTCAAGATCGCCAGCGGCACGTCGTCGGCGAGGCGAAGCCGCCGTACGCGGGTGAACTGCTGGCCCGTGATGTCGGCGGCATCCATGGCCTCGGCGACGTCGGTGTCCAGGGGACCGACCGAGAAGCTGAGGAGGTGCGTGCTGGGCACCTTGCCGGCTTGGACGAGATCGGCGTTCAGGCTGGTCAGCCGTTCGTCCCGGCTGAACTGGGAACGGACCACCTGGGTGCCCACACCGCGCTTGCGAACGAGCAGCCCCTTGTTGACCAGCTCCTGGATCGCCTGCCTCGCGGTGGGCCGGGACAGACCGAGCCTGGTGGTCAAGGACAGCTCGTTCTCGAGCCTGTCGCCGGGGGACAGGACACCGCTGTTGATGGCCTGCTCGATCGACTGGGCCAGCTGATAGTAGAGCGGTACGGGAGAGTTCCGCTCGAGCGTGATGTCGAGCTCTCGGGCGACGCTTGGCTCGCTCATGCCCGCCATCGTAGAGCCGCCGAGCGAAATACTTCTAATGTATGGACAATTTGCGCCGGTGGAGTGTCACGGCGAGAACAGCAGGACGAGCCCGGCGCAGGTGTAGCCGACCATCACGACCAGCAGCGGCCACTGGCCGGCGAGGGCCGAGTGGGGATCCAGCAGACTGACGGCCCGCTCGTGGGCTGCGACGATCCCGAGCAGGTGACCACCGACGATGGCGCAGAGCTGCAGCAGGGCGACCCCGGTCGCGTGGGCGAAGACCGCGGTGCTGACGGTCAGGTCGGCGGTCCCGAAGGCGTTCCAGCCCCGACCCAGCGGATCGGACAGGTTCACCGCTACCCGCTGCCCCTCGACGATGAGCAGCGTGGCGTAGTGGGCGATCGCGTAACCGACCACGATCGGCACCAGGGATCCCGACATCGCCCGGACCGCCTGGGATGGGGCCAGGCGCCGGCCGTCCCGGCCCGGAAAGCGGGCCAGCCACGCGGCCGCCGATGCGAAGGTGATCACCACGATGGCGATCATGGTGAGCAGCCCGCCGGTCTCCCAGAGCACGGGTGAGCCGTCGGAGCTCTGGACGGTCTGGATCCACCAGGTGAGGTTGGCGAAGCTGTCGAACGCCGTGCTGCCCAGCAGCACGGCGACGACTCCGACCGAACCCGCGGGGAGGTCGGCCGCGTTCAGGCCGGCCAGGGGATTCACGACCCGCAGGGTGCCGTCGGCGCCACGTCGCCAGGGGGCCAGGCAGGCGACGGTGGTGGCGTACACCTCGAACGGGTCGGCCGAGCCGATCCAGCGCCGGCCGCCCGCCACCGCACCGATGATCATGATCATCAACCAGGCCAGGACCCAGACCCGGATCACGTTCAGGGTGGTCCGGTCGGGCTGGACCAGCTCCAGCCAGGCGAAGCCGAACAGGGACAGGGCGGCCGGCCAGACCCCCAGCCGAGTCGGGAGCTCGATCAGACCATGATCAGGATCGGTCCGCGCCAGCCGGCAGAGCCCGTCGTGGAGGGTGCGCAGCGGGTTGACCACCCGCCAGACGGGCCCCATGATCAACGACAGCGGGACGAGCCCCACCCACAGCCAGACGAACACGAAGCCGAAGACGGGGTTGGTGAGCTGATCCGGTCCGAACGCCACCGCGAGGCCGATCCAGCCGAACAGGGCCAGCACGAGCAGCCGCGCGACCGTGCGGACGGCCCGGTTGTCCACCAGGGCTTGGATCCGAGGGACCGGCAGGCCGGGATCGGAGGAGAACTTCGGCGTCCGCCAGGCCAGCAGCAGAACCGCGAAGGAGATCGCCAGCGCGGCTGCCGCACCGACCAGCACGAAGCCGAACGGCAGCGGCAGGTCGTGACGGGAGGCGATGCCGTGCAGGGGGATCAGCGGGATCATCCCGGCGTCGCCGTCACCGGACGTTCAAGATCACGATGATCTTCTCGAGGTGGTGGGACTCCACCTCGAAGCTGCCGGCCGAGGCGACGGTGAAGCGGCCGGTGGTCGGCACGCCCGCCTTGACCTCGAGCTCGTACCCGTCGACATCGTCGGTGTGGGCGTGGATCTCGTCGTCGGCATCGCTGGTCACGTTCACCACGACCTCCTGACCCACCGCGACAGCCACCTTCTCCCCGTTCGGACTCACCTTCCCGTCGGCGATCCTGATGTCGACGACTACCGGATCGGCGGCGTCGGCGGACGGGGTCGGATCCGGCGTCGCGGCACTCACGGCGGGGGAGGCGGTGGTGGAGGGCGCGACACCGGGCTCGGCAGGGCCTCCACAGCCCACCAAGGCCAGGCAGGCGGCGGCGGTGGCAGCCGCACCGGCGAGTCGGCGCCGGTGCGGGGTGAGGGAACGAGCGGCAGGGGTCACGGTGGTCCTTCGTCGGCGGTGCTACCCCGCCAGTCTTCCAGCCCGTGAGGACCAGCCGGTCTGCCGCGTTGGTGATGTGTCGCACCTCGGTAGGGTGACTGCACGGGGACTGGCCCGCGATGGAGGGGAATGGCGATGCCGCAGCGACTGACGCCGCTGGAGGTGTCCCTGCTCGTCCTGGACACCGCACACGCGCCGGCGCACGTCGCGACGGTGGACATCTTCGACTCCGAGCCCGACGGCTTGGACTACGAGCGGTTGATCGCCTTGATCCGGCAGCGGATCGCCTATGTCCCGCGCTACCGCCAGCGGGTCCGCGACGTTCCCGCTCGGCTCGCGGCGCCGGTCTGGGTGGATGACGAGAGCTTCGACCTGACCTTCCACGTCCGGCGGTCGGCCCTGCCGCGACCCGGCACGATGGAACAGCTCCGGGAGTTCGTCGGTCGCGTGGTGGCTCGCCGGATGGATCGGTCCCGCCCGCTGTGGGAGATGTATGTGGTCGAGGGCCTGGAAGGCGACCGGTTCGCGGTCGTGGCCAAGACCCACCTGACCCTGGTGGACGGCGTGGACAACGTCGACATCGGCCAGGTGCTGCTCGACGCCCGGCCGGAGCCCGACCCCGCGACCCCGGAGTCCTGGCGACCGGTGCCCGAGCCCGGTGGGGCCGAACTCGTCGCCGGGGCGTTGTGGGAGAGCGCGAACGACCCGCTGCTGGCCTGGCAGAACGTCCAGGGTGCCGCCACCAGCGCGCTCGGGGTCGCGGTCGCGGTCGGTGAAGCAGTCGGTGGTGTGGGCTCCACCATGGTGGAGCTGATCGAGGACGCCCTGCTGGGTGGTCGGCCGCGCTCGAAGTCTCCCTTGGCCGGTGTCGTCTCCGAGCAGCGCCGGGTGGCCCTGGTGTCGGTCCCACTGGCCGAGCTCAAGGCCGTCCGGGACGAGCACGACCACACCATCAACGACGTCATCCTGGCGGCCGTCGCCGGGGCGCTGCGGTCCTGGCTGCTGACCCGCGGCGAGTCGGTCCCCAACGGCCGTGAGCTGACGGCGCTGGTGCCGATGAGTGTGACCGAGGACGACGGCGAGCCGACCTCCCTGGGGAGCCAGGTCGCGCCGCACCTGCAGCCGCTCCCCATCGGGGAGCAGAACGCGCTGATGCGGCTGCACCAGGTGGCGTACACGACCCAGGCCCACAAGGACACCGGACGAGCGGTGGACGCCCGGGCGCTGTCCGACATCGCCGGCTTCGCGCCGACGACGCTGCACGCGCTGGGCGTACGCGTGTCCAACGAGGTGCTGCGCCGCCAGCACGACGTGCTGGTGACGAATGTCCCGGGGCCGCAGATGACCCTGTACGCGGCGGGCGAGCGGCTGGTGGCGAGCTACCCGGTGCTGCCGCTGGGGGCGGGTCACCTGCTGGCGATCGGGGTGACCTCGTACGACGGCCACGTCTTCATCGGGTTGACCGCCGACCGGGATGCCGTCGGTGACCTGGATGTGCTCGCGCAGTGTCTCGACGACGCGGTGGAGGAGCTGCTCGACACGACCGTGCGGGCCCGGGCGCTGCGCCAGCCGACCAGGAAGGCGTCGGCTGCGGCCAAGAAGGCGGCGGCATCGAAGGCCGCAGCGCGACAGGAGGCCCGCCGCGGTACCGGTCAGCGGCGCGCGGCGATGCGCAATCTGGCCAACCGCGCGGTCGAGCTCGGCAACGCGACTCGCGTTCCCGGTGCGAAGCGAGCCGCGCCGACGCCGGTGACGTCCACGGCGCGCAAGCTGCCGACGAAGGACTCGGCGGCGAAGAAGGCTGCGGCGACAAAGGAGCCGGTCAAGGAGGCTGCGG
>DATDBH010000047.1:0-9451 GCA_036524985.1 Microlunatus sp. | reverse complement strand
TACGCGTCGCCATCGACAGCTCCATCCGCCAAGATCACTCCGAGAACTCAGGTGACCAGCGCAGCGACGCGCCCAACGCGGACCTTTCCTCGTGAGGCAACGAACCCGCTACGCGGACCTTTCGGATGAGTCAACGCGGGGGGTTGACACGGCCCCACTCCTTCAGGAATGACGCACGCGTTGCACCGCGTGCGCGAGTGGTCGCAGGAGTGCGTCAGCGGTCCTCGAGCGAGCGCTAGCGAGCGAGCCCGTCGCGAGCGGCCGTGCAGCGGAGCGCCCGGTCCTGTCTGGACTGAGAAGCGCGCAGACAACGCTTCACCGTCTGCGCGCGCCGAGGGAAGTCAGGACCAATCGGCGCGCAGCGGAGCAGCGAGTGACGATCAACACGGCACGATGCTGACCAGCTTCGGCGCCCGGATGATCACCTTGGCGATATCCCGGCCGGCCAGGCTGCGGACCACACCTTCCTCGGCCAGGGCCAGCTCCCGCAGCTCGTCCTCGGAGATGTCCGGAGACACCTCCAGCCGGGCCCGGACCTTGCCCTGCACCTGAACCACGCAGGTGACGGCGTCGGTGACCAGCAGCGCGGGATCCACCGTCGGCCAGGTCGCTCTGGCCACCGAGGGCTGGTGACCCAGGGCCTCCCACATCTCCTCGGCGATGTACGGGGCGATCAGGCTCAGCACGACCGTGACGATCTCGGCGGTCTCGCGGACGGCCGGGTCCGCCGGGCCCGCGCCGGAGTCGGCCACCTTGCGGGCGGCGTTCACCAGCTCCATCACCCGGGCGACCACCACGTTGAACCGCTGCCCGGCGATGCAGTCGTCGATGTCGGCCAGCAGCTTGTGGGTGGTCTGCCGCAACGCCACGTCTCCCGAGGCCGGGTCCACCCCGGGAGCGCTGGAGACGTCGAAGGCCAGCCGGTACGCGCGCTGCAGGAACTTCGCCGATCCGCCGGGCGACACGTCGGCCCAGTCGATGTCCTCGTCCGGGGGTCCGGCGAAGACCACGGTCAGCCGGACGGCGTCGACCCCGTACGCGTCGATCTGAGCCCCCAGGTCCACCCCGTTGCCCAGCGACTTGCTCATCGACTTGCCCTGGTTGATCACCTGACCCTGGTTCAGCAACCGCTTCATCGGCTCGTCGAAGTCGACCATGCCCATGTCGTGCAGCACCTTGGTGAAGAACCGCATGTAGAGCAGGTGCAGGATCGCGTGCTCGACGCCACCGACGTACTGCGCGACCGGCATCCAGCGCCGTACGTCGTCGGGGTCGAAGGGACCCTCGACGTCGCCCGGCGAGCAGTAGCGGAAGAAGTACCAGGACGAGTCCACGAACGTGTCCATGGTGTCGGTGTCGCGCTTGGCCGGCCCCCCGCAGGAGGGACAGTCGACGTTGACCCAGTCGGTGGCGCTCGCCAGCGGGGAGACCCCCTTCGGGGCCAGCGCCGCTCCGGTCAGCTGCGGCAGGGTCACCGGCAGCTGGTCCTCAGGCACGGCGACCTCACCGCAGGCCCCGCAGTGGATGATCGGGATCGGGCAGCCCCAGTAGCGCTGCCGGCTCAGCAGCCAGTCGCGCAGTCGGAAGGTGACCGCGCCCTTGCCGACACCGCCCTCCTCCAGCTGGCCGACGATGGTGGACACTCCCGTCGCCTTGTCGGTCAGCCCGTCCAACGGACCGGAGTTCACGTACGTCCCGTCGCCCGGGGTGGCCACCCCCGACAGACCAGGATCGGGATCCCCCGTGGAGATGACCTCGACCACCGGCAGTCCGTACGTGCGGGCGAAGTCCAGATCCCGCTGGTCGTGCGCCGGAACCGCCATCACCGCGCCGGTGCCGTAGTCGGCCAGCACGTAGTCGGCGGCGTACACCGGGATCCGCTCGGTGTTCACCGGGTTGGTCGCGTAGACGCCCAGGAAGACGCCGGTCTTCGGCCGGTCGGTCGCCTGCCGCTCGATCTCGGTGGCCAGCTTCACCTGGTCCAGGTAGGTCTCGAACTCGGCCCGCTGGTCGTCGGCGACGATCTGCGCGGCCAGCTCACCCTCGGGGGCCACCACGAAGAAGGTCGCGCCGTACAGGGTGTCGGGACGGGTGGTGAACACCGTCACCGGCTCGGGATGACCGTCGATCTCGAAGTCCACGTAGGCGCCCTCGGACCGGCCGATCCAGTTGCGCTGCATGGCCAGCACGCGCTCGGGCCAGCCGCCCTCCAGCTCCGCCATGTCGTCCAGCAACCGCTGGGCGTACTCGGTGGTCTTGAAGTACCACTGGGTCAGCTGTCGCTTGGTCACGACGGCGCCGCACCGCTCGCAGGCCCCGTTGACGACCTGCTCGTTGGCCAGCACGGTCTGGTCGTTGGGGCACCAGTTGACGTAGGAGGCCTTGCGGTAGGCCAGCCCGCGTTCGCGGAACTTCAGGAACAGCCACTGCGTCCAGCGGTAGTACTCGGGGTCGGAGGTGTGCAGCCGCCGGCTCCAGTCGAAGCTCAACCCGTAGCGATGGAAGGAGATGGCCTGGGTCTCGATGTTGGCGTACGTCCACTCGGCCGGGTGCGTGTTGTTCTTGATCGCCGCGTTCTCGGCGGGCAGCCCGAAGGAGTCCCAGCCGATCGGGTGCAGCACGTCGTACCCCTGCAGCTTCAGGTGCCGGGCCACGATGTCGCCCATCACGAACGCCTCCGCGTGGCCCATGTGCAGGTCGCCGGAGGGGTACGGGAACATGTCCAGCACGTAGCGCCGCTCCGCCGAGCCGTCGTCAGCGGGCACGAAGGTCTGGTCGGTCTCCCAGAACGTCTGCCAGCGCCGCTGCGCGGCAGCGGGGTCGTAGCGATGGTCCGCATCGGCGGCGGGATCGTCGCGGTGGTCCGCCTCCGTCGGATCGTCGACGGTCGGCGCACTCTGCTCAGTCATGTCTCTCCTCGGTCGTCGTGCTCCTGGTCGCCCGGGGTCGCCGGGCATGAAAAAGCCCCTGCGCCGATCTCGGCACGAGGGGCTGCCGCGCAGACCTGGTGGTCGCGCGGCTAGGTAAGGAGCACTCGGCGATGCATGTGGCCAGCCTAGCGTAGACAACCCGTGCGACGCCCCGACGATCCACCGTCGCCACGAGCCGACGATCTGTTCGCACACCGCGCGTGCCCTCGCACACACTGCACGGTGTGCGCGAACGCGAGGTGCGCGAACGCGATCAGTAGACCGTGTAGCCGCCGTCCATCACCAGCACCGAGCCGGTCATGAACGCCGACGCGTCGGAGGCGAGGAACACCACGGCCGGCGCCAGCTCCTCGGGCAGCGCGAACCGCTGCTGCGGAGCGTCGTCGATCCAGCGCGCCTTGAACTCGGGCTGGTCGACCGGCGCCATCTCGGTCTTCACATAGCCGGGGGCGAGCGCGTTGACCCGGATGTCGTACGGCGCCCACTCGGCCGCGAGCGACTTGGTCAGCTGGTGCACGGCGGCTTTGGAGGCGTTGTAGGCCGGCTGCCACTGCGGGCGGTTGACGATCAGCGCCGAGATCGAGCCGATGTTGACGATCGTGCCGCCACCACTGCTCTGGAAGTGGCGAGCCGCCGCCCGGGACACCTGCCAGAGCGCCTTGACGTTGAGGTCGAAGACGTCGTCCCACTCGCTGTCGGGCACCTCGAGCGCCGGTCGGTGGTAGCAGACCCCCGCGTTGTTGACCACGATGTCCAGACCCCCCAGGGCGTCGACGGCGTGCTGCACCACGGTGTCGGCCGAGGCGGTGATGTCGCCGGCCAGGGCGACCGTCGACAGCCCTTGGTCGGCCAACCGCCGCTGCGCCTCGGCGTTGGTCACCGCGTTCCGCGAGGCGAAGGCCACCGAGGCACCGGCCTCGGCCAGTCCTTGGACCAGGGCATATCCGATCCCCCGGTTCCCCCCGGTCACCAGGGCCTTCTTGCCGGTCAGGGCGAACGTGTCGAGTACTCGTGTCATGAGCGGAGCATAGGGTGCCAGCCATGCGCCGGTGGAGCGATGACGACCTGCGGTTGTCCACCTTGCGTCGCCAGTTCCCGGAGCCGCTGGCCGAGTCGGTCCGGCCCACGCAGGCCGCCGTACTCGACCTCCTCGAGCGGGTCGCACCGATCCAGTCCCAGGTGCCGCGGGCCCCGTTCGCGACCATCGCCTCCCGGCTGCCCGGGGTGGCGTACGCCGATCTGGTGGCCCTGTTCGAGGACCACCGGCTGATCAAGGCCAGCACCCTGCGCGGGACCGTCTTCACCAGCGATCGGGAGCAGTTCGCCTGGTCCCAGCGCATCGCCCGCGAAGGGCGGGTCGAGTTCCTGGCCACGCAGACCACGGTGCCGGCCGACGACGTCCAGTCCCTGCTGACCGCGGTCGAGAACGCCGCGGCGGACTGGCGGTCCTGGGACGATCTGGTCGATCACGCCCGCGGGCTGATGGCCGCCGGCCCACCCCGGCTGGCCGAGCGCGCCGACCAGGTCCGCTTCCTGCTCTGGGGGCAGGCCGGCTTGCTCCGTCGGCCGCCCGACACCGCCTGGCACAAGCGCACAGACGTGCTGCGCCGCTCGGCGGCCACCGCCCTCCCGGAGCTGCCGACGTACGGGTTCGAGGAGTCCGTGCTGGCCATGGTCGAACGCCACCTGCGGGCGTACGGTCCCGTCACGGTCGACGACACCTGCTTCTACCTCGGTCTCCGCAAGACTCCAGTGCGCCGCGCTCTGGCCGCCCTGGGCGACCGCGTGCTCACCGGGGTGGGACCGGACGACCGGCCGATGCTCGACCTGGACGACGAGCACACCGCACTCACGGAGCCGCCCGAGGCCGCGAGCGGGGTCCATCTGCTGGCCGAGTTCGACGGGTTGTTGCTGGGCTACTCCGGCCCGGGCCGGCTGCGGTTCCTGGAACCCGAACACCTCGCCCTGGTGTGGAACGCCAAGAACGCCGTCTGCGCCCCGACGGTGCTCAGCGACGGCCGGATCGTCGCCCGCTGGAAGACGGTCGGGACGGGCCGACGAGTCCGGTTGGACGTGACCATGCTGCCTGCGCATCCCCCGTTGCCGGCAGCCGATCTCGCCGCTGCCGTCCGCGCCCTGGAGACCGTGCTGGATCTCGAGGTGCGCGACGTGCGGGTGCAGGGCTGGCCCGAGCAGGCAGACTCGACCCGTGGAGCATGACGGCAACGGTTGGGTCCGGTGCGACCTCGGACACCGGCACTGGGGCCGTTTCGGGGCCGCCGGGCTGTTGATCGCCGATCTCGACCGAGGGTCCGAACCGCTGGTCCTGCTCCAGCACCGGGCCGCCTGGACCGCCAGCGGGGGGACCTGGGGAATCCCCGGCGGCGCCAAGGACTCGCACGAGTCGGCGGCCGAGGGAGCCCTCCGGGAGGCGTGCGAGGAGACCGGCATCAAGGCGACGTCGGTCAGGGTGGGCGGCGAGCTGGTCGACGACCACGGCAGCTGGGCCTACACGACCGTGCTTGCTCACCTGGTCGATCCCGTCGTCCTGGTCCCGCAGGAGGAGTCGGAGGAGCTGCGGTGGGTGAGCGAGTCTTCGGTGGCCGACCTGTTCCTGCATCCCGGTTTCGCCAGCACCTGGCCGGTCCTGCGGGAGCGGCTGCGGTAGCCGACGGCGGTCGATCTCGGTGCCGCGAGTCTCGTCGCGGCAGAATCGCCCTCACGTCAGCTGACCTGAGCCTTGCGCCACGCTCGGTCGTCCAGACGAGCGCTCGATTCTGCTGCGCGCAGCGCCGCGCCGCGTCTCAGCCGACCTGACCTTCTGGACGCTCCGCCCGCGCCCGACCCGGCGCCCGACGTTCGCGCCGGCCGCGGGCGAGCTCGGTCTCCAGGGCGTCCAGCGGCTGCTGCCACGGGTCGCCGAACTGGTCGAACCAGCTGGCCGCTTCGCCGAGCCGGGCTCGGTCGATCCGGTAGAGCCGGGAGGTGCCGACCGCGCGGACGGTGACCAAACCACTCCCCCGCAGCACCTTCAGGTGCTGCGAGGTGGCCGGTTGGGACAGACCGAGCTCGTCGGCCAGCGCGGTCGCCACCGCACCGGCGGGCATCTCCGCCGCCCCGAGCAGCTCGAGGATCCGGCGCCGCACGGGCTCGCCGAGCACGTCCAGCGCGTGCATGCTCAGGCCGTCTCGCCCCGGTAGAAAGCACCCGTGGCCGCCCCGGCGGCGCGAGCGGTCTCGGGGTCGGCACCGGCGTCGATGTCGGCCTGGGCCCAGCCTTCCGCGCACCCGGTGGAGAACGCTCGGCCCTCCTCCGACAGCGACCAGGCCTCGGCCTGAGTCGGATCCACGTCCGGCGCCCCGGCGAGGTGGTGGCCGAGTCCGAGCAGGCCGAGATCCCACCCGACCCCGGTGGCCCCGGGCCCGAACTGCGTCCAGAAGTCGTTGTCGGTGTGCTGGGTGTGGCGCAGCTCCAGCCGGGTGCCCTCGGGGGCTTCGGACAGCTCGACGGCCAGCCAGCTGGTGGCGCCCATGAACTCCCAGGTCAGCGCGAACCGGTTCGGCGGCTCACAGGTCTGGATCTCTCCGCCGGCATTGCCTTCGACCTGGTAGCGGCCGCCGAGCTCGAGGTCACCGCTGACCGGTGCGAACCACCGGGGCAGGCGCTCGGCGGAGGTCAGGGCGTCCCAGACGTCGGCGAGATCGGCGGCGTACGTCCGGCTGGCGGTGACGACCCGCGCGGGAATGCCGTTGACCTCGGTGGGCACGACCCGGCGGTCGGTGGCGCGGACGAGGGCGGCGGGATCACTCGTGGTCTCCATGTTCCGACTATATGCACACTTGCTTATATAAGTCAACACTGATGAAGACCGGACTCCCTCACTGAGCCGCTTCGCGAGCCTCCCAGGCCGAGCGGACCATCTCGTCGACCGTGTGCCGCATCCGCCAGTCGATGTCCCGGGCCGCCGCACGCCCCTCGGCCACGATGATCGCCGGATCGCCCGGGCGGCGCTCCTTGATCGCCGGGCTGAAGTCGATTCCGGTCACCCGGGCCGCCGCCGCCATGATCTGACGCACCGACAATCCGTCCCCGCTACCCAGGTTGTAGACCGGCTCCAGCTCACCCCCGGTCTCCAGCACCTTGGCCGCCGCCACGTGCGAGGACGCCAGGTCGGCCACGTGCACGTAGTCGCGGATGCAGGTGCCGTCCGGGGTCGGGTAGTCGTCGCCGTTGATGTAGGGGATCTTTCCGGCGACCAGCTGGTCGAAGATGATCGGGAACAGGTTGTGCGGGCTGGTGTCCCGCAGCTCAGGGGTGCCTGAACCGACCACGTTGAAGTAGCGCAAGGACGTGTGCGCCAGGGTGGTCGCCTTCGCCTGATCGCGCAGCAGCCACTCCCCGATCAGCTTCGACTCCCCGTAGGGAGACTCCGGCCGGGTCGGACTCTCCTCGGTGACCAGCTCGGTGTCCGGCGTGCCGTAGACCGCTGCACTGGAAGAGAACACGATCCGCTCGACGCCGTGGGCGGCCATTCCCTCCAACAGCACGACCGTGCCGGTGACGTTCTGGTGGTAGGTGTGCAGCGGACGACTGACCGACACCCCGGCGTACTTGAAGCCGGCCAGGTGGACGACACCGCTCACCTCCCGGCCGCCGAGCGCCCGGTCGACCGCAGCGCGGTCGACCAGGGAGCCGACCACCAGCGGCACGTCCTCCGGCACGAACCCGCGATGGCCGCTGGACAGGTCGTCCAGCACCACGCAGTCGATGCCTTCGTCCCGGAACGCCCGCACCACGTGCGAGCCGATGTAGCCGGCCCCGCCGGTCACCAACCAAGTCACGTGGCGACATTAGCGGCAGAGCCCGAGCCCCCGCGGCCGGGATCACCCGACGGCGTGCCGACGACGAAGGAGCGGGGTTCGAGGGCGATCCAGCATGGGCGGAAAACACCGCGGCTCGGTGAAACTCAGCCGTCACACGACGGCAACATCTGTGACGCGCCCGTAACCTGCCGCCCCTTTGGTGCAACACGCATCGACCAGAGTGCTCTCTAACCTCGCGCGTCCACCGGATCCAGCCGTGCCGGGGTTTCCATCACCAGTCCAGCCTCCTTCACCGAAAGAAGAAGCATGACTCCACTCGAACTGAATTCGGGCGACACCGCCTGGATGCTGACATCGGCGGCCCTCGTGCTCCTGATGACACCCGGTCTGGCGCTCTTCTACGGCGGCATGGTCCGCGCCAAGAGCGTCCTCAACATGATGATGATGAGCTTCGGGGCACTCGCTCTCATCTCCATCCTCTGGGCCCTGTACGGCTACTCGATGGCCTTCGGCAACGACATCGGCTTCGGTCTCCTCGGCGACCCGACCGAGTACCTCGGTCTCAAGGGCCTGATGACCGACACCGACTCGACCTACCCGGCGATGGCCTTCGTCGCCTTCCAGGCCGTCTTCGCCATCATCACCGTCGCCCTGATCTCCGGCGCCATCGCCGACCGCGCCAAGTTCAGCACCTGGATGATCTTCTCCGGCATCTGGGCGACAGTCGTCTACTTCCCGATCGCCCACTGGGTGTTCGACTTCACCCTCACCGACGAGGCGACCGGCGAGGTCACCCACGTCGGCGGTTGGATCGCCAACAACCTGAAGGCGCTCGACTTCGCCGGCGGCACCGCGGTCCACATCAACGCCGGTGCAGCGGGCCTCGCCCTCGCCCTGGTGCTGGGCAAGCGGATCGGGTGGAAGAAGGACCCGATGCGGCCGCACAACCTGACCCTGGTGATGCTGGGCGCCGGTCTGCTCTGGTTCGGCTGGTTCGGCTTCAACGCCGGTTCCGCGGTCTCCGCGGGCAACACCGCCGCCGTGGCCTTCGTCAACACCCTGGTGGCCACCGGCGCCGCGTCGCTGGCCTGGCTGCTGACCGAGAAGATCCGCGACGGGCACGCCACATCCTTGGGTGCGGCCTCCGGTGTCGTCGCCGGTCTGGTGGCCATCACCCCGGCGGCCAACTCGGTCAGCCCGATCGGCGCGATCATCCTGGGCGCCGCAGCCGGCGTGCTCTGCGCCCTGGCCATCGGTCTGAAGTACAAGCTCGGCTACGACGACTCGCTCGACGTGGTGGGTGTGCACCTGGTGGGTGGCCTCTGGGGCACCTTGGCGATCGGCTTCCTGGCCACCGAGGCGGCGCCGGCCGGTGTGAACGGTCTGTTCTACGGCGGCGGTGTCGACCAGCTCTGGCGGCAGGCTGTGGGTGCCTTCACCGTGCTGATCGTCTCGTTCGTGATCACGTACCTGATCGGCCTGCTCCTGGAGAAGACCGTCGGCTTCCGGATCAGCCGCGAGGAAGAGCTCGAGGGCATCGACAGCATCGAGCACGCCGAGACCGGCTACGACCTGAACCCGCTCGGCTCGATCGGTCGTGGGGCCACGTTCGGCAGCTCCCACCGGACCGACGAGGATGAAGCCGCCAACAACGACCAGGAGGTGAAGGCATGAAGCTCGTGACTGCGATCATCAAGC
>DATDBH010000046.1:0-44149 GCA_036524985.1 Microlunatus sp. | reverse complement strand
AGTCGGGCCCTCGAGCTCGAGGGCATCGTGGCCAAACGTCTCGGCTCGGTCTACCAACCGGGCCGGCGCGGGCGTACCTGGTTGAAGATCAAGCTGCACCACAGCCAAGAGGTGGTGATCGCCGGCTGGCGGCCCGGCCAGGGCCGGCGCGACGGCACCATCGGATCGCTGCTGCTCGGTGTGCCGACCGACGCGGGACTTCTCTACGTCGGCCGGGTCGGCTCCGGTCTCAACGACCGCCAGCTGAGCGAGCTGGAGCAGCTCCTCACTCCACTGGCCCGGCGGGACGCACCGCTGCTCGAGGTGCCCCGGGAGGAAACCCGGGGCACGCACTGGGTTGAGCCCGAGCTGGTCGGTGAGGTCACCTACAGCGAGCTGACCGGACCCGGTCGCCTGCGTCACCCGGTCTGGAAAGGACTGCGCACCGACAAGACACCCGCCGATGTCGTCTGGGAAGAGGTCATCCGGCAGCGCTGACCGAACCCAGCCGGAGACCACGATGGGCCGCGAGGCGTTCCGCCTGCTCGCCGATCGCCTGCGTCGTCACCGCCTTCGACTGCCACCGCTCGACCTCGAGATCGAGCTTCGAGCCCTTCGCCCGCGGCCGCCACCAACCCACGATCTCACCGTCGGCCAGCAGCGGACCGGGCCGACCGAGCGCGGGCCAGAGCTGCTTGCGGTGGGCGGCGTCGGGCACCAGCAGATCGCGGTCCTTGCCCTGCACCAGCAGGTCGTACGGCCCGAGGAGCCGGACCACCCGCCGCGGCACCAGCACGTCCCCGAGCAGCCACTTCTTCCTGCCGTCGACGCTCACCTCGACCGCCTCCTCCGGCCAGTGTGGCTTGATCACGGACGCTGTTGTGTCCAGGAACCCCGCGACCTCGGCCGGGGTGGCCGGACCCAGCAGGCGCAGATAGGCACTGATCACCTGCAGGTGCGGTGACACGGCGTCGGGATCCGACGCGATCCCGGCCACCCGACGCGGCCAACCCGGGATGCGGCGGAGCACCGGCGGCGAGGTGCCGGGTTCGAGCTCCAGGCCGCCGAAGAGCGCCGCCAGCCGAAACAGCGACTCGGGCACGTGCCTGGCCTGACAGGGACGGCACCACGCGCCGTACTCCTCGGGCAGCTCGGCGGTGAGCCTCCTCGACAGCTCACCCTTCACCATCGTCGTGGTGACCAGACCGCGCTGGGCCCGCGCCACGACCGCGATCGCCTCCCGCACGCCCACACCGATCGCGGCGACCGGTGCGGCCGACCCCAGCAGCCGCTTGGTCGCGTCGACGTCGTCGAACGCAGAGACGGCGGTCATCACCTCGACGAGCTCGGCGCGCCGGTAGTAGTGGGGGGACACCCGAAGACTCCAGACCAGGGCCAGGTCGTCGACGCCGGCCAGTGCGTCCGACGAGGCGAGCGGCACTCCCCGGTTGGCCAGAGCCCAGCTCGCCCCGTCCCGCCCGGAGTCCTGGGCGCCGAGATCCAGGATCGCCGCATCCGTCACCGCGCGCCGGGGTGCGGGATCTCGGTCCAGCTGCTGGGCGGCGATCCGGTGACCGATGACCTGCTCCCGTGTGAGATCCATCTCCCCATCGTGGACCACGGCTGTGACAACACCCGCCGGCCATCAGAGGTAACCTCACCCCTCGTGAGTCCCCGGCAACCAGGAGCACGTCGATGATCGGATCAGGGGCGAGCCGCCCGCCGTTCCCGGTCACGCTCGACAACTGGCAATCGGCCGGCCAGCTCAACTGGACCTTCCAGCACATGGCCGAGATCTTCCCCACCGTCACGATCTCGCGCGGCGCGGGCCGGGCGCCGAGTCTGCCGCGGATCGCCTACGCTCCCGACGCTCTACCCGTGGTGACCCCGGACGGCGAGACCGTCTCGGTGCACTCCGTGATGGCCGGGACCGACACCGACGGCTGGCTGGTCCTGCACGACCACCCGAGCTGGGGACCGCAGCTGATGGTGGAGCGCTATCCGACCGGGATGGAGCCGTCCACGCTTCACCTGCTGATGTCGGTGTCCAAGTCGGTCGTCGGCACCACCGTCGGCGCGCTCCTCGGTCAGGGCGTGATCGACGCCGAGGCTCTCGTCACCCACTACGTCCCGGACCTGTACGACTCCGGCTACACCGGCGCAACCGTACGGAACCTGCTGGACATGCGGTCCGGCATCCACTTCTCCGAGGACTACCTCGACCCGATGGCGGAGGTCCGGGTGCTGGAGCAGTCGTTCGGCTGGGCACCGAAGCTGCTCCCGGACGTGCCCGGCACGCTGCGCGGCTTCTTGACGAGCCTGAGCCAGGACGGCCCCCACGGTGGACCGTTCGACTACCGCAGCTGTGAGACCGACGTGCTGGGTTGGGTGATCGAGGCGGCCACCGGGGCGAGGTTCGCGGAAGTGGCGTCCGAGCTGGTGTGGTCGAAGATCGGAGCCGAGTTCGATGCCAACATCGGCGTCGACTCGGAGGGCAGTGGGATGTTCGACGGCGGCATGTCGGCGACGCTGGGCGATCTGGGCCGCTTCGGACTGATGATCTTGCGCAACGGCACGTCGTTGACCGGTGATCAGGTGGTGCCGTCCTGGTGGGTCGAGGACAGCTTCACCGGGGGGCCTGACTCGATCCGGGCGTTCGCCGACTCCCCCGGCGACAACCGGATGCCCGGCGGCTTCTATCGCAACCAGTTCTGGATTCCCGATGCTCAGCGTCCGGTGCTGCTGTGCCTGGGCATCCACGGCCAGATGGTCTACGTCAACCGGCGAGCCGGCGTCGTCGCCGCGAAGCTGTCCAGCTGGCCGACCCCGCAGAACGCCTGGAAGCTGTTCTCCACGGTAGCGGCCTTCGACGCGATCAGTGCCGACCTCGGGGGCGCATAGCCGGGCTGGCTTTCCCGCCGGCACAGCCGGCTGAGCCTGACAGGCATGATCATTGTCCTGCTGGGCCATTGACCGGCACCACCGGCGTTGGCAGCATGAGGCCTACTCTCGGCCGTTGAGGAGGCGCTCGATCATGCCCGCACACCCGCTCGACCCACTCTCCGAGGACGAGTTCCGTGGCACCGCCGCCATCCTGCGTCGAGACCGGGGCGTGACGCAGGAGTGGCGGTTCGCCTCGATCGAGCTGGCCGAGCCGGCCAAGGCGGCAGTCAGGGCGTGGTCGGACGGTGACCCGGTTCCTCGGCGATCGCTGTCGGTGGTGTGGGAGAAGGCCACCAACAACACGTACGAGGCCGTGGTCGATCTGGTCGCCGATGCCGTCATCTCGTGGACCCAAGTGCCCGGTGTCTGCCCGAACTTCACCGTGGACGAGTACCACGACATCGACCATGCCCTGCACGAGCACGCCGACGTGCTGGCGGCGCTGGCCGCCCGCGGGATCAGCGATCCGTCCCTGGTCCTGTTCGACGTGTGGACGTACGGCAAGCAGGTGATGCCCGAGCAGTGGCGTGATCGCCGGCTCGGCTGGTGCGACATCTGGGTGCGGGCGACCCCCACCGGCAACCCGTACGCGCACCCGGTGTCAGGTCTCAAGATCATCGTCGACATGAACACCCTCGAGGTGCTCGACATCGAGGACCACCACGACTTCGGCCTCCCCGAGGTGTCAGGCGAGTACGACCCGAAGCTCAACGGGATCGCCCCCCGCACGGACCTGAAGCCGCTGGAGATCAGCCAGCCCGAAGGGGTGTCCTTCAGCCTCGAGGGCAACGTGCTGCGCTGGCAGAACTGGACGATGCGGCTGGGTTTCAACTTCCGCGAGGGTCCGGTGATCAATCAGGTCACCTTCGACGACCCCTTCTCCGGCCAGACGCGCGACGTGGCCTACCGGATGTCCTTCGCCGAGATGGTGGTGCCCTACCGCGATCCCGGCTTCGATCACTACCGACGCACCGCCTATGACATCGGTGAGTGGGGTCTGGGCTACATGACCACGTCGCTCGAGCTGGGCTGCGACTGCCTGGGCGAGATCGTCTACGTCGACGCCGTGGTGCCCGACTCCCACGGCGAGCCCCAGGTCATCCCGCAGGCGATCTGCCTGCACGAGGAGGACAACGCCGTGCTCTGGAAGCACGTCGACGCCGAGACCGGCGCCGAGGTCCGGCGGATGCGTCGGATGGTGGTCTCGGTGCACGCGACGGTCGCCAACTACGAGTACCTGATCTACTGGCGGTTCTACACCGATGGCAACATCGAGTGCGAGGTCCGGGCCACCGGCCTGATGGTGACGACGCCGCTCGAAGGTGACCAGGACACGTCGCCGTACGGGACGATGGTCGACACCCGCACCTACGCCCCGTTCCACCAGCACTTCCTGGTGGCCAAGCTCGATCTCGACATCGACGGCGAAGACAACACCGTGGTCGAGGTCGACTCGGTCGCTCCCCCGATCTCGGCGGAGAACCCGTACGGTCTGGCGCTCACCACCCAGGCCACCACCATCGCCTCGGAGAGCGACGCCGCCCGGGACTTCAAGTGGGAGACCCAGCGGGCCTGGAAGGTGATGAACGCCACCAAGAAGAACCGGCACGGCACCAACACCGCCTACAAGCTGGTGCCGGGCGCGGCCATCCCGTCCCTGATGGACCCCGCCTCCGTGGTCATCCAGCGGGCCCCGGTGGTCGGGCACACGCTGTGGGTGACCGCGCACGACGACCGAGAGCGATGGCCGGCCGGCGACTACCCGACCCAGTCCGACGGCGGTCCTGGAAGCGGCCCCGAACCGCACCAGCAGGGCATCGCCCGCTGGATCGCCGACGACGCACCGCTGGTGGCCACCGACGTCGTGCTCTGGTACGTCTTCGGCATCCACCACATCACCCGGGTCGAGGAGTGGCCGATCATGCCGGTCGACACCATCTCGTTCTGGCTCAAGCCGTTCGGTTTCTTCGACGCCAACCCGTCGCTGGATGCTCCGGCGACGAGCAAGTCCGGCGGCGCCCATTGCCACCCGGATCACCACCCGTCATGATCAACACAGTTCGGCCCTGAAGTCAGCGATCGCCCCGAGGAGGCTCCGCACCATGTCGGACAAGCAGGTCTTCGCCAACATCATCGACGGTGAGGAGCGTCCGGCAGCCTCGGCTGCCGAGCTCGACATCATCAACCCCTCGACCGGTGAGGTCTACGCGACGTCTCCGAACTCCGGCGGCGCCGATGTCGACGCCGCGTGCCAGGCCGCGGGCAGAGCGTTCGAGAAGTACCGGTGGTCCACCCCGGGCGAGCGGCAGCGCTACCTGCTGAGGCTGGCCGACGTGATCGAGGCGAACGGTGAGGAGCTGGCCCGGATCGAGTGCGAGAACACCGGAAAGCCGTTCTCGCTGGTCATGTCGGAGGAGATTCCTCCGATGGTCGACCAGATCCGGTTCTTCGCCGGAGCCGCTCGGATCCTGGAGGGCAAGTCGGGCGGTGAGTACATGAGGGGCCACACCTCCTACATCCGCCGCGAGCCCCGTGGTCCGGTCGCCCAGGTGGCGCCCTGGAACTACCCGATGATGATGTCGGTGTGGAAGTTCGCGCCGGCCCTGGCCGCGGGCAACACCGTGGTGCTCAAGCCGTCGGACACCACCCCCGCCTCCTCGGCGTGGATGGTGAAGAAGATGCAGGAGATCTACCCGAAGGGTGTCTGCAACCTGGTCTGTGGTGACCGTGACACCGGCGCGGCCCTGACCAAGCACAAGATCCCGCAGATGGTCTCCATCACCGGCTCCACCCGGGCCGGTATCGCGGTGGCCACGGCGGCCGCCGCCGACCTCAAGGTCGCCCACCTCGAGCTGGGCGGCAAGGCCCCCGTCATCGTCTTCGACGACGCCGACCTACCGGCAGCCGTGGAGGGGATCAAGATCGGTGGCTTCTTCAACGGAGGCCAGGACTGCACCGCCGCGACCCGGGTGATCGTCCAGGCCGGGGTCTACGACACGTTCGTGGCCGAGATGGCTGCGGCGGCCCAGCAGGTGCGAACCGGCTTCGATCCCGCCGACGAGGATCTGCTCTACGGACCGATCAACAACGCCAACCAGCTGCGACACGTGGCCGGGCTGGTCGAACGTGCTCCCGACCACGCGCGGGTGGTCGCCGGCGGCCGACGGGTGGGCGATCGCGGCTACTTCTACGAGGCCACCGTGGTGGCCGATCTCGAGCAGTCCGACGAGCTGATCCAGACCGAGGTGTTCGGTCCGGTGATCACCGTGCAGCGGTTCACCGACGAGGACGACGCGGTGACGAAGGCCAACGACTCGGAGTACGGTCTGGCGTCCTCGGTGTGGACGTCGCACTCCACGACGGCGGTCCGGATGGCGGCCCGGCTCGACTTCGGCTGCGTCTGGATCAACACCCACATCCCCCTGCAGGCAGAGATGCCGCACGGAGGGTTCAAGCACTCCGGGTACGGCAAGGACCTCTCCCTGTACGGCATGGAGGACTACACCCGGATCAAGCACGTCATGGAGTACCACGGGTACGAGGGTTAGTCAGAACCCTCGAACACCCTCGGCGGAAGGGGTTGGGAATGGCAGACAAAGGTCTGAAGGCGAATTCCGTCGGTCTGTTCGGGGGGACGCTGCTCGGCATCTCGTCGGTGGCACCGGCGTACGTGCTGACCGCCACCGTGGGCATCCTCGCCATGGCCGTCGGCGAGAAGACACCGGTGGTGATCATCGCGGGTTTCCTGCCGATGTTCTTCGCGGCCTACGCGTACCGCGAGTTCAACAAGGTGATGCCCGACAGCGGCACGTCCTTCACCTGGACGTCGAAGGCGTTCGGGCCCTACATCGGCTGGCTCGGCGGCTGGACCGCGGTGATCGCGACGATCATCGTGCTGTCCAACCTGGCCGGCGTCGCCGTGCAGTTCCTCTATCAGTTCATCGGGGCTGTGGTCAGGTCGGAGTCGATCAGCGCGCTCTGGGAGAACAAGCCGATCAACGTGATCACCTGCCTGGCCTTCCTGGCCATCGCCACCTGGGTGGCGTACCGCGGCATCGACGCCACGGAGAAGGTGCAGATCATCCTGGTCTCGTTCCAGATGATCGTCCTGTTGATCTTCGCGATCATGGCCTTCGCGAAGCACGAGACCGCCGGGGTCGGGGCCGACTTCAGCTGGTCCTGGTTCTCCCCGGCCGGCATCGGGCTGTCCGCCTTCATCGTCGGGCTGTCCGGATCGATCTTCGGCTTCTGGGGGTGGGACACCGCCCTGACCGTCAACGAGGAGTCCAAGGACTCCGACCACGGTCCCGGCCTGGCCGCTCTGCTCTGCGTGGTCTCCATCCTGGCGACCTATCTGATCGTCTGCATCGCCATGCAGATGTTCGCCGGCCTGGGTGACACCGGCCTGGGCCTGCAGAACGAGGAGGTGTCGGACAACGTCTTCGGCAACCTGGCCGAACCCGTGATGGGCTTCCCGCTGAGTCTGGCCCTCTACCTCGCCGTGCTGGCGTCCTCGGCCGCCAGCCTGATCACCACCTTCCTCCCCACGACGCGCACGTTGCTCGCGATGGCTGCCTACGGCGCGATGCCGAAGCGGTTCGCGCACATCCACCCGAAGTTCAAGTCGCCGAGCACGGCCACCATCGCGGCCGGGATCGCGGCCGCCGCCTTCTACACCGTGATGACCATCCTCAGTGAGCGGGTGCTGACCGACACGATCTTGTCGCTCGGCATCATGATCTGCTTCTACTACGGTCTGGTCGCGTTCGGCTGCATCTGGTTCTTCCGCACGACGCTGTTCGAGAACAGCTTCAACACGATCTTCAAGTTCCTGTTCCCGCTGCTCGGCGGACTCGGTCTGTTCTTCGTGTTGATCATCACGCTGAAGGACAGTGCCGATCCCGCGTACGGCAGTGGGGCCAGTGTCTTCGGCATCGGGTTGGTCCTGGTGCTCGGGCTGGGTCTCATCCTGGTCGGCATCGTCGTCATGCTCGTGATGCGCGCCCGGCAACCGGCGTTCTTCCGGGGCGAGACCCTCAAGCACGAGGCCGCCCACCACATGAAGCCGCACGAGCACCTGGAGTCGTGAGTTGACCCGATACGGACCTCAGTTCGGCCCCGACATCACCTTCCTCGGTGTCCGGCGCTGCGACCTCGACGACCCCGAGACGTACGCCGACGCCGATGTGGTGATCCTCGGCGCGCCGTTCGACGGGGGCGCCTCCTACCGGGCCGGCACCCGGTTCGGACCGCAGGCGATCCGGATGACCGACTACCTCCCCCATGACGGATCGCGACCCTCGCTGGCACTGCGCTCCGACGGTCTCGCGGACCTGAACGTCTATGACGCCGGGGACGTGGAGATGTACTCCGGCGACATCGAGGTCGCGCTGCCCGCGCTGGAGGCCGCGGTGCAGAAGGTGGTCGAAGCCGGCGCCATCCCGGTCTCGCTCGGCGGTGATCACTCGATCGCCTACCCCGACGCCAAGGGCTGCGCCAACGTGCTCGGCCAGGGACGGGTGTCGATGATCCACTTCGATGCCCACGCCGACACCGGCGACATCGAGTTCGGCTCGCTGTGGGGACACGGCCAACCGATGCGGCGACTGATCGAATCCGGTGCGCTGCGCGGCGACCGGTTCCTGCAGATCGGGCTGCGGGGGTACTGGCCGCCGCCGGAGACGCTGGACTGGATGGCGGCGCAGAACATGCGCTCGTACGAGATGACCGAGATCGTGCACCGCGGGCTGACCGAGTGCCTGACCGAGGCGTTCGCCATCGCGACCGACGAGTGCGAGGGCGTGTTCTTGTCGGTCGACATCGACGTCGTCGACCCCGGCGCCGCCCCGGGCACCGGCACCCCCGAACCGGGTGGACTGTCGTCCCGCCAGCTCCTGGATGCCGTCCGCCGGATCTGCCTGGAGCTGCCGGTGGTGGGCCTGGACGTGGTCGAGGTCTCCCCGCCCTACGACCACGCCGACATCACCGCTGCGCTGGCCAACCGGGTCGTGCTGGAGGCGCTCTCGGCGATCGCCCGCAAACGCCGGGACGAGCGGGACGGTACCCGTTGGGATCCGGCGTTGCCGCTGCTCAGCGAGCGGAACGCACCCATCCCCGAGGGCGAGATCCGCGGACACCACCACGCCACGCACCTCACTCACCACTCCGATCAGGAAGAGAGCTCATGACCACCGATCCCGAGATCGAGGCCGTGACCGCCGAGGTCCCGCTCAGCAACGAGGCCGTGACCGCCGAGGTCCCGCTCAGCAACGACGCCGCGTACGGGCCCGGCGACAGCCCTCAGCGTCGGCCGCTGCGCAACATCTCCGAGGTGCGGCACTACTTCCGCACCAACGAGGTGCCGATCTACTTCGTGGGCGCCACCCCGTTCAACCTGCTCGGGTTGGACCGCTGGGTCCGCAACTTCACCTACATCGCCTACTACGACGGCTGGGACGGCGCCCACCCGCGGGTGTTCACCCCCAAGCGGAAGCCCTACATCGAGTTCGAGTCGGGTGAGGAGATCAACAACTGGCTGCTCTCCAACCCCGAGGTGCTGGCGTTCATCGCGAGCCGGCGGTTGCCGGGGGTGCGGCCCAAGATCGTGATGGTGTTCTTCGACGACGAGACCGAGCGGATCTGCTCCGAGCTCGGCTACGACCTGATCCTCCCGTCGGCGGAACTGCGCGAGCACCTGGACTCGAAGCTGGTGACCACCCGGCTCGGCAACGACGTCGGCGCGCCGAGCGTGCCCAACATCCTCACCACCGTGAAGGACTACGAGGACCTGGTCCGGCAGTCGACCGAGGCCGGACTCGGCAGCGACCTCGTGGTGCAGTCCGCGTACGGCGACTCCGGCAAGACCACCTTCTTCATCGACGACGAGGCGGGCTGGAAGAAGAACGCCAAGGAGATCGTCGGCCAGGAAGTGAAGGTGATGAAGCGGATCAACAACCGCCCCATCGCCGTGGAAGCGGTGCTGACCCGCAACGGCACCATCGTCGGCCCGTTCATGACCGAGCTGACCGGGCACCCGGAGCTGACCCCCTACCGCGGTGGCTGGTGCGGCAACGAGATGTTCCCCGACGTCCTCGACGACGACCTCCGCCGACGCGCCGCGGACCTGGTCCGCCGGCTGGGCGACCGGCTCGGGCAGGAGGGCTACCGCGGCTTCTTCGAGGTCGACGTGCTGGTCGACGTCGACGACAATGAGTGCTACCTGGGCGAGCTCAATCCCCGGATCAGCGGCGCCTCGGCCATCACCAACGTGACCGCCGGCGCGTACGCCGACGTACCGCTCTTCGCGTTCCACCTGCTGGAGTTCTCCGACGTCGAGTTCGACCTCGATATCGACGAGATCAACGAGCGGTGGCGGGAGCTCGCGGCCGTCGACCTGTGGAGTCACATGATCGTCAAGGAGACCTCGCCCGTCGTCGAGCTGATCACCGAGTCCGCACCGACCGGGCAGTACACGGTCGACCGACAGGGCTCGCTGGTGTTCAAGCGGGCCGCCCTCGACTGGCACCAGCTGCAGAACGAGGACGAGGCGTTCTTCCTGCGGATCTACGGTGCCGGCGACTACCGCTGGAAGGGAGCGGACCTCGGCGTGATCGTGACCAAGGGTCGGATGCAGCACGCGATCGGGGACGGACCGTTCTCGCTGACCATCCGGGCCAAGCACCTGATCACCGCGATCCGCGACCAGTTCACGGGAATCCCGCTGCGCGACGTCAACCCACCCACACCGACGGCGAACAGCACCATCAAGTAGTGCCCCTCTGAGCGGGCGCGGTCCAGAGGAGATCCGCCGAGATCAGGCGGCGGTCTCACCCTCCGGGGTCAGATCGTCCGAGCCCGCGGCCAGGCTGCTCGCGGCCGCCAGGGTGGCGTCCGCGGTGGCCAGCAGCTCCCGGGCGTACGGCAGGAACCGGTGCCCGGTCACGGTGAGCACGGTCCGGCCGCCCTGTAGCTCGAGCAGTGGCAACGACAACCGACGCTCCAGCCGGTGCAGCTGCCGGGCCAGCGACGGCTGGGTCAGGTGCAGGGCGTGAGCGGCCGCGTTCACCGACCCGGCGTCGGCCACCGCCACGAAGTAGCGGAAGGTGCGCAGTTCCACGGTCGGCTCCGGGCCGATCACGTGGCCGGAATCAGCGTGTACTTGGTCTCCAGGTACTCCGCGATTCCTTCCTGGGCACCTTCCCGGCCCAGACCGGAGGCCTTGACCCCGCCGAACGGCGCGGCGGCGTTGGAGACCAGGCCCGTGTTGAGGCCCATCATCCCCGTCTCCAGCTCGTCGATCAGACGGTGCGCCCGCGCCAGGTCGCGGGTGTAGGCGTAGGACACCAGGCCGTACTCGGTGTCGTTGGCTGCCGCGACAGCTTCCTCGTCGGTCTCGAAGGTCGTGACCCCGAGCACGGGTCCGAAGATCTCCTCCCGCAGCAGGCGGCTGCCCGGCTGGACGTCGCGCAGCACCGTCGGCGCGTAGAAGTAGCCGCGGCCCTCGATCCGCTCCCCGCCGGTGGTCACCCTCGCACCATGATCAACAGCGTCGGTCACCATCGCATCGGTGCTGTCGACGGCCTTCGCGTCGATCAGCGGGCCGATGGTGACGCCCTCGGTGAGCCCGGAGCCGACGGTCATCTTCTCCACCCGGGCGGTCACCCTGGCGGTGAACTCCTCGGCCACCGAGGCGTGCACGATGAACCGGTTGGCCGCCGTGCAGGCCTGACCGATGTTGCGGAACTTGGCGGTCATCGCCCCGTCGACGGCGGCATCCAGATCGGCGTCGTCGAAGATCAGGAAGGGTGCGTTGCCGCCCAGCTCCATCGACGTCCGCAGCACGTTCTGCGCCGCCTGGGCCAGCAACGTCCGGCCCACCTGGGTCGAACCGGTGAAGGACAGCTTGCGCAGCCGGGGATCGGACAGCAGCGGCTCGGTGATCGCGGCCGGACGGGAGGACGCGATCACGTTGACCACCCCGGCCGGAACCCCGACCTCGGTCAGCAGCTGAGCGAACAGCAGCGTGGTCAAGGGCGTGTTGGCGGCCGGCTTGATGATCACCGGGCAGCCGGCGGCCAGCGCCGGAGCGATCTTGCGGGTGGCCATGGCCAGCGGGAAGTTCCACGGCGTGATCAGGTACGCCGGACCCACCGGGCGCTGGGAGACGACCATCCGGCCGGTGCCCTCGGGGTTGATCCCGTAGCGTCCGCCGATCCGGACGGCCTCTTCGCTGAACCAGCGCAAGAACTCCGAACCGTAGGTGACCTCGCCGTACGCCTCGGCCAGCGGCTTGCCCATCTCCAGCGTCATCAGGCGGGCGAACTCATCCTTGCGCCGAGTCACCTCGTCGAACGCCTTGCGGAGGATCTCGGCCCGTTGCCTGGGCGGAGTCGCCGCCCAGGCCGGACCCGCGGTCGACGCTGCGTCGAGGGCGGCCTTCGCGTCAGCCGGCGCAGCGTCGGCGATGCTGGTGAGCTCCTCGCCCGTGGCGGGGTCGATCACGACGACGGTCTTGTCGTCGGCCGCGGTCGTCCACTCACCGTTGATCAACAGACCGGTCGGCAGGTCCTGCGGCAGCCTGATGTCACTCATCGGGGTCCTCTCAGTTCTTCGCGAGGCTGGCGAGCAGCACGTCGAGGCCCTCGATCAGCAGGTGGTCGGGGATGGACAGCGGCGGCAGCAGCCGGATCACGTTGCCGTAGGTGCCGCAGGTCAAGATGATCACGCCCTCGGCGTGAGCCGCCTTGGCCACCGCGCCGGTGAGCTTCGCGTCGGGCTCACCGGTGGTCGGGTCGACCAGCTCGATGGCGAGCATGGCGCCCCGGCCACGGACGTCACCGATCCGTGGATCGGTGGCCTTGGCCGCGGTCAGCCGCTCGACGGCGATCGCCTCGATCTGCTGCGCCCGCTCGATCAGACCGCCGTGCTCGAACGCGTCCAGGGCGGCCAGCGCCGCGGCACAGGCGACCGGGTTACCGCCGTAGGTGCCGCCCAGTCCACCCACGTGGGTGGCGTCCATGATCTCGGCCCGGCCGGTGACCGCGGCGAGCGGCAGGCCGCCGGCGATCCCCTTGGCAGTGGTGATCAGATCCGGCACCACCCCATCGTGCTCGGAGGCGAACATCGCCCCCGTCCGGGCGAACCCGGTCTGGATCTCGTCGGCGATGAACACGACGTTGTTGGCGGTGCACCAGGCGCTGATCTCGGCCAGGAAGCCCGGGGCAGGCACGATGAAGCCGCCCTCACCCTGGATCGGCTCGATGATGACCGCCGCGAGGTTGTCGGCTCCGACCTGCTTCTCGATCTGCAGCAGCGCGGTCCTGGCGGCCGCCGGGCCGGAGAGCCCGTCGCGGTACGGGTACGACATCGGCGCGCGGTAGACCTCACCGGCGAACGGGCCGAAGCCGCTCTTGTAGGGCATCGACTTCGCGGTCAGGCTCATGGTCAGGTTGGTGCGCCCGTGGTACGCGTGGTCGAACGCCACGACGGCCTGCTTCTTGGTGGCCACCCGGGCGATCTTGACGGCGTTCTCGACGGCCTCGGCCCCGGAGTTGAACAGCGCGGTGCGCTTCTCGTGATCACCAGGCGTGAGCCGGTTCAACCGCTCGGCCACGTCGACGTACGCCTCGTAGCCGGTGATCATGAAGCAGGTGTGGGTGAAGCGGGCGACCTGGTCGGCCACCGCGGCCGCCACCGCCGGATCGGCGTTGCCGATCGTGGTGACCGCGATGCCCGAGCCGAGGTCGATCAGCGAGTTGCCGTCCACATCCACCACGACGCCACCACCGGCGGCGGCGGCGTACACGGGCATGGTCACGCCGACGCCGGAGGCGACGGCGGCGGACTTCCGCGCCTGCAGCTCGGCGGTCCGCGGGCCCGGCAGGGCGGTCACCAGCCGACGCTCCTGGGGCAGGGTCGGTCCACCGGTGAGGATCTCGGAGGTGACAGTCATGGCGGGGCTCCTTCGGGTTTGTCGCTCGATGTCGAAGGTATGCCCGCGAGGCATTGCCACATAGGTCAATCTTCTGCCTTTTTGGCAGAGAGAGGCGGTTAGGCTGCCGTGGGTGACCACCAGTCTCGCGACCCTGCTGGCTGATCGAGCCCTCGGACTCAGGCTCCTCACCGGACCCGAGAGCACCGAGGTGGGCTGGGCGCACAGCTCTGATCTGGACGACCCGACGCCCTTCCTCGAGGTCGACACCCTCCTGCTCACCACGGGCACCCAGTTCGCCCCGGACGCTCCGGCCAGCGCGTACGACGACTACGTCAGCCGGCTGACGGCGGTCGGGGTAGCCGCTCTCGGGTTCGGCACCGAGGTCGTCCGGGTCACCCCCGAGCCCCTGGTCGCGGCCTGCGCCGCCCTGGGCCTCCCCCTGCTGGAGGTCCCGTACCGGACGCCCTTCCTGGCCCTGGCCCGTCGGATCGCGGACGCCCGTGCCGCACAGGACCATGCCCGCGACCTGTGGGCGCTGGACGCCCAGCGGGCGCTGTCCCTGGCCGCTCTCTCCGCCGAGCGGATCGCCGGTGTGCTGGCGGAGCTGAGCCGGCGGTTGGCGGCGGGCGTGCTGCTCCTCGACGCGCGCGGCGAGGTGCTCTCCGAACACGGACGGACCGGCTTCGAGGAGGCCGAGGTCGCAGCGGTGCAGACCGAGGCCCGCCGGTTGCTGCACCGACGGCTGCGGTCCGGGGCGGCGCTGGACCTAACGGGCCGCGGCGCTGACCGCGGACGCGTGGTGACCATGCAGACCCTCGGTCGTCGCGACGAGCTCCGCGGAGTGCTCGCGGTCGCGTTGCCCGAACGGCCCGACACGTCGGCCACCGCGGTGATCACCAGTGCGGTGGCGCTGGCCGAGTTCGCCGTCGAGGACGCCGCCCGGCGCGAGGAGTCCACGTTGGCGATGAACGCCCAGCTGTTCCAGCTGGCGCTGGTCGGGCACCTCGACGCGGTCCGGGACGTGCTGGCGGCCGCCGGCCGGCAGCTGCCCGAAGCCCCGCTGCGGTTGCTGCTGACCCGCCTGCCGGGCGCGAGCGACGCGGGTGAGCTGGAGCACGCGCTGAGCGTGCGGACCGCCCAGTCCCAGCACTGGGTGCTCGCCACCCGCTGGCAGGGTCTGTTCGCGGCCGTCGTCGGGACCGGCATCGCTCGGGCCGCCGCGGATGTCATCGCCGCGCGACAGACCCCGATGGTGATGTCGCGGCCGGTCGGTTGGGCCGACCTGGTCACCGTGCTGCACGAGACCCGGGACGCGCTGGACTCCGCGGCCCCCGACGCCGGGGTGATCGAGCTGGAGACGAGCGCCATCCTCGGCTTGCTGTCGCGGGCGGACATCGAGGTCCTGGCCAGAGAACGGCTGAACCCTCTGCTGGCCGCCCCCGACGGAGCCGACCTGCGGCGGGTGCTGGAGACCTGGCTGCGACACAACGCCGGTTGGGACCCGGCCGCGCGCGAGCTGGGGATGCACCGGCACACCCTCAAGGCACAGGTCCGCCGGGCCGGCAGTCTGGTCCGCCTCGACCTGGACACGTTCGAGGCCAAGGCCGAGCTGTGGGCGATGCTGATCGCCGCGAGCGGGGCCGAGGCGTGAGGTCCGCCGACTGGCTCGCGGACCGCTTCGGCCTCGGCGGTCCGGCGACTCTGGAGGGACCGGTGGATCGCGGCTTCCAAGGTCAGGTGTGGCGGCTGACCTGTGGAGCGCGGGCGTACGCGGTCAAGGAGGCGCTCGTCCCGCTCGACGACGACCAGGTCGTGGCGGCGTACACCCTGCAGCAGCGAGCAGAGGTGGCCGGTGTGATCGCCCCCCGGCAGCTGCTGACCGTCGCGGGCGATCCGGCCGTCCAGATCGACGGGGAGACGCTGCGGGTCTTCGAGTGGGTCGAGCTGGCGGCGCCCGATCGGGGCTTGGAGCCGACCGGCCTCGGTCGCCTGCTCGCCGCCCTGCACACCGTCGGCGGACCCGGGTCGGGCGCGGTCGATCCCTGGTTCACCGAGCCCGTCGGCCGGGATCACTGGGGGGAGCTGGTCGCCGAGCTGCACCTCGCCGGGGCGCCGTTCGCGACCACGCTCGACGACCTCACCGGTGACCTGGCCGACAGCGAGGCGATCCTGGAGTCGCCGCCGGACGTGATCGTGTGCCACCGCGATCTCTGGGCCGACAACCTGCGCGCCGGCGCCGACGGCTCGCCGGTGGTGATCGACTGGGACACCTGCGGGCCGGCCTCGATGGCCGGCGAGCTGGCGATGGTGCTGGTGGAGTTCGGCACCTCGCCGGGGCGGGCTCGCGACCTCTACACCGCGTACGTGGATGCCGGTGGGCCGGCCAGGATCACCGGTGTCGGCGACTTCACCATGCCGATCGCCGTGCTGCACCACATCGTCGAGCTCGGGGCCCGCCAGTGGCTCGCGGCATCGGGCGAGGTCGCCCGCCGCCGCGCCGCCGGCCGGGTCACCGAGTTCACCGACGACCCGTTCCGGCTCGTCGACGTCGGTCGCCTGCTCGACGCGGTCATGGACGGCCCTTGCCGTCGCCCCGGGTGAGTGGGACCGTCGGTGGGGTGATGGATCTGCTTGCCCCCGTGCCTTCCGGCGACCGGCCGCTCGCGCAGACCGCACTGGACCGGCTGGCTGCCGCACCGGCCGAGATCGGTTCGCACAGCCGCCGGATGATCATGATGGCGCGGGCGCTGGCGGGCGACCGGCCCGTCGACCAGGCGCTCCTGGTCGCCGCCTGTGCGGTGCACGATCTCGGCCTGCTGTCGGGAACGGCGCAGCGGTGGCCGCGGTTGGGTTTCCCGGACCGATCGGCCGCCGTGCTGGCCGAGCTGGCGGAGCACCACGGGCTTGCTCGGGACCGCAGCGACCCCTGGTGCTGGGCCATCGCCGGTCACCTCCGGCCGCTCGCACCGGCCGGAGAGACGACGGAGGCTTCGCTGCTGCGCCGGGCCGCCTGGCTGGACGCGGGAGGTGTGGGGAGTCGGGCGGATCGGGCGGTGGTGCGTCGCCTCGAGCTCTCCCGTTCCACGCCACAGACCGCACGGCTGCTGGCCCGCGTCGGCGCCGCGTGCGCTCGTGACCTGATCCGCTAGTGGTTGCGGCCGGGAGTTCATGGAGATCTAGACCACGCAGAACTCGTTGCCCTCGGGGTCGGTCATGATCACGTGGTCGAGGTTGCCGTCCTGCTCGATCTCCTGCTGAACCTTCGCCCCCGAGGCGGTGAGTCGCTGGACGGCCTTGTCGATCCGGGACCGACGCTTCTTCGGTGACTGGTGTCGGCCGCCGCCCACCTTCAGGTCCGGGTGCACTCGGTTCTTGACCGACTTGGTCTCCGGCACCTTCAGAAAGGACAGGGTCGGACCCTGGCCGGCGGGGTCTTCCAGATAGGCGGCGTCGTTCCACTCCTTCTTGGGGACGCCGTTGTGCTTCAGCCAGGCGTTCCAGGTCTCGAAGCCGTCCGGCGGGTCCGCTTCGACGTAGCCGAGGGCATCGGCCCAGAACGCCGCGAGTCTGGCCGGGTCCTCGGCGTCGAACGTCAGCCCCCACGAGGTGTGCATGCGGACAACCCTGCCATGACGACTCAGGGGTCGGCGACCTGCATGGCGTCCAACAACATCCTCAGGGCGGGGTTGCCGGCGTCGCGCAACCAGAGCAGGTGCAGCTCGACCGGGGTGGGCGGCAGACCCTCGATGCTGCGGTAGCGCACACCCTCGATCCCCAACCGAGCGGCCGAGGCCGGGACGAACGCGACCCCGCGCCCGGCGGCCACCAACCACAGCATGGTGAGCACCTGGCTCACCGAGTGCACGATGTTCTGGTCCGCGATCGGGATCAGCCGGACGACCAGGTCGTAGAAGTAGCGCGCCCGGGTCGGCGCGTGCATGATCAGCGGCTCGCTGACCACGTCCTCGGCGGTGACGGCTCGGTCCGTGTCGACGAGTCGGTGTGCGGCCGGCAGCGCCAGCAGCAGGGCCTCCCGGTGCAGCACCCGGGACGCGAAGGTGGTCGTGTCGAACGGCGGCCGAGCGAGGCCGAGGTCCAGGTCGCCGGTGAGCAGGCTGTCGACCTGCTCGCGGGTCACCATCTCGGACAGGTCGAGATCGATCTCGGGGTACGCCGCGCCCACCCGGTTGAGCAGCGACGGCAGGACACCGAAGGCCGCGGTCGCGGTGAACCCGATCCGTACGGTGCCGGCCGATCCGGCGTGGATCCGCCGCACGTGGTCGAGGGCCCCGTCCGCCTGTCCCAGCAGCCGCCGCGCCTCGATCAGGAAGGCGGCGCCGGCGGTGGTCAGCTCCACGTTCCGGTTGTCGCGGTCCAGCAGCTGCACCCCGACGGAGCGCTCCAGCTTCTGGATCTGCCGACTCAAGGGTGGCTGGGTCATCCGCAGCCGCTCGGCGGCGCGGCCGAAGTGGAGCTCCTCCGCGACGGCGACGAAGCCCCGCAGCTGGTCGAGGGTGAACACGATGCTCTGAAGGTATCAGTCAATCCAAAAAGAGTGTTGGACGTGAATCACGCTCCTTCGTAGGCTGCTGGAAGCCGCCGCATTCCCGAGGAGACCACGCACCGTGACCACGTACACCCCCGTCGACGTCGCCCGCCAGCTCGGATCGGGACTGTTGTCCTTTCCGGTGACCCACTTCACTGCGGACCACGCGTTCGACGAGACGGCCTACCGGGAGAACATCGCGTGGCTGGCCGGCTACGACGCCTCGGGGCTGTTCGCCGCCGGTGGGACCGGCGAGTTCTTCTCCCTCACTCTCCCCGAGGTCGAGCAGATCGTGTCGGCCGCGGTGAAGGAGACCCCGGCCGAGCTGCCGGTGATCGCCCCGGCCGGCTACGGCACCGCCATGGCCGTCGAGCTGGCTCAGTCCGCCGAGCGCTCCGGCGCCGACGGCATCCTGCTGCTCCCGCACTACCTGTCCGAGGCGGGCCAGCAAGGCCTCGAGGACCACGTCCGAGCGGTCTGCCGGTCGACCGAGCTGGGCGTGATCATCTACAACCGTGCGAACGCCCGCTACGACGCCGACACCGTGGAGCGACTGGCGGCCGACTGCCCCAACCTGATCGGCTTCAAGGACGGTGTCGGCGACATCGAGCAGATGACCCGGATCTACTCCCGGCTGGGCGACCGGCTGCTCTACGTGGGCGGGCTGCCCACGGCGGAGCTGTACGCGCTGCCGTACCTGAAGCTCGGTCTGACCACCTACTCCTCGGCGATCTTCAACTTCCTCCCGCAGTGGGCGCTGGACTTCTACGCCGCGGTCCGCAGCGGCGATGACGCCCACGTGTTCGCCGCCCTCAACGACTTCGTCATCCCCTACTGCGACCTGCGCAACCGGACCGCGGGCTACGCGGTGAGCATCGTCAAGGCCGGCATGTCGGTGATCGGCCGCCCGGCCGGTCCCGTCCGCTCGCCGCTGACCGACCTGACCGAGTCCGAGGTGGCCGAGCTCGCCGCCCTCGTGGCCCGGGTCTCCTGACCGTGCTGACCGGCAGCTCACTCATCGGCGCCGCCGACGTGAGCCCCGACGGGGCGACCTTCCACGCCGTCGACCCCGCCACCGGGACCGAGCTCGAACCCGCGTACGGCGAGGCGGGACCGGCCGAGGTGGAGCGCGCGACCGTCCTGGCCGCAGCCGCCTTCCCCGGCTACCGACGGACCGCACCGGCGCAGCGGGCCGCGTTCCTGGATTCCGTGGCCGCCAACGTCGAGGCGCTCGGCGGCACACTGGTCGAGCGGGTCACCGCCGAGACCGGTCTGCCGGCGGCCCGGGTGACCGGCGAGCTGGCCCGCACCGTCGGCCAGCTGCGGTTGTTCGCCACCGTGCTGCGGGACGGCGCCTGGCACGGGATCCGGGTCGACACGCCGCTGCCCGACCGCCGTCCTCTGCCCCGCTCGGATCTGCGTCAGCGGTCGGTCCCGGTGGGGCCGGTGGCGGTGTTCGGCGCCAGCAACTTCCCGCTCGCGTTCTCGGTGGCCGGTGGCGACACCGCCTCGGCGCTGGCCGCCGGCGGCCCGGTGGTCGTCAAGGGTCACCCGGCCCCTCCGGGGACCTCCGAGCTGGTCGGGCGCGCCGGCCGGGCGGCCGTGGTCGACCACGGCCTCCCGGAGGGCACCTTCTCGCTGCTGCACGGCACCACGCACGAGCTCGGCACCGCCCTGGTCACCGACCCCCGCATCCAGGCCGTCGGTTTCACCGGCTCCCGCGGCGGCGGGTTGGCCCTGGTCGCCGCGGCCCAGCGGCGGCTCGAGCCGATCCCCGTCTACGCCGAGATGTCCTCGGTCAACCCGGTCTTCCTGCTGCCCGGGGCCCTCGCCGCCCGGGGGCCGGCGACCGCGGCCGCGTACGTCACCTCGGTGACCGGCTCCGCCGGGCAGCTGTGCACCCAACCCGGGCTGGTCTTCGCCCTGCAGGGCCCGGACACCGATGCCTTCGTCCGCGCCGCCGCCGAGGCGATCGCCGGGGTGACCGCCACCCCCATGCTGACGCCCGGCATCGCCGGTGCGCTCGACCGGGGCGCCGACGCGATGGGGACGACCGAAGGGGTCGTCACCGCCGGTGCCGGGGTGGCCGAGGAGTCGCTGGCCTTCCCGGGTCTGCCCCGGCTCTTCGTCACCGACGGCGACACCTTCCTCGCCTCCCCCGGGTTGGCCGGTGAGGTCTTCGGACCCACGTCGCTGGTGGTCCGGGTCCGCGACCTCGACCAGCTCCGCCAGATCGTCGCGGGCCTGGAGGGTCAGCTGACCGCCACCGTGCACCTCACCGAGGCCGATCACGACCTCGCCGCCGAGCTGCTGAGCGACCTGGAGCTGGTGGCCGGACGGCTCGTCGTCAACGGCTGGCCGACCGGGGTCGAGGTCGGCTACGCCATGGTCCACGGCGGACCGTTCCCGGCCACGTCGGCACCGGCCAGCACCTCGGTCGGCACCCGGGCGATCGAGCGGTTCCTCCGCCCGGTCGTCTACCAGGACGTGCCGGAGTCGCTGCTGCCGCCGGAGCTCCGGACCGCCGAGGACGTGCCTCGGCTGGTCGACGGCGTACGCCGGCCCTGAACGCCCAACCGCCCCGGAAACGCCTCGAGAGGAACCACCATCATGACCGCCACCACGACCGCCGCTCCCGCCCCGCCCAGCGCCCCCGCCCCGGCCAGCGCGCTGTCGGCGAAGAACGCCACCCTGCTCGCCGCCGCGCCCGGTGTCTCCACCGTGGACCGGATCGCCCACCTGAGGCTCTCCTCGGTCACGCTCCCGCTGGCCACCCCGATCAGCGACGCCAAGGTGCTGACCGGTCGGCAGAAGCCGATGACCGAGGTCGCCTTCCTGTTCGTCGAGGTGACCACCCAGAACGGTCACACCGGCATCGGCTTCTCCTACTCCAAGCGGGCGGGCGGGCCGGGACAGTACGCGCACGCCAAGGAGATCGCCGATGTGTTGATCGGGGAGGATCCGAGCGACATCGGCAAGCTGTGGGTGAAGCTGTGCTGGGCCGGCGCCTCGGTGGGTCGCAGCGGACTGGCCACCCAGGCCATCGCCGCCTTCGACGTGGCGCTGTGGGACCTCAAGGCCAAGCGCGCCTCCCTCCCCCTGAGCAAGCTGCTGGGCAGCTACCGCGACTCGGTCCGGACCTACAACACCTCCGGCGGCTTCCTGCACACTCCGATCGAGCAGGTCAAGGAGAACGCGGCGGCCGCGCTGGAGGGCGGCATCGGCGGCATCAAGCTGAAGGTCGGGCAGCCGGACTGGCGGACCGACGTGGCCCGGGTGACGGCGGTCCGGGAGTACCTCGACGACGACGTGCCGCTGATGGTGGACGCCAACCAGCAGTGGGACCGGGCGTCGGCGATGCGGATGGGCCGGATCTTCGAGGAGTTCGGCCTGGTCTGGATCGAGGAGCCGCTGGACGCCTACGACGCCGAGGGCCACGCCCAGCTGGCGCGCTCGCTGGACACCTCGATCGCGACCGGCGAGATGCTGGCCAGCCTGGCCGAGCACGCCCGGCTGATCGAGGTCGGGGCGGCCGACGTCGTCCAGCCGGATGCGCCGCGGATCGGCGGCATCACCCAGTTCCTGAAGCTGTCGGCCCTGGCCGAGTCCAAGCAGCTCGAGATCGCCCCGCACTTCGCGATGGAGATCCACTGCCATCTGGCGGCCGCCTACCCGATCGAGCCCTGGGTCGAGCACTTCGACTGGCTGGATCCGCTGTTCAACGAGCACCTGGAGACCCGCGACGGCCGGATGTGGGTGTCCGACCGACCCGGTCTCGGCTTCACCCTCAGCGAGCAGGCCGCCGCCTGGACGGTGGCCACGTCGGAGTTCGGTCAGCGTCCCTGAACCGATCACGCGGCGAGGTCAGGGTGCCGGACAAGCCGGGCTCGGGCATCGAGCTCGACCCCGATCGGGTCGATCAGCGGGGCACCACCGTCACCGAGCATCGCCGGCCGGGGGCTCGGCTGATGCGGGCGTCAGCGGTCACCAGGACGCAGCCCAGGGATTCAGCAAGCGCGACGTAGCCCGCGTCGTAGGCGGAGAGGCTGTCGCGAAGCTCCCAGACCCGCTCCAGGAGGCCGCGGGTCGCGTACCGGGTGAGGCCCAGCCGGCGCCAGGTGTCCACCGCAGTCCATCCGATCTCGGCGGAGAAGGATCCTGACGCCACCTGCCGGCGAAGCCCGCTGACCACCTCCGCGTCGATCAGGTGCGGGGCGTGCAGCTGCTCACCCGCGAGCAGCTCGCGCGCCGGACCGGCATTGAGCAGTCCGGACAGGGCAGCGGAGGCGTCCAGCACGATCACCGGCCGGCGCGCTCCTGCTCGACAGCCTCGACGATCCCGAGCACGTCGATGCCCAGGTCGGGAAGATCACCGATCAGACCGGGGTTGTCAGCCCGACGCGACACGTCCGCCAGCTCGCGCACCGCGACCGCGCTGACCGAGGTGCCGTCCCGGGCGGCCAACAGCTCGAGCCTGCTGATGACGTCGTCCGGCACGTTGCGAAGGTAGAGCGTCCTCATGTCGCACAATGCTAGCAAGTTGCTTGCCTCTTGCGTCAGCGCTTGGTCGGTGAGGCTCACTCGTCCTGAGGCTCGCCCACGAGCAGCGTCAGACCCTCGTGCGGCTCCAGCGAGATCGCGAAGCTGTGCAGGTCGTCCACCTCGCCCACCTGGATCCCGGTGGTCATGTCCACCACCACCGAGCGGGGGGGCAGGTGCTCCGAGCGGACGGTGCCCGAGATCGGCTGGGCGGCGAAGTTGAGCACCGCGATCTGGCGACCGATGTCGAGCTGGTGCACCATCACCAGCATGGCCCGGTTGGACACCTGAGGCACGTCCAGCTGGGTGCCGGTGGCCAGGCCGAACTGGTTGCGGACCCGCAGGATGCCGGCCAATCGGGAGGCGAACGACCGCGGATCGGCCAGCTGGTCGGGCAGCGTCCCGTACAGGCTCTTCCCTCGCGGCATCTTGGAGGTCGACTCCGTCGCGTCCGGCCGGTAGTCCATCAGGTCGTACGCCGACCGGTGGATCCAGCGGGTGTCGCCGGAAGCGAGCAGGGCACTCACCTGCTTGCGGTCGAGGGTGAGCGCGCCGACCAGGTCCCACCCGGACAGCGCGAAGACTCCCGGCTGCCAGGCGTTGAACATGGCCAGCAGCAGGTGCGCGTCCTTGATCGCCTCGACCTGGTCGACCGACAGGTTGTCGATCTCGGTCATGCCCAGGGAAGCGGCGATGATCGTCGCCATGGTCGAGGCGATGCCGTTCTGGGTGAAGGTCGAGTTGTAGGGACCGGCCTCACCGGTGAGCCGGTCGGTCAGCTCACCACGGATCAGCACCGCGAGGTCCCCGCCCAGGATCTCCTCCCCCCGGAACTCGAAGGTCTCGTCCTTGTGCACGGCGGCGAAGTGCACCAGCTCGTACGTCATCTCGTCGTGGTTCTGCAACGCGTGCACCAGCTGCACCGGCTCGACCCCGAGGTCCGCCGCGACGTGCAGGGTGAGCCGCAGGAACTCCGTGTCGCCGGTGGCCAGGGCGTGATGGTAGGCGGGCCGGGTGACGAAGTCGTAGGAGAGGTCGGCGCCGCGGGCCGAGCTGCGGGCGATGTCGGTGATGGAGAGATTCAGCTCCTGAAACGTGAACCCACCGACCTTGCGCACCATGCTGGCGATGAACTGGTTGGAGGCCTCCGACAGCGGATGGCCCTCGGACCAGGCGGGCGAGTCGTCGGTGTTGCGTTCCACCCCGAGGAAGCCGTTGGCATCCAGCCGGAGCGCCCCGCTACCGAGATCGCCGAGGGAGTGCAGAGCGTCGCCGATCACCAGCCGCATGCCCGCGAACGAGGGGTCCAGCCAGTTGATCGAGGGCTGGCCCTCCTTGAAGTAGTGCAGGTAGACCCAGCGCCGCTCGACCCCGTCCGGACCCAGCACCGGAGCGGTAGCGCTCCAGTTGGTGTCCTTGATGCCGGCCTCGTAGAAGATCACCCGCTGCAGCCGACCGATGATGTAGCCGGCCTTCTGCAGCTGGTTCTCCGCCTCGAGGTCCAGGTTGACCGAGTCGCGACCACGCGCGACCCGCGGCAGCAGGTGCCAGTCGGACTCGGGAATCTCCACCATGTGGAAGATCCCGGGATAGTCGCCGACCTTCATCTCGGCCAGCCGGAAGTCCGCGCCCTTGCCGGTGTGCCCGGGGACGATGTCGTCGATCACCGTTCCGTCGTGCGCCGCGGCCACCTCGCACATGGCTCGGAACTCGTCCTCCGTGCCGAACTCCGCATCGATCTGGGTGCTGATCCGGTCGAAGTGCCCGTCCACGCTGGGGGTGGCGTCCCAACCGTCGAGGCCACCGGCCTTCTTCACCGGGCCGGTGTGCAGGCCGTCGATGCCGATGGCCTGGAACGCCTCCCACAGGTCCGGATCGCCGAGCGTGCCCAGGAAGGAGCTGCCCTGCTTGGTGATCATCGAGATCGGGTAGGCGGTGAACCAGACCGAGGTCTTCTCGATCGCCGCCCGGGCGTCCGGGTTGGCGAACGGGTTCTGCCACATGCTCCCTTGACCCGACAGCTTCCGGGCGAACTCGGTCGCGTCGGCCAGCATCGACTGGTCGACCAGCCAGGAGACGTAGTGCTCGTTGTCCCCGGACGGCTTGCCGATCTGTTCCTTGGGCCGGCGGGCGAACAACCGCAGCCGGGCCCGAGGGCGCAGTCGACGCGGCCTCGCCGGATAGAACTGCTCGTGGTACGTGATCTCGCTCGGTTCGTGGGTCACGGACTTCTCGCCGTCGACCGACGGATCGGGCTTCTCGGCTCGCTCGTTCACGATGGTGCAGCCTCCAGGTCGGGCGATCACGGACCCGTCCCACGCTAGTCGCACGAGGCTGAGCCCTGCCCGGCGGGGAATCCTACGAACGTCACCCGAGACGATCCGCGTGACACTAAGGTCACTCTCGAGCGCAGGAGAGGCCGATGGCGAGGGACGCGGAACCGCCGGAACGCTCTGGTGCGCCCACTGCGCCGCCACCCGCGACCCCGCCACCCGCGACCCCGCCCGGCAGCCGGCTGGGCAGCACGGCCGGCGCGCTGGCCCGCAAACCGCTGGTGTGGCTGACGGGCGTGGTCGTCGCAGCCCTCGGCGTCACGCTCACGAACGCCATCGCGCCCACGTTCGACACCCTGCTCGACCCGATCCTCCAGCGCGGGCCGGCGGTCGAGCTGCTGGACGCCACCTCGTTCCGTTCCGAGCTCGGCGAGTCCGTGGTCTTTCCGCGGTCCACCGTCTTCACCGACGCGGACCTGGCGGAGCTCAACGCGCAACCCGACCCGACCGCCTGGCTGGAGAACCGCGGCGGCGTCGCCCCGGGAACGGTGTTCGTGCAGCTGGTGCTGGCCGGGAACCGCAAGGAACCGGTCCGGATCGTCGACCTGCAGCCCGTCGCCACGTGTGCGGCACCGTTGGACGGCGTCCTGTTCGAGGACCCGCCGGCGGGCAGCGACGAGTCGATCCGGATCGACTTCGATCTCGACCGGCCGGGCACCAAAGGCACGGCCCACGAGACAGACGGAACGACAGGAGCGCCCTTCTTCCCGGCGCACACGATCTCGCTGGCCTCCGGCGAGCAGCAGGTGCTGATCGTCACGGCGTCGACGACGACGCAGTCCTGCACCGTGCGGTTCGCGCTCACCGTGCTCGACGGTGGCGAGCGGCGCCAGATCGAGGTGCCGTCGGCCGACCAGCCCGGGTTCCGGGTCACCGCGCGGATGCCGGATCCCGCCTACCAGGCGGTCTACCTTGGTGGGGTGATCTGCCTCGACGGATTCGTCAGGGCGAGTCAGGAGTATCTCGCCGGCCACGACCCGGACCCGTGTCGCTGAGACGCCACCTCTGCTCCGGCGCAGCCGGCGTGGCTGTCCTCGCACTGGTGCTCGCGGCCTGCACGCCGGGCAGTCCCGATCCGACCTCGGATCAACCGAACGAGCTACCGGGTTGGCAGACGGTCACCCTCCCCGGGGGTATGAGGCCCTCGACCGTGCAGGTCGACGGCGACGAGCTGCTCGTCGGTGGCTCCACGGGCGACGATGCGGCCCGCTCCCCCGCGCTCGTACGCAGGAGCACGGCCGAGCCGGCTTCGGTCTGGCGGACCGTTCCGTTGACCCCCGCCACGCCGTACGGCGAGCGCGCCGCGCTGGTGTCGGTGACCGGTGACGGCGGTTCGATCGTCGCCCTCGGGATGGCGCACGGAGGGGCCCATGCGAACTTCCGGTGGACGATCTGGACCGGCACCTCGGCCGGTGTGGTGGACCGCCCGCAGACGTTCGAGACCTTCGGCGGCCAGGAGGCCGGCGGGCTGCTGGCCGTCGCCCACGATGACCGTGGACCGCTGATCGTCGGGACCTGGCAAGGGGCGCACGGCCTCGACGGCGCGATCTGGCGGACACAGAGCGAGCGCTGGGTGCGGCAGCCGACACCGGCGTCCCTGGTCAGCACGGTCGACCGGCAGACGGCGCCGCGGACCGCCGCCACCCAGGCGGACGGATCGGTGGCCATCAGTGGGTCGGTGATCGACCTCGCCGACGGCGTGCGCCAGTCGGCCGCCGTCTGGCGCGGCTCGGGGGTCGACTGGAGACTGTCGCTGCCAGCGGACCCGGGGAAGCGGAGCGAGGCCTGGTCGACGGTATGCGAAGGATCCGGGCCGCCGGGGTGCTGGAGCGTCGGCTCACGGGAGGGAGCGGTGGCGGTGTGGTCCGACGACGGCCGCTCCAGCCTGCCGGAGCTGCGCGTCGGCGACGACGACGCGGGCGTCATCGCTCGGCACGGCGATCGGGTCGTCGCCGCGATCAGCACACACGGCCAGGGCCGGTTGCTGGTCGGGCACGACGGCGCCTGGCGCCTCTACACCGGCCCTGACGGCGTGGTGCGCGCCGCCGCGCTGGTCGGCAGCCGGCTCTATCTGATCAGCGAACGCGAGGACTCCGCCGTGCTGTCGACCCGCGATCTGGGCGACCTCCTGGTGGGCTGAACGGGCCGTCACGAGACCGATCTCCGACCGACGAACCAGGTCCGGGGGTGGGTGTCGCCGGTGGCCAGCTCGTTGTGGGCGCTGGCAGCGAAGCCGGCCTCGGTCAGCAGCCGCAACCAGGTGTCGCGCGGGAACAACCCGAGGCGGTGCGTCTCGTGAGCCGTCTCGACCGAGCCGCTCGCCTCCCGGAGCACGAAGGTGTAGTCGGTGATCGTCCAGGAGTCGGTCGGATCGGGATCCCACGACCACTCCAGGTAGCGGGCCGCCCGACCGTCGGCGGCGTCGGAGCCCCCGTGCTCGGTGCGCTGCTCGAAGCTCTCCGCCACGTCGTCGGGCACCAGCACGGCGATACCGCCCGGTCGCACGTGCGCGTACGCCGTCTCGATCGCCCGTCGCAGGTCCGACTCGGTGGTCATGTAGTCGATGGCGTCGTGGATCAGCACGGCGTCGAACTGCTCTCCCAGCCGGATCGTCCGCATGTCGCCCTGGTGGTGATCCGCCCTGGGGTTGAGCGCGCGGGAGACCTCCAACATCGGCTCCGACAGGTCCACCAGCGTCAGGCGAAAGCGCTCGGACAGGTGACTGGCCACGTGGCCACCGCCACTGCCCAGCTCCAGCACGGTGGTCGTCGCGCCGTCGGCCCCCAGCAGGTCCGCCGCGAACACGGCCTCCTCGGCGTACTCCTCCGGTGGAGAGATCAGCGGCCACCAGGGTGCCAGGTCGCCGTAGAAGCGGTGCTCGATCCGGTCGGCCGAGTCCTGCGTCGGGTCGGTCATCGCGGTGCCACTTCCTGCTGGGCCCAGGCTGCGTTGCGTCGGTCCGCGAGACCACGGACGTAGTCGGCCTGGCCGAGATGTCTGGCGCAGTCGTCGATCACGCTCACCAACCGTACGGCGGCGGTCACCGGTGGGTCCCAGCGGTCGTCCACGATCCGGCCCAGCTCGGCCTCGGTCAGCTCCTCCAGATACGCCAGGGTGGCCCGGTGCACCTCGGTCTGGTAGCGGTTCAGCAGATCCGCCGAGAGGCGGACGGCACCCACCTGGGCCGAGGTGTGCCCGTACCCGGTGTCGTCGGGATCCAGCGGCAGCGCGGCTTCGTCACGGAATCGCGGCCAGGTCTGCTCGGTGCCGGCCACGCCGGCGACATGGTCGTCCTGCACCCGACTCAGGTGCCACAGCAGCCAGGCGATCGAGTTCGCCTCGGCGTCGGGCCGCCACCACGCCGTCTCGTCGGTCAGCCCGGTGGTCAGCTCGGCCACGCCTTCTCGTACGCGCCCGAAACCGTCGACCAGGAGGGCGCGCGCGGCGTCGATGTCAGTCACCGTCGAGAGGCTACTCGGCCCGCCGCCAGCGGGCTCAGGAGACCATGGCCCACCGTAACGGTCAGGTCGGCGCTTTCCGACGCCTGACCTCCGGCACGATCAGATCGGGGATCGCGCGGTGCATGAACTTGTCGAAATGGGGCACCGTGAAGGCGGCGTATCCATGCTCCGGCGTGTACAGCAGACCCATCGATATGAGCTCCGCCCGTGTCGGAGCCACTTGAGGTGATGTGCGCCCCATCACCTGGGCCACGTCGGCGGCCTTTTGTGGCTGGGGTCCCAACTCGGCCATCGCGCGAAGGTAGGCCCGCTGCAGTTCCGTCGCTCGGTCGAGGCGAACCTTGAAGAAAGAAGAGTCCAACTTCGATTCGTACAAGGGCAGCGATGCTTCGACGTCGTCGAGAGTGATCGACGGTCCCTCGGCAAGTCCCCACACGGCATGACCCAGCTCCTGCAGGAAATAGGGGTAGCCACCGGTCACCGCCACCGCTCGGTCCAGAGCATCAGCGGCAAAAGCGGCTCCCTCCTGCTGCGCCGGCTCAGCAAGAGCCCTGCGCGCATCGATGTCCGCCAGATTTCCGATAGCCGGAAACTCGAAGAGCCGCTCCGCGTAGGATCGCGCGTCGCCGGCAAGTTCTGCGATCTGAGGTAGGCCAGCTGCGACCATGGTGATGGGCAGTGCTCGCTGAACTGTCTTGTGAAGCGCCGCTATGAGTGCTGCCAACTGGGCTGAGGCCAGGAACTGCACTTCGTCGAAGAGGAGCACAACGCCACGGCCGCGGTCCTGCGCCGCTTCACCCACAGCGACCAGAAGATCGGTGAGGTCCAGTTGTAGGTCACCGCGGTCGGCAACGCCCGACAGCGCGTCGACGTCGATCCCGGCGCTGAGTCCGCCCGCCGGATCAACTGAGATCGTGAACGACTTGAGAACACCTCCGGCCCTCATCAGACGGTCAGACCACCTGACCCTCGGCGACAGCTCCAGCAGCGCAGTGCGCACCCATGCAGCGACGTTCCGACGAAAGTCCTCGTCGTCGTGCTTCGTGATCTCGGATTCGATGACGATCCAGTTGCTTGCGAGCGCGGCCCGATAGAAGTCGCCGAGGAGGACGGTCTTTCCCACCTCACGCAACCCCGTGATGCGGCCGCGCCTTTACGATCTTTAGGTAACTTTATCTCACCCTGAAAAAGCAGCCAAACATCCCTCAATCATCGTCCGCTTCACGACAGGTGGGTCGGCTGCGGCTGGCTCTTGTGTCCGTCGTCGGACCCCGCCGGGTCCATCGAGGTCGATCGCTGCGCCGGACCGTTCGCACCGGACGACGGGGCTCCGGCCGGCACCAGGGAGATGATCACCGACTTCGACGTCGGGGTGTTGCTGCCCTCGGCAGTGGAGTCCAACGGCACCAAGGGGTTGGTCTCCGGATAGTAGGCCGCCGCACAGCCGCGCGGGGTGTCGTACGCGACGATCCGGAAGCCGTTCGCGCGGCGCTCCACGTCGTCGTCGGCCCAGTGACCGATCAGATCCACCTGCTGGTTGTCGGCCAGGCCCAGCGCGGCCAGGTCCTCGGCGTTCACGAAGACCACCCGGCGGCCACCGAGAATGCCGCGGTAGCGATCGTCCAGACCGTAGATGGTGGTGTTGAACTGGTCGTGGCTGCGCAGCGTCTGCAGCACGAGCTGACCCTCGCCGACCTGCAGCAGCTCGATCGGCGAGGCGGTGAACTCCGCGCGTCCCGACGCTGTGGGGAACGTGCGACTGTCCCGCGGCGGATGCGGCATCACGAAGCCACCGGGCCGATCCACCGACACCTCGTACGTCTCGCAGCCCGGCACCACCCGGGAGATGTGCGTGCGGATCCGGCGGTAGTCATCCCGCATGCCCCGCCAGTCGATGCCGTACCGATCGCCCAGCGTGCGCTCGGCGATGCCGGTGACGATGGCGACCTCCGAGCGCAGGTGCGGGCTGGCCGGCTCCAGCGGTCCGCGCGAGGCGTGCACCGAGCAGGTGGAGTCCTCCACCGACACGAACTGCTCACCACCGGCCTGGACGTCCTTCTCGGTCCGCCCGAGCGTCGGCAGGATCAGCGCGGTCTGGCCGCAGACCAGGTGCGACCGGTTGATCTTGGTCGACACGTGCACCGTCAGCCGGGCCCGGCGCAGGGCCGCGGCGGTCACCTCCGTGTCCGGAGCCGCCTGGACGAAGTTGCCGCCCAGCCCCAGGAACACGTGCGCCTTGCCGTCCCGCAGGGCCCGGATCGAGTCGACGGTGTCGTAGCCGTGCTCGCGGGGCGGGTCGAAGCCGAACTCGGCCTGCAGCCGGTCGAGGAAGTGCTGCGGCGGGCGCTCCCAGATGCCCATGGTCCGATCACCCTGCACGTTGGAGTGGCCGCGCACCGGGAGCAGACCGGCCCCGGGCCTGCCGATGTCACCGCGGGCGAAGGCGAGGTTGGCGATCTCCTTGATGGTGGCCACCGAGTTGCGGTGCTGGGTCAACCCCATCGCCCAGCAGTAGACGGTCGCCGGGGAGTCGGCGATCATCCGGGCCGCCCGGGCGATCAGCTCCTTCGACAGTCCGGTGGCCGCCTCCACCTGCGCCCAGTCCAGCGCGCGCACGTGATCACGCCAGGCGTCGAACCCGTGGGCGTACGTGTCGACGAAGTCGTGGTCGATCGCGTCCCACTCCACCAGCAGCGAGCCGATGGCCTGGAACAGGGCGAGGTCGCCGTTGATCTTGACCGGCAGGTGCAGGTCGGCGAGCGCAGTGCCCTTGCCGACGATCCCGCGCGGACGTTGCGGGTTGCGGAAGTTGACCAGCCCGGCCTCGCGCAGCGGGTTGATGGCGATGATCGCGGCTCCGCGGTCCTTGGCCTCCTCCAGCGCCGACAGCATCCGCGGATGGTTGGTGCCCGGGTTCTGCCCGGCCAGCACGATCAGGGACGCCGCGTGCACGTCCTCCAGACTCACGCTGGCCTTGCCGATGCCGATGGTCTCGGCCAGCGCGACCGAGGTCGACTCGTGACACATGTTGGAGCAGTCGGGCAGGTTGTTGGTGCCGTACGCCCGGATGAACAGCTGGTAGGCGAACGCCGCCTCGTTGGACGTCCGCCCGGACGTGTAGAAGACCGCCTGGTCAGGGCTGGCCAGCCCGTTCAGGTGGTCGGCGATGATCCCGAAGGCGGCGTCCCAGGAGATCGGCGCGTAGTGCTCGGCGCCCGGCCGCTTGATCATCGGCTCGGTGATCCGACCCTGCTGACCCAACCACTGCTCGGACTGGGCGTCGAGCTCGGCGATGCTGTGTCGGGCGAAGAACGCCGGTGTGGCCCGGGTCCTGGTCGCCTCCTCCGAGACCGCCTTGGCTCCGTTCTCGCAGAACTCGGCGGTGTGCCGATGGCCGACCTCGGGGTCGGGCCAGGCACAGCTCGGACAGTCGAAACCCTCGGCCTGGTTGAGCCGGCGCAGGGTCGTGGTGGTCCGGCGCAGCCCCATCTCGGACAGCGAGCGCTTCATCGAGATGGCGACCGCCTTCACCCCGGCGGCGTGGTCGTCCTGCGGTCGGACCCGCAGATCGTCCTCGGACTCGGTGGCGCGGCGGTCACGCTTGCTCACGGCTGGCTCCTCCATCGACGGCGACGAGCTCACCGTACGTCTACTCTCGTCGCGTGCCGACGCCCACCGCCTGCCAGCCGCCGAAGATCCCGACCCGGAAGCGCGTCGCCCAGACGCCCGCCGACGGCCTGGCACTGCTGGACGGCGACAGCTATGCCGCGGAGCGGTACGACCGGGTCGACCTCGCCGATCGCGATCTACGGCACTCGACCTTCTCCGAGTGCGCCTTCGCCGGGGCGAACCTCACCGGCGCGGATCTGACCGGAGCGCACCTGGTCGAGTCCGAGCTGACCGAGGTGGAGGCGGCGCACCTGACCACGCCCCGCAGCTTGTGGCGACACAGCAGGATCGGCCGGTCACGGCTCGGCGCGGTGGTCGCGTACGAGGCGACTCTCGACGGGGTCGTGATCGCCGACACCAAGATCTCGTTCCTGAATGCCCGCGCCGGCACCTGGAAGGACGTGCTGCTGGAACGCTGCGTGATCGACGAGCTCGATCTGGTGGGCGCCAAGCTGACCCGGGTCCGCTTCGAGGACTGCCAGATCCGCTCCCTCGAGCTCACCCGAGCGACCTGCCGTGACGTCGACCTGCGGTCCGCCCAGCTGCGCGAGATCAGTGGGCTCGCCGGGCTGAGCGGCTGCACGATCAGCACCGAACAGCTGGACGACCTGTCCGGCGCCCTGGCCGCTCACCTCGGGATCGTGGTGGCGGGCGCCGACTGACTCAGGCCCGTGAGCGAGCCCATCAGATCAATGAGCGGCCGGGCGGTCCGAGGCTCCGGCGGTCACGGGGTCGTGCACCACCGGCGCCAGCCTGGCCCAGAGCAGGAAGAGCAGGCCGAGGGCCAGCATCCCGAGCCCGAGCCACAGGTTGATGTTGATGCCGGCAGCCTTGGCGATCTCCTCGGGCGAGGTGAAGAAGAGGCCGTAGATCGACAGCGCGACGCCGTAGAAGGTGAACAGGGCGCCGATCAGGACCCGCAGGTCGAACAGCTTGGAGGCCGCCGATGGGGGGGCGTCCTTGGGCTGGAGCTCGTCAGAGGTCGGTTCGTGCTGAGACATGTGCTTTCCCTCCCTCAGATGAAGATGATCGACAGGACGAGGACGATACCCAGGGCGGTGAAGCCGAGGAGCTTGGGCGATTCGTACCACTTGCGGACGTAGCCTTCGTGCGGATCCCCGGCGTCCGGATCGGGCACGCCCCAGACCAGGCCCTTGAGCTCACCCACCGGCTTCGAGGTGGTGAAGAGGGTGACCACCACGGTCACCACGGCATCGACCGCGAAGGCCACCATCGCGCCGTAGAAATTGAGCATCTGGGCGTTGATCTCGCCCTCGAAGGTCTGGCCGGAGTAGAAGTAGGCGATGTTGGGACCGATCAGGTACTGGAAGCTGACGGCCGCCACGAAGCCGGAGACGAGTCCGAAGAAGCCGGCCCAGGGAGTCGTCCGCTTCCAGAACATGCCGATGATGAAGGTGGCGAACACCGGCGCGTTGAAGAATGAGAACAGCGTCTGGATGTAGTTCATGATGTTGCTGAACTGGGACGCGATGAAGGCGGTGCCGATGCCGACGATGATGCCGACGATGGTGACGATCCGGCCGACGTTGAGGTAGTAGCGGTCCGGCTTGTTCTTCTTGATGTAGGTCTGCCAGATGTCGTAGGTGAAGACCGTGTTGAACGAGCTGACGTTGGCCGCCATGCCGGCCATGAAGGCCGCCAGCAGACCGGCGACCGCGATGCCCAGGGTGCCGTTCGGCAGGTAGTGGTTCATCAGCGCCGGGATGGCGTCGTTGTAGGTGGTGCCGGAACCCTCCTGGCCGAAGCCCGGGAAGATCGCGATCACGATCAGGCCGGGGATGATGGTCAGGGCCGGGATGAAGATCTTGGGGAAGGCACCGATCAGTGGCGTGCGCTCGGCGGCCGACAGGTTCTTGGCCGAAAGAGCGCGCTGCACCTCGGTGAAGTTCGTCGTCCAGTAGCCGAAGGACAGCACGAATCCGAGGCCCATCACGATGCCGATCCAGTCACCCAGCGGATTGGTCCAGTTGCCGACCTGGGTCCCACCCCAGGGTGAGAAGAAGTTCTCCGTCCCGGCCTGGGCCGAGACCTTGGCCTCCAGCCCGGACCAGCCGCCGACGTCCTTGAGACCGATGATCACCAGCGGAACCAGACCGGCGATGATCACGAAGAACTGCAGCACCTCGTTGTAGATGGCGCCGGACAGGCCGCCGAGGGTGATGTAGGCCAGCACGAAGACCGCGGAGAGCAGGATCGACAACCACTGGGGCCACCCGAGCAGCGCCTGGATGACCAGGGACAGCGCGTACAGGTTGACGCCCGCGGTCAGCACGCTCGCCGCGGCGAAGCTCAGCGCGTTCCACAGGTGAGTGGGTCGGTTGAACCGGCGGCGCAGGTACTCGGGGACGCTGCGGACCCGCGAACCGTAGTAGAACGGCATCATCACCAGGCCGAGGAAGACCATGGCGGGCACGGCGCCGATCCAGTAGAAGTGCACCGTCGAGGTGCCGTACTGCGCACCGTTGGCCGCCATGCCCAGGATCTCGATGGCGCCCAGGTTGGCCGAGATGAAGGCGATGCCCGTCACCCAGGCCGGAAGCGATCGTCCCGACAAGAGGAAGTCTTCCGAGGTGGCGATGGCCCGACGGGCCAGGACACCGATCGTGACAACCAGCCCGAAGTAGACGAACAACATGGCGTAGTCGAACAAGTTGACGTCGAGCTGCGTCATCGGAGCCTCCTCGAACGGCGATCGGGGAAGCGGCCGTCCATGCCGGATTATTCGCTCCTGAGCAAATCCCCACAAGACCTTCAGAGTCACAAGTTTCACTTCAGTCACAAGCGACGTTCCCGGTCTTGTCTAAGTTACTCGCCAGTAGCATCATGGAAGTTACTGGGCGGTAACTTCAGCGAGGGGAGCCAGTCATGAGCCATTACAGGTCGAACCTGCGGGACATCTTCTTCAACCTGTTCGAGGTTCTGGGGCGTGACGAGGTGCTGGGCCACGGACCGTACGAGGACATGGACCACGACACCGCGGTGGCCGTGCTGACCGAGATCGAGCACCTGGCGACCACCAAGCTGGCCTCCTCGTACGTCGACAGCGACCGCCATCCGCCGGTCTACGATCCCCAGACCAAGACCGTCACGCTGCCCGAGGCGTTCAAGACGTCGTACACAGCCTTGCTGGACTCCGGCTTCTCCGCCCTGGAGCTGCCGGCCGAGCTCGGCGGACAGCCGAGTCCGCCGTCCCTGCAGTGGGCGGCCAACGAGCTGAATCTGGGAGCGAACCCGGCTCTGCTCATGTATGCCGCCGGTCCGAAGTTCGCCACCGTGCTGTGGCACAACGGCACCGCGCGGGACCGGCGCATCGCCCAGATCATGATCGACCGACGTTGGGGTGCCACCATGGTGCTGACCGAGCCGGACGCCGGCTCCGATGTCGGCGCCGGACGCACGCGGGCCCTCCCGCAGGCCGACGGATCCTGGCACCTCGAGGGCGTCAAGCGGTTCATCACCTCCGGCGAGCAGGACATGACCGAGAACATCATCCACCTGGTGCTCGCCCGGCCCGTGGGTGTCGAGGGCGTCGGTGGCCCCGGTACGAAGGGGCTGTCGCTGTTCGTCGTGCCGAAGCTCCACTTCGATCACACCACCGGGGAGCTCACCGGGGAGCGCAACGGCGTCTTCGCCACGAACGTGGAGAAGAAGATGGGCATCAAGGCCTCCACGACGTGCGAGCTCACCTTCGGTGACGGGGTTCCCGCCCAGGGCTGGCTGCTCGGCGAGGTGCACGACGGCATCGCCCAGATGTTCCAGGTGATCGAGCACGCCCGGATGCTGGTCGGCACCAAGGCGATCGCCACCCTGTCCACCGGCTACCTGAACGCCCTCGAGTACGCCAGGGCCCGGGTCCAGGGTGCCGACCTCGCGTCGACCGGGGATCGGACCGCGCCGCGCGTCACCATCACCCACCATCCCGATGTCCGCCGTTCCCTGCTGACCCAGAAGGCGTACGCCGAGGGCCTCCGCTCGCTGGTCCTCTACACCGCCAGCGTGCAGGACCGCGTGCAGGTCGCCGCCGCCGCCGGCACCACCGACGAAGCCGCCGAGCGCCTGAACGACCTGCTGCTGCCGATCGTCAAGGGCTACGGCTCGGAGCGCTCCTGGGTGGTGCTGGGCACCGAGTCGCTGCAGACGTTCGGCGGCTCGGGCTTCCTGGCCGACTACCCCCTCGAGCAGTACGTCCGCGACGCCAAGATCGACACCCTGTACGAGGGAACCACCGCGATCCAGGGCCAGGACCTGTTCTTCCGCAAGATCGTCAAGGACCAGGGCCGGGCGCTGACCGACCTGTCCAGCCAGATCGGCGCGCTGATCGAGACCGGAGCCGGCAACGGCCAGCTGAAGGAGGAGCGCGATCTGCTGGAGCAGGGTCTGGAGAACGTCGGCGAGCTCGTCGCCACCATGATCACGACCCTGCGGTCGGCGGCCCCGAACGCACCCGAGGGTGACGTCCGGAACGTGTACAAGGTCGGCTTGAACACGACCCGGCTGCTGATGGCCCTGGGTGACGTCATCTGCGCCTGGCTGCTGCTCCGCGGTGCCGAGGTGGCGCTGCGTCGCCTGGGGGGAGACCTGTCGGCCACGGACAAGGCGTTCTACGAGGGGAAGGTGGCGTCGGCCCGCTGGTTCGCCCGCACCGTGCTGCCGAAGCTGGCTGCCGAGGTGCAGATCGCCGAGGCCACGGACCTGGCCGTGATGGACCTGCCGGAAGCCTCCTTCTGAGCGCTGCCGGTGGGGCCGGAGCCGACCACCGAGCCGGTGGATGCGGTCATTCCCGCCAACAGCGTCTCCAGCTCGTCGGCAGCCGCGAGCGCGCGTCCGGCGCGAGAGCCCGTCGTTTCCACCATGGGTCAGCGGCCAACGGGCAAGGACAGATGCGTCAAGCCGCTCCTCAGGTGGGCCGGTAGCGCAGGGCGACTGCCCCCGACGCGAACTCATGGCGATCCGCGAGCTCGAGCTGGATGCGCTCGCGCAGGCCGGCGAGCAACGTCGGCCCGTGGCCGGCAAGGACCGGCTGCACCACAAACACGTACTCGTCGATCAGCCCCAGATCGGCCAACGCCGAGGGGAGCGTCACGCCACCCACGAACAGGCCTTCACCCGGCTCCTGCTTGAGCCGCTGAACCGCTTGCCCCAGGTGGCCCGGCAACAGCTCGGCATTCCAGTCGACCTCGCTCAGCGTGCTCGACACGACGTACTTCTCAGCCCGGTCGATGGTCTCGGCGAACGGGACCTCCCACTCATCCATCCAGTCAGGCCACGTGCCCGAGGTCGGCCTCCGCCAAGCCGACTCCATCATCTGGTAGGTCGTCCGACCGAAGAGCAGAGCATCGGATCGTTCCATCTCAGCGGTCCAGTAGCGCATCGACTCCTCGTCGGGGGGAAGCCCTGCCTCGTGATGGCAGCAGCCGTCGAGCGTGACGTTGATCGCGTAGCGAAGCGATCTCATGGTGTGCGCTCCCTTCGCAAGCCGACGTCCCTCGGGCACTCGTGTCTCGGACGGCAAGCTCACCGAGCCTTCCTCTGGCCGAGATCGGCGTCCCACCCACGTGACCGTTCGACGATCAGCGTCAGGGTATCCCCGGCGTCGTGCGCAGAGTCAGCTCACGACCGTCTTCTGTCGGCCCTCGGTGCACTACAGAAGTAGTGACAGGGAACTACAGGCGTAGTAGGATCGCTCCATGCAGGGTGCGGCACTCATCGTCGGCGCAGGAATTGCTGGCCTCGCCACAGCCCGCTCGCTGCTCGCGGGTGGTTGGGACGTCGAGGTGCGCGAACGGTGCAGCGCGCTCTCGACCGCTGGCACGCTCCTGGGTATCTGGCCGACCGCGTGGGCCTCACTCGAGAAGCTCGGTGCCGCCACCGGCGTCGCCGCCCTGCCCCTCGGCTCGGGGAATCTCCTCCGACCAGACGGCCGCGTCCTGGCCACCCTCACCCTGCCGGCCGGCTCGCGCGGTGTGGCCCGCACGGACCTCCTCGAGGCCCTGCTCGCCGGTCTGCCCGAGGGCGTCGTGCACTGGGCCGCTCCCGTCGCCTCGACGGCCGACCTCCCCGACGCGGACGTCATCGTCGCCGCAGACGGCGTCCACTCCGCCGTACGCGAAGCAGCCTTCCCACGTGCGCGCCTGCGCGACGCCGGCACGGTCGCCTTCCGAGGCATAGCCCCGATCCCGACGTCCGGAGCGAGCGAGACGTGGGGCCGCGGACTCCTCTTCGGCCGTGCGCCGTTCCCCGGCGGCGGCACCAACTGGTACGCAGGCGTCCGCGCCGACCTGGCCGGAACGCGCGACGACGACCCGCTCGCCGTCCTGCAGGCCCTGTACCGCGACTGGCACCCCGGCGTTCAGGAGGTCCTCGACTCGGTCACGCCGGCCATGATCGACCGACGAAGCATCGAGGAGGCCCTACCCGTCGAGAGCTTCGTGCTCGAGAACATCGCCCTCGTCGGGGACGCCGCTCACGCGATGGCCCCCCACCTCGGACGCGGCGGCTGCGAGTCCCTGGTGGACGGGCTGACGCTCGGCGAGGTCCTCACCGCCGCGCCCACCGTCGCGGAAGCCCTCGCCCAGTACGACGCCACCCGCCGTCGCGCGTCCCAGAAAGCCGTCCGGGGCTCCCGCCTCATGAGCCGACTCTCCAACGAGCAACGGCACCCCTGGCTCCGGGACACCCTGGTCACAGGGATCGGGCACCTCATCTCGGCCCGACAGCCCTCCCCAAGACCCGCCTCGATTCGCTCCACGCCCTGACCGGGTGCCGCGACGACGGTGACCTCGACCGTCAACGCCACGAGATCACGTGTCACAGTCGCCCACCCTCAGGCCACGAGAAGCTCGGCGACGGCTGCGCGTTCGATCCAATCGGCGTAGTCAGTGACCGTCCAGCGGTGCTCGCGGACGAGCGTCCGGTGAACGGCGGGATCCATCAGCACCAAGGCGGCGGCGACGGCACGCTCGGTCGTGAGACCCGGTCGCAGGCCATCGATTGCGCTGAGCCGAGCCACGAAGGACTCCGCACCCCCGAGCCGGTTCCGCTCCGACAACGCGAACACCTCGGCCGCCACCGGGTCGACGTCGGCAGCCACGACGAGGACGTCGGCCAGGGGCGCTGCACGCTCCTCCAACTCGGCGACGAACCGTGCCCAGCGAGCCACGAGCGCGCGGGGATCTGTCAGCTGTTCCATCTCCGCGATGACCTGCCGTCCAGACATCGGGACCGGCTCGTCGTCACCGACCAGCGCCCAGTCCAACGCGAGCTTCAGCAGCGCCGCCTTACCTCCGACAGCGCTGAACACCGTTTTGCGGCTCACCCCCGCCCGGGCAGCCACGGCGTCGATAGTCGTGCGTGACCACCCGAGCGTGACGAAGAGGTCGCGGGCAGCGCCGACAACCGCTCGCTGCGTCGCCCGCGCCTGCTCCTCTCGAAGCGGCGACCGGTATGTCCGCTCTGCTGGGGGCATTCTTGACACCAGCTCCTTTTGAGGTAACTCTAAGTGTAATGAACTTACTCATAGTGTAGCGGAGGACCGTCGTGCGGACACTCATCGTGGGATCGGGCCCAACTGGCCTCATGCTCGGCGCCGCCCTCGCGCGTCGAGGACACCACGTCACCTCGGTGGACCGGGACCCCGGTCCGGCCGGAGACTCCTGGATCAGGCGTGGCGTCATGCAGTTCGAGCACGCCCACGGCTTCCGACCGCAGGTGCCGCTGACCCTCCTGGCTGAATGGCCCGAAGCCCTCACCGCGTGGCAGGACCTGGGCGCCCGCCTGGTGGAGGCCGCGAGCCCTGCCGGATCTCCCCAGATTCTCGGCGTGCTGTCACGTCGATCGACCTTCGAACGAGCACTTCGAGACGCGGCGGAGAAGGAGCCCGGCCTCGCCTTGCGCTCGGGCCATGTCGAAGGACTGGTGCTGGACCGCGGTCGCGTTGTCGGCGCACGGATCGACGGGTCCGCTGTCGAGGCTGACCTCGTCGTGGACGCCTCAGGCCGATCCGGGCGGGTCGGCAGGTCGAGCGCGCTGGGTGGCGACCCGGCGCTCGACGGAGACTGCGGCCTCGCGTACGTCGACCGCACGTACCTGTTGAGACCGGGAGAAGAGCCCGGGCCCATGGTGAGCCCCATCGCCTACCTGGCCGACTTCGATGGATACCAGTGCCTCGTCTTTCTCCACGAGGCCGGCCACTTCTCGGTGGTGATCGTGCGCCCCACCGCGGACGCCGAGCTCAAGGCGCTGCGGTTCGAGGTCGCCTTCGAGGCGGCCTGCCAGGCGATCCCGGCCGTCGCCGAGTGGATCCGACCGGACCGTGCGCACCCCACGTCACCGGTGCTTGTCGGCGGGGCGTTGCGCAACGTCTACCGGCGACAGGTCGCCACGCCGGGACTGGTTTCCGTCGGGGACTCGGTGGCGACCACGACCCCGACCCGAGGGCGCGGGATCGCGATGGCTTGCCTGCAGGTCGCAGCACTGCTCGAACTGTTCGACGACGGGGCCGACCCCTGCTCCGTGGCCGAGCCGTTCGGCGCCTGGTGCGACCACGCCATCGAACCCTGGGTAGCCGACCACCTCGCGATCGACGGCGGCATGATCAGGCGGTGGCAGGGCGAGGACCTCGATCTGAGCATCCCGCTCACCTCCGACCTCATCGCCGCCGCGGTCGACGCCGATCCCCGGATCGGCCAGTACGCCGGAGGCTACTTCGCGATGACCGCACTACCCGAGACCCTGAGGCCCGCCGAACCGCTCGCTCGTGCGGTCTACCAGAACGGATGGCGGCCGCCGTACGCACCGGGCCCGACTCGCGACGAGCTGGTAGACGTCATCCGCCGAGCCGTTCCCGCTGCCTGACCACGTCGGCAGAGGAAGTGCTGGATGAGGGTGTCGGCGATCAAGATCACGGCGACGGCGCCGACGATGAGGTCGGTCCAGGGCCGTCTGGTCGTGCTCGAGGACGTGCGTGCACTCCATGACGATGGTCTTGGCCCGCACAACCGGACAGGTCGTTCTGGCCCGGGTGCAGAATGGCGGGATGACCTCCACCCCGATCCCCACCATGCCCTTCGGCCGGACCGGACACGACAGCACCCGGGTCCTGTTCGGTGCCGCCGCACTGGGCGACGTCAGTCAGGAGCAGGCCGACGCCACGATGGAGCTGGTGCTCTCGTACGGGATCAATCACATCGACACGGCCCGTTCCTACGGCGACGCCGAGCTCCGCCTCGGTCCTTGGATGGAGAGCCATCGGGACACGTTCTTCCTGGCCACCAAGACCGGCGAGCGGACCCGCGAGGGAGCCACGCGCGAGATCGGTGAGTCGCTGGAACGGCTGCGGACCGACCACCTCGACCTCATCCAGCTGCACAACCTGGTCGAGCCCGAGGAGTGGGAGACCGCGTTCGCGCCCGGCGGCGCCCTGGAGGCCGTGGTCGAGGCCAAGGAGCAGGGTCTGGTCAGCCACATCGGCGTCACCGGCCACGGGGTCACCGTGGCCGCTCAGCACCTGCGGTCGCTGGAGCGCTACCCGTTCGACTCGGTGCTGCTGCCGTACAACTTCGCGATGTCCCACAACACCGCCTACCTGGACGACTTCGAAGCGCTGGTGGCGGTCTGTGCCGAGCGGAACGTTGCCGTGCAGACCATCAAGTCGATCACCCGGGCGCCCTGGGGCGACCGTGAGCAGACCGCCAGCACCTGGTACGAGCCGCTGACCGACCAGGGCGCGATCGACACCGCCGTGGCCTGGGTGCTCGGGCGCGACGGCTTGTACCTGAACACCGTCGGTGACGTCACCATCCTGCCCAAGGTGCTGGACGCCGCCACCCGTGTCGCCGGACGGCCCGAAGCCGAGGCGATGCGGTCCCTGGAGGATTCTTTCGGGCTTCAGCCGCTCTTCACCTGAGCCCTTCGGTTTTGTCGGTGGCGTCAGCGATGCTGCTGGGGTGAGGCTTCGACGACTGGGTGCGTACGCCGTGGGGATCAGCCTGGTGGCGGTCGGTCTGGTGGCCGCGCCCGAGCAGGCGCACGCGGCCGATCCGATACCGATCGCGGAGATCCAGGGCACGAGTCCCTCGACGCCCAAGGCCGGGCAGATCGTCACCACCACGCCGTCTCGGGTGACCGCGGTCTACGGTCAGGTGTCGACGGCCGAGTTGCGCGGTTTCGTCATCCAGACCCCCGGCACCGGCGGCCCACGACGCGATCTGGCCAAGGCCTCCGACGCTGTGTTCGTGTTCCTGGGCAGTGCGACGGCGAGCGTCGCCGTGGGTGACGTGGTCAGCGTGACCGGAACGGCCGGTGAGTTCTCCGGTCTGACGCAGATCGCCGGCACCATCTCGGTCAGCAAGCTCACCGGTGTCTTCCCGGCCGTCACCCCGCTGTCCGGACTGCGCTGGGCCGACACCGTCGCCCAACGGGAGAACCTCGAGTCGATGCTGTACGCCGGCAGCGAGCGCTTCACCATCAGCGACACCTTCGGTCTGCTGCGCTTCGGCGAGCTGGGTCTGACCAGCGCCGAGCTGCCGCTGCAGCCCACCGAGGTGGCTCGTCCGGGCAGCGTCGGAGCGAGCGCGCAGGCAGCCCGCAACCTGGCCGTCCGGGTCAACCTGGACGACGGCTCGAATCGCGGCTACACCCGCACGCCGACCCTGGCGGCCCGCCCGCTGCCCTACCTGTCGGTCGGGGTGGAGGTGGCCATCGGCGATCGGCTGCGGCTGCGCGAGCCGGTGATCGTCGACTTCCGCAACGGGCTCTGGAAGTTCAACCCGACCACCTCGACCGAACCCGGAGCCGAACCGGCCGTCATCCGCGAGGTGGCGGACGACCCGGCGCCGCGGGTGGCAGGTGCGGTCACGGTCGCGTCGTTCAACGTGCTCAACTACTTCACCACGACCGGACAGGGCAGGTCGGCGTGCACCGGCGGCAACCTCGACACCGAGGGCTCCTTCAACGTCACCTTCGACTGCGATGCCCGCGGCGCCTGGGACACCGCCGACCTCGGCCGCCAGCAGGCCAAGATCGTGGCGGCCCTCAACGCGATGGACGCCGACGTGGTCGGCCTGATGGAGATCGAGAACTCGGTGGCCTTGGGCGAGCCGGCGGACGAGGCCCTCGCCTCCCTGGTGGCCGCGCTCAACCGAGCGGCCGGCTTCCGCAAGTGGGCGTTCGTGCCGTCCTCGACCGAGCTGCAGGCCACCGCAGAGCAGGACGTGATCACCAACGCCCTGATCTACCAGCCACGCTGGGTCCGGCTCGACAGTCCGGCGTACGCGCTCGGCGCCGCCGCCGGTCCGGACGGTCCCTTCGCCAACGCCCGGACTCCGATCGCGGCCTCGTTCGCGGCGTGGGAGGGCGGCGGTCCGGTGCTGGTGGCGGTCAATCACCTGAAGTCGAAGAACGGTGGCCCGGACGCGACCCGCGACAACGCCGATGTCGGCGACGGTCAGGGCGCGTTCAACGGCGACCGGGTCCGACAGGCCACGGCCCTACGGGACTGGATCCCGACGGTGCAGCAGCGAGCCGGAGCAGCGGCCGTCGCCCTGATCGGGGACTTCAACTCCTACACCGCCGAGGACCCGCTCCAGGTGCTCTACGCCAGCGGCTACCGCAACGCGGCCCCGGACAGCGAGTGGTCGTACTCGTTCGGCGGACTGGCCGGATCCCTCGACCACGTGCTGCTCAACGGGCCGGCCCGAACGCGACTCACGCGCGCAGACATCTGGAA
>DATDBH010000045.1:0-17360 GCA_036524985.1 Microlunatus sp. | reverse complement strand
AGCGAGAACTCTTCCTCGTACGGCAAGGATCTCGGCGACCTGCGGCTGCTGGAGAAGTTGCTGCCGGAGCTGGCCGCCGTCGACGGCCTGGAACGCGTCCGGGTCACCTATCTGCAGCCGGCCGAGATGCGCCCCGGGCTGATCGAGGTCATCGCGAGCACGCCCGGCGTGGTGCCCTACTTCGACCTCTCGTTCCAGCACGCCTCGGGCCCGGTGCTGAGGCGGATGCGCCGTTTCGGGGACGCGGACTCGTTCCTGGCCCTGGTCGAGCGGGTGCGGGCGCAGGTGCCGGAGGCGGGCATCCGCAGCAACGTGATCGTCGGGTTCCCCGGTGAATCCGACGACGACGTCCAGGTGCTCGCCGACTTCCTGGTCGAGGCCCGGCTGGACGCGATCGGCGTCTTCGGCTACTCCGACGAGGAGGGCACCGAGGCCGTCCGGCTCGACCATCACCTGGCCGACGACCTGGTCGAGGAGCGTCGGAACCGGATCGCGGATCTGGCCGACGAGCTGGTCGCGCAACGGGCGGAGGAGCGAGTCGGTAGCGTGCTCGACGTGCTCGTGGACGAGATCGACACTGACAGCGGCTCACCCGTGGCGGTCGGCCGCGCCGCCCATCAAGGACCCGAGGTGGACGGGGTGACCCTGCTCGCCCCGGACGGTCTGACGATCGGCGACGTGGTCGAGGTCGCCGTCACCGGGACCGACGGCGTGGATCTGCGGGGCGTCGCCCTCGATCCCGTACGGGAGCCGGTGGCGGCACGGTGAGCACACCGGCCGGATCCTCCGAGCAGCCGGTCGAGCCCGCCGAGAGCTCGCCGTGGAACGTGCCCAACGCCTTGACGGCGTTCCGCTGCGTGCTGGTGCCGGTGTTCGCCTGGATGCTGCTGTCCCATCCCGATGACGTCGGCTGGCGGATCGGCACGGCCGTGGTGTTCGCGCTCGCGATCTTGACCGACAGCGTCGACGGGTACCTGGCTCGCAAGTACGACATCGTGACGAAGTTCGGCAAGCTGGCCGACCCGATCGCCGACAAGGCCCTGACCGGCATGGCCTTCATCGGTCTGTCGATCATCGGCGAGCTGCCCTGGTGGGTCACCGTCGTGATCCTGGTGCGGGAGTGGGGGATCACGCTGATGCGCTTCCTGATGCTCCGGTACGGGGTGATGGCCGCCAACCGGGGTGGCAAGATCAAGACCGTGCTGCAGGCCGTGGCGTTGATCCTCTACCTGCTGCCGTTGCCGGCCACCGGCCCGCTGCACTGGTTCGCGGTCGCCGTGATGGCCGCGGCGTTCGTCGTCACCGTGGTGACCGGTCTCGACTACATCCGGGAAGCCGTCAAGCTGCGGCGGCAGGCCACCTCCGCCACCGGATGACGGAGCCGGTGGGCGGTGCGGACTCCTCGACCGCGGCGCTGGCGGCGGCCGTCGTCGCAGGGCTGCGGGACCGGTCGCAGACCCTGGCGACGGCCGAGTCGCTGACCGGCGGGCTGGTCGGCGCCACGCTGACTGGCATCCCCGGTGCCTCCGTGGTGTACCGCGGTGGACTGATCACGTACGCGACGGAGCTGAAGGCCGGGCTGGCTCGGGTGTCGGCGCTGACCCTCGCCGCGCACGGCCCGGTGGCGCCGAGCACGGCCGCGGAGCTGGCTCGGGGCGCTGCGGACGTGTGTGGGGCCGACTGGGGTCTGGCCACGACCGGGGTGGCCGGCCCGGAGCCGCAGGACGGACACCCGGTCGGGCAGGTCTTCGTGGCCATCGCCCCTCCGGCGTCGTCGGGTGGGCGGGATGATCACCGCAGCGTCGAGGTCCGCGAGCTGGCGTTGACCGGGGACCGCTCGATGATCCGCGATCAGACGACCCGGGCCGTCCTCCAGCTGCTGCTCGAGACGCTTCGTGCCGCCCGTCCGGACGGTTGCTCGACGCCTCCCGGCGTCGAGACCTGAGGGACACGTTGCCCACCGCTCGGTCAGCCCACGCCCTGTCGGAGCGCCTGGGTACAGTTTCTGCATGCGACTCACTCCCCCGCTGAAGCAGGTGCTCGTTCGTGAGCTCATCGGTGAGTCGCTGCGCGAGGAGCGGATGGCACAGGCCAAGACGCTGCGGGCCGTGTCCCAGTCCGCTCGCGTGAGTCTCGGTTACCTGTCCGAGGTCGAGCGGGGTCAGAAAGAGGCGTCGAGCGAGCTCCTGGCCGCGATCTGCTCAGCTCTCGACGTCCCGCTGTCGGTGATCCTGAATCTGGTCAGCGAGAAGATGGCCGCGCACGAGCAGCTGCACCAGCGGGTCGCCGCCCTGCCGACCATCCATGACACGGTGGCCCAGGCCGCCGCCTGACGCCTCACGCCGCCTGACGCCTCGGCCGCCTGCCGCTAGTGCCGGTCGACGCCCTCGGAGCCGCCGGGGGTCGGACGCAGGCGCAGTCCCGACGGCGTCATCACGAACCCGGCTTCCTGCAGGCTGGTGCTCACCGCAGCCGAACCGAACACGTGCTGACCGTCGGCCCGCTCCACCGTCAGTCGACCCAGCTGACCCAGCCGCACCGCGCGGGCCAGCGCGTCGGCGGCCGGGGCCAGGACCTCCGGGTCGTCGCTGAACGACAGCAGGGTGCGGCCGCCGCGCTCGACGTAGAAGACCAGCCGCCCACTGACCAGGATGACCAGCGCGCCCGGCTTGCGGCCGGGCCGATGCCCTTCGCGTTCGGGCCAGGGCAGTGCCGCGCCGTACGGGTTCGCCGGGTCGCAGGCCGCGAGCACCAGTCCCTGCGCGTCGCGGGGCTCGGTCTGCTCGGACCGGAGGCGATCGACCGCACCGGTGGAGGCGAACTGAGCGGCACCGAGACCCTCGATGAAGTAGCCGCGTCGGCACTGGCTGGATTCCTCCAACGCGCTGAGCGCCCGGTAGGCCGTGCCGAAGCCGCCCTCGACGGCCTCGGTGAGCACGCTGCCGCGGGTGACCACGCCGTAACGGTCGAGCTGGGCGAACAGGGCGTCGGCCAACCGCGCCGCCGGCGGTTGGGACACGGCGGCGACCAGGGACCAGCGCCCCACCGTGGTCGGTGAGCTCAGCCGGGTCGGCCGGTCCCCGCGGCCCGGTCGCGGTAGCCGCGGACGACCGCGGTAGCTGCGGGGAGCGGGGCGCCGAACGGTCTTGTGGGCGCCGGCTGTGGTGAGGTTCCGCACCGCGGCGAAGGTGTCGCTGCTGACCAGCCCGGCCCAGACCAGCTGCCACAGAGCGCTGACCCAGCCGGACTGCTCCCGGTCGGCGTCGGTCGGAAGCAGGGCGTCGAAGAAGTAGGCCCCGCTGGGAGCGAACGACTCGAGGAGCTGTCGCGCCTGCGCCGACTCGACGTCTCCCCGCGCCGGCGGTGGGTCGGCGCCGGGCAGGTGGAAGCGGAGCCAGCCGTCGCGCTCGCCGATCGGGCCGTCGCCCACCCAGAACACCTCACCGGCGGTGGTCAGCTCGTCCAGCATGGCCGGTCGGTAGTCCTCCACCCGGGCGGGCAGGATCATCGACTCGACCGCGCTGGCCGGCATCGCGTACCCGGCGAGCTGTTCGAGCGTGGACAGCACGGCATCGGTGCCCCTGGAGCGGGAGGCCACGCCCTGCCACTCGGCCAGGAACCGCGCGTACGCCACCTGCTCGACCGGCTCGACCTCGCGCCGCAGGGCGGCCAGCGAGCGGCGCTTGATCAGGGCGAGGACCTGGGTGTGGCAGAACTGCTCGACGTCGGGCGCTCCTGGCGCCGGATCGACAAAGGAACCACGGACCACGGTTCCGGCCCGGACAAGATCGGAGCAGGCGCCCTCCACCACAGCGCGGCCCAGACCGTAGCGTTCGGCGATCACGGCGATGGTGAACGGCCCGTGGGTGCGGGCCCAGCGCTGCACGAGGTCCTGGATCGGGTGGCTGCTGGTGTCGGTCTCGAAGGCGGCGGCCACCCCGGGGGGCACGGGCACGCCGAGACCGTCGCGCAGCCGGGGCACGTCCTCCACCACCGCGACCATGTCCTGGCCGGCCATCCGCAGCCGGACCGCTCGGCGGGCGGCGACCAGCTCCCCGAGCGCGCCGTCGAGGTCGAGATCAGCGACCCGGTGTTCGAGCTCGGTCGGTGTGAACGGCCCGGCGGTGCGCAGCAGATCGAACAGCTGCTCGGCGGTCGTGGCCCGGCGCTGCTCACTGAGTCCCTGCAGGTCGGCCTCGGTGGCGGCGATCACGTCGGGATCGAGGAGCTGGCGCAACCCGTCCTTCCCGAGCAGCTCGGCCAGCAGGCCGGCGTCCAGCGAGAGGGCGGCCGCCTTCTTCTCGGCCAACGGCACGTCGCCCTCGTAGACGAACGCCCCCACGTAGCCGAACAGCAACGACTTCGCGAACGGCGAGGGCTCGCGCGTCTCCACCTCGACGAGGCGGATGGTGCGGGAGGCGAGCTGTCGCTGCACCTCGATCAGCCCGTCGAGGTCGAAGACGTCGGTCAGGCACTCCCGCATCGTCTCCAAGACGATCGGGAACTCCGGATACTGAGCGGCGACCGTGAGGAGCTGGGCCGAGCGCATCCGCTGCTGCCACAAGGGCGAGCGGGACTTCGGGTCGCGACGGGGGAGCAGCAGAGCACGTGCCGCGCACTCCCGGAACCGGGCGGCGAACAACGCCGAGCCACCCACCTCGTCGGTCACGATGGTCTCGAGCTGCTCGGGGTCGACGATCACCAGGTCAGCTCCGGGTGGCTCCGACTCGGTGTCGGGGACGCGTAGCACGATGCCGTCGTTGGTGGCTGTCGCCTGCACTTCCATCCCGTACCGGTCGCGAGCGGCTCGCTCGATGGCCAGCGCCCAGGGGGTGAGCACACCGGAACCGAGCGGCGAGTGCAGGCAGACCCGCCAGTCCCCGAGCTCGTCACGGAACCGCTCGACCACCACGGTCCTGTCGGTGGGCAGGGCAGCGGTGGCCTCGTGCTGCTCGGCGAGATAGCTCTGCAGATTGCGGGCGGCGAACTCGTCGAGTCCGTCGTCCCGCAACCGCTCGTACGCCACCCGATCGTCGAGCGTGCCGATCTCGCGGACGAAGGCGCCGAAGGCGCGGCCGAGCTCGAGCGGTCGGGGTGGCGAATCACCTTTCCAGAAGGGGAGCCGGCCCGGCACGCCCGGTGCCGGGGAGACCAGCACCTGGTCGTGGGTGATCTGCTCGACCCGACAGCTGGTGGTGCCGAGGGTGAAGACGTCACCGACTCGGGTCTCGTACACCATCTCCTCGTCCAGCTCGCCGACGCGGCGACCGGGATTGTGCCGCCCCGAGGCGGACCCCTCGCCGACCAGGAAGACCCCGAACAGCCCTCGGTCGGGAATGGTGCCGCCGGAGGTGACGGCCAGACGCTGGGCACCGGGTCGGCCGGTCAGCACTCCGGTGTCGCGCTGCCAGACGATGCGTGGACGCAGCTCGGCGAAGTCCTCGGAGGGGTAGCGCCCGCTGAGCATGTCGAGCGTCGCCTCGAAGGCACTGTGCGGCAGCTCCCGGAACCCGTCGGCCCGCCGGACCAGGGCGTACACGTCGTCGGCCTTGATCTCGGTCGGGGTGCCGTCCGACCCACCGATCGCGGCGGCGGCCACGATCGCCACGATCTGCTGGGCCAGCACGTCCAGCGGGTTGCGCAGCGTCGCGACCTCCTCGATGGCACCGACCCTCATCCGCTCCACCACGACAGCGGACTCGATCAGGTCACCGCGATGGTTGGGAAAGAACACGCCACGCGACGTGGCGCCCACCTGGTGCCCGGCTCGACCGACCCGCTGCAGGCCGCTGGCCACCGATGGTGGCGCCTCCACCTGGACGACGATGTCGACCGCCCCCATGTCGATACCGAGCTCGAGGGAGGAGGTGGCGACGACGCAGGGCAGCTGACCCGATTTCAGATCCGCCTCGATCTGGGCTCGCTGCTCCTTGCTCACCGAACCGTGATGGGCCCGGGCGACGATGCGGGTCCCCGAGCTCCCGTCGTGGCCGGCACTCGATCCCGACTGAGCCATGATCTCGGCCGGCGGGGGGTAGCCGGTCGGGTTCCCCTGGCCGACGCCACCGGTCTCCTCGGCGGGTGAGGAGAGCTCGGCGAGGGCCTCTTCGTCACGTTCGGCCTGCAGCTCGTTGAGGTGCGCCGTCAGCCGCTCGGCGAGCCGGCGAGAGTTCGCGAACACGATGGTGGAGTGATGGGCGTCGATCAGGTCGAGGATCTTGTTCTCCACGTGCGGCCAGATCGACGGCCTGGGCGGCGGCGCCCCGTCGGCGTCCAGATCCAGCGTCGGCGCGGACGCCGTGGACGCCAGATCGCCCATGTCCTCGACCGGAACGACCACCGAGAGGTCCCAGGACTTCGACGCCGGTGGGGCCACGACGGTCACCGGCTGGGCGCCGCCGAGATAGCGGGCCACCCGCTCCGGCGGACGGACGGTGGCCGACAGGCCGATGCGCTGGAACGGCGCTCGACGCTTCCCGTTGGTCACCCCGCCGGCGTCCGTCTCGGCCTGTTCCGCGACGATGGCGTCCAGCCGCTCCAACGACAGCGCCAGATGGGCGCCGCGCTTGGTGCCGGCCAAGGCGTGCACCTCGTCGACGATCACTGTCTGGACGTGCCGGAGGACGTCCCGGGCCGCCGAGGTCAGCATCAAGAACAGCGATTCCGGTGTCGTGATCAAGATGTCCGGCGGGTGGCTGACGATCTTGCGACGATCTCCGGCCGAGGTGTCGCCCGACCGCACGCCCACGGCGATCGACGGCGGTGCCTGACCGAGCCGCATCGCCGTCTGGGTGATGCCGGCCAGAGGAGCACGGAGGTTGCGCTCGACATCGACCGCCAACGCCTTGAGCGGTGAGACGTAGAGCACCCGGCAGCGCTCCTTGGCCGCGGGATGGGGCTCCTTGATCAGCGAGTCGAGGGCTGACAGGAACGCCGCCAGGGTCTTGCCCGACCCGGTGGGCGCGATCACCAGCGCGTTCTGCCCCGACGAGATGGCCTGCCAGGCTCCGGTCTGTGCCGCCGTGGGCGCGGCGAACACCTCGGCGAACCAGGTGGCGGTCGCCGGGCTGAACGAGGCCAGCGGGTCCGCCGCCGTCGGAGTCTGAACAGGCACCCTCACATCCTGCCTGGCGCCACCGACAGCGGCGGCTGGTCTCCAGTTGGGACTTCCGGTCGGCGGCTCTAGTCTCGACTTCCGAGAGCAGCTGAGCGGACGGGTGGGGCATGAAGGAAACCGAGCTCTGGGCGCGGATGGACACCCATCTCGGCCCGGGTTACAGCCGGGTCTGGTCGGCGGAGCACAGCCTGGCCGAGCTGGACAGTCAGACCGTCGATCAGGCGCTGGCCGCCGGCCTCTCGGCGAAAGACATCTGGCGGGCCGTCTGGGCGGCGCTCGAGCTGCCGGTCAGGGAGCGTTGAGCGGTTCGGTCGCGGACGGAATCACGCTGGGGTGTCACGTCCCCTGAGGAGTCACGGACGGCGTGGTCGGGGTCCGGGTGGCGCCGGGGAGTCCTCGACGGAAGGTCCGGTAGGCGTGGTGGGCGTCCGGACGACGCCGGGGAGTCACGGACGGGTGGCTCCGGCCGGGAGCGACAGTCCGATGCTCGACTCTCGCTGGCATCCAGCGAATCGGCGTGTCGGCCTGTTGTTCGAACACGTGTTCGCCTAGGTTGGGACTCGGCGATATCCACAGGCGAAAGACGACCTCGAGCACTGTCCACAGATCCGATCGAACCCCGGTCGGATGTCAGTGGTGGTGCTTAGGGTCTTGGCGATCGACACACATCAGGAAGCAGCCACCCTCAGGGGTGAACGAGAGGAACCACCGTGGCGGTAGCAGACCGGGACAAGGCGCTCGACGCAGCGCTCGCCCAGATCGACAAGCAGTACGGCAAGGGCTCGGTGATGCGTCTCGGGGATGAGGTCCGGACGCCGCTCGAGGTGATCCCGACCGGATCGATCGCGCTGGACCTGGCGCTCGGGATCGGCGGTCTGCCGCGCGGTCGGGTGGTGGAGATCTACGGCCCGGAGTCCAGCGGCAAGACCACGGTGGCCCTGCACGCCATCGCCAACGCCCAGGCCGGCGGGGGGATCTGCGCCTTCATCGACGCCGAGCACGCCCTGGATCCCGACTACGCGGAGAAACTGGGGGTCGACACCGACGCCCTGCTGGTGAGCCAGCCCGACAACGGTGAGCAGGCACTGGAGATCGCCGACATGCTGGTGCGCTCAGGTGCACTCGCGCTGATCGTGATCGACTCAGTCGCGGCCCTGACCCCCCGGGCCGAGATCGAGGGCGAGATGGGCGACAGCCACGTGGGTCTGCAGGCGCGCTTGATGAGCCAGGCGCTGCGCAAGATGACGGGTGCGCTGAGCGGTGCCAACACGACCGCCATCTTCATCAACCAGTTGCGCGAGAAGATCGGTGTCATGTTCGGGTCCCCTGAGACCACGACCGGTGGACGTGCGCTCAAGTTCTACTCCTCGATCCGGCTGGACGTCCGTCGGATCGAGACCCTCAAGGACGGCCAGGAGATGGTCGGCAACCGGACCCGGGTCAAGGTCGTCAAGAACAAGGTGGCCCCGCCGTTCAAGCAGGCGGAGTTCGACATCTTGTACGGACAGGGCATCAGCCGCGAGGGCAGCCTGATCGATCTGGGCGTCGAGGCGGGCATCATCCGCAAGGCGGGTGCGTGGTTCACCTACGACACCGATCAGCTCGGTCAGGGCCGGGAGAACGCGCGGAACTACCTGCGCGCCAACCCCGACCTGGCCGACGAGCTGGAGAAGAAGATCAAGGAGCACCTGCACATCGGTCCCCAGGTCGACGTCCCGGCCGGGGTGGATCCGGTGACGGGTGAGGTTGAGTTCTGATCGACATGAGCACGTCGGATCCGGTCGACCAGGCACGTGCCTGGCTGGAGGAGAAGACCGGGGTGCGCGTTCCGGTGCAGCCCGCCGGCGATGTCGAAGCGGCGCCGCAGCCGGTGCCAGGTGATCGATGGGGCGGCGTCAGCGGCCCGGACACACCTGGTTCCGGTGGCTGGTCGACCGGCCAATCGGCCGCTCCCACGGCCTCGGGCTCCAGCTCGTCCCGATCCAGCTGGGCCGGGTCAGAGACGTCCCGATCCACCTCGTCGCGGTCGGGCTCGTCGGGTCGCAGGTCGTCCCACCGCAGGTCGTCCGGTCGCCGCTCGTTCGGCTCGAGGTCGTCCGGCGAGTCGGCCGACCCGGCCCAGGCCGAACCGGACGCCGATCCCGTGGGCACGGCGCGCACCATCGCGCTCCGGAAGCTGACCGCCTCGGCCCGGACCCGCCACGAGCTCGACCAGGCGCTGCAGAAGAAGGACGTGCCCGACGAGGTTGCCGACCTCGTCCTCGACCGGCTGGAGGAGGTCGGCCTGATCGATGACGAGGCGTTCGCTCAGAGCTGGGTGGACTCACGCCAGCAGCGTCGGCACCTGTCTCGATCGGCCCTGCGGCGGGAGCTGCAGTCCAAGGGTGTCGATCGAGATCACGTGGATGCCGCGCTGGCCACCGTGGACGCCGAGGACGAGCTGGAGGCAGCCCGCGCGCTCGCCGCCAAGAAGGCGTCCGCAGCCCGGGGGCTGGACCCGCTGGTCCGGGACCGTCGCCTCGCCGGTCTGCTGGCGAGGCGGGGTTTCGGGTCGGGGATCATCGCGACGGTGCTCGCCGAGTTGCGCACGGACGATGGTGCTTGACCCCGCCGGAGGCGCGCCCTAACCTGCACTCACGAGGTTTTACGGCAAAGTTGTACGAATAGACGAAGCATCCGGGGTCACCGAACCCGCATGAGAATTATCCACACATTCCCGTTTTTTTGACGCTCACCCCACAAACGCATAGGCGCCGCACTGGACCCTGACCATCATCTGGTCAGGTGCGGCGGCCTCTCGAATTTGCCGCAAGGCCTCCTGAAGGTGCGTTTCTAGCGCGCAGACAGAGGAGTGCTCACGATGGTGAATTTAGGCGTTTTCGAGATTGCTGTGCTCGCTGGCATTTTCCTGCTGGTTGCCGTCGTAGCCGCAATTGGATTTCTCACTTACCAGCGTTATGCCGGCAAGTCGGCACCGCGGACCGCTGAGACCGGGTCATCCTCGGCCGATCCGACTGCGGGTCTGCGGCTGAAGGAGGCCGAGGATGCCGCCCTGAAGGTTCGGACGGACGCCGACGCGTACTCCGGGGATGTGCGCGCCAAGGCCGAGGAACAGCTCCAGGCCGTTGAAGGGGCGCGCCGCGCGGCCGATGAAGAGACTCGCCAGAGCCGCAACGAGCTGCGTGAGCAGCGGCTGGAGGTCGAGCGGCGGGAACAGCGTCTCGCCGATCGTGAAGAGCGACTGGACTCCGACAACCGGACGCTGGAGGAGAAGGCCCGCCACCTCGACGTCGTGAAGGCGGAGCTCAAGGCGCAGCGCCGGACGTTGGCCGAGGTGGAGGCCGATCATCAGCACGCCCTCGAGCGGATCGCCGGTCTCACCGCCGAACAGGCGAAGGCCGAGCTGGTGGCCGCCGTGGAGCACGACGCCAAGCGGCAGGCGGTGATCCTGGCCCGCGACATCGAGCGTGAGGCGACCAAACAGGCCGAGTCTCGCGCTCAGATGATCGTGGTCGGCGCCATCCAACGGGTCGCCTCGGACCAGACGTCGGAGTCGGTGGTGTCTGCGGTGCACCTGCCGGGGGACGACATGAAGGGCCGCATCATCGGCCGCGAGGGACGCAACATCCGGGCGTTCGAGCAGGTCACCGGCGTGAACGTGATGATCGATGACACCCCGGAGTCGGTGCTGCTGTCCTGCTTCGACCCGGTCCGTCGCGAGACGGCGCGGATGACGCTGACGGAGCTGGTCAAGGACGGCCGCATCCACCCGGCGCGGATCGAGGAGGTGCACGAGCGGAGCAAGGGTCAGATCGAGCAACAGTGCCTCCGAGCCGCCGAAGACGCCCTCGCCGAGGTCGGGATCTCCGATCTGCACCCGGCTCTCGTGCCGATTCTCGGCAGCCTGCGCTACCGGACGTCGTACGGGCAGAACGTCCTGAAGCACCTGGTCGAGTCGGGTCACATCGCCGGCCTGATGGCCGCGGAGCTGGGACTCGACATCGCCCAGTGTCGTCGCGCCGCCTTCCTGCACGACATCGGCAAGGCCCTCACCCACGAGGTGGAGGGATCGCATGCCATGGTCGGGGCCGACCTCGCCCGGAAGTACGGGGAGAACCCCGACATCGTGCACGCGATCGAGGCGCACCACAACGAGGTCGAGGTGCGCACGGTCGAGGCGGTGCTGGTGCAGGCCGCAGACGCCATCAGCGGCAGCCGTCCGGGCGCGCGTCGCGAGAGCATCGAGGCCTACGTGCAGCGGCTGGAGAAGCTCGAGAACCTCGCGTCCTCCCACGTGGGGGTGGACAAGGTGTTCGCGATGCAGGCCGGTCGAGAGATCCGCGTGATGGTCGCCCCCGAACAGGTCGACGACATCGAGGCCCAGGTGATGGCCCGCGATCTCGCCAAGCAGATCGAGGAGGAACTCACCTACCCGGGCCAGATCAAGGTGGTCGTGGTGCGCGAGTCCCGCGCCACCGAGACGGCACGGTGAGAGCGGTCGACCCGACCAGCGACCTCCGCGTGACGGCCGACCCGCTCGTGCTGGACGTGACGGCCATCCGTCGTGACTTCCCGGCCCTGGCCTCGGGTCTGGCGTTCTTCGACGGCCCGGGTGGCACCCAGACCCCGACGCCCGTGATCGCGGCCATCGGTGCCGCCCTGGCCGCGCCGCTGGCCAACCGGGGGATGGACAACCCGTCCCAACGCAACGCCGAGCGGATCGTGCTGGACGCCCGAGCCGCCATCGGCGACTATCTGGGCAGCGCGGCGTCCGGGGTCGTGTTCGGCCGCAGCGCGACCCAGCTGACCCTGGAGTTCGCTCGGACGATGGCGCGCGACTGGGCACCGGGTGATGAGGTCGTGGTCACTCGGCTCGATCACGACGGCAACATCCGACCCTGGGTGCTGGCCGCCGAGCGCGTCGGTGCCACCGTACGGTGGGTTGATTTCGATCCGGACACCGCGGAGCTCGACCTCGATCAGCTGGAGTCCGTTCTCAGCCCGCGCACCCGGCTGGTCGCCGTGACCGGCGCGAGCAACCTGCTCGGCACCATTCCCGATCACCGCCGCATCGCGAATCTTGCGCACGCCGTGGGCGCACAGCTCTGGGTCGACGCCGTGCACCTGGCCGCCCACGTCCGCATCGATCGGGTCGCCCTGGGCGCCGATGTCGTGGTCTGCTCGCCGTACAAGTTCTGTGGGCCTCATCTCGGGGTGCTGGCTGCCGACCCCGACCTGCTGGCCGGACTTCGACCCGACAAGCTGCTGCCCTCCACCGATGCCGTGCCGGAGCGATTCGAGCTCGGCACGCTGCCGTACGAGTTCTTGGCCGGCACCACGGCCGCGGTGGACTATCTGGCGGGCCTGGGTGAAGGTGAGGACCGACCGACCCGGCTCACCACCACATTCGACCGGCTGGCCGCCCACGAACACGTCCTCCGAACGCTCCTGGAGGCCGGGCTGCGCGACCGGGGCGCCACGATCTACAGCCGAGCGGCCCGGCGGACGTCGACGGTCCTGTTCGACCTGCCGGGACGATCCGCCGGCGAGGTGTCGCTGCGCCTCGCCGCCCACGGGGTGACCGCTCCGGCGGGGTCCTTCTACGCCATCGAGGCGTCCCGACACCTCGGGCTCGGGGACCACGGCGCCGTGCGCGCCGGACTCGCCCCCTACACCGCTGCGGACGACGTGGCCCGACTGCTCGCCGCGCTCGACGACCTCGGCTGACGCACCAGCCGGAAGAACCCGTTCAGCGACGCCGGGAGAGGTTTCAGTGGGACCCGGGAGGACGGGCGGCGGCCTCTTCCTGACGTTCCTCTTCTGCGGCCAGAGCCGGGTTCACACCCGCATTCAGCGGACCGGGCCGGATGCCGCGCTTGCCGGTCCGCAGCCGGGCCTCCAGGGCGCGGGCCACCCGGGTCAGCGCCCAGTTGATCAGGATGTAGATCACGGCCAGCACGATCAGGGTCGGGATCAGGTTGCCCTTGTAGACGGCCAGGTTCTGACCCTGCCGCAGGAGCTCGAGATAGGCGATGTTGTAGGCCAGTGCCGAGTCCTTCAGGATCACCACCAGCTGGCTGACGATCGAGGGCAGCATGGCGGTGATGGCCTGGGGGAGCAGGACGACCGACAGCGTCTGGTTCGAGGTCAGGCCGATCGCATACCCGGCCTCGCGCTGGCCGCGGGGCAGGGAGTGGACGCCCGAGCGGACCAGCTCGGCGATCACGCAGGAGTTGTAGAAGGTCAGGCCCACAACGGCACCGAACAGCGGCAGGGCGCTGCCGCTGATCCCCAGGGTGAACAGGCCGAAGTAGTACGCGAAGAACATCATGATCAGCACGGGCACGGAGCGGAAGAACTCGACGAAGACGCCGCAGAGGATCCGCACCGGCGCGAGCTGCGAGAGACGACCCATGCCCAGCAGGACGCCGGCGATGACCGCCAGCACGACGCTGATGGCCGCGGCCTGCAGGGTGCCGATCAAACCGGGGATCAGGTAGTTCTCCCAGGATGACCACTCCAGGAAGGGCAACCACTTCGCCGCGGTGAGCTGGTCGTTGGCCGGGTTGGCCAGGCCCTTGATCACCAGGAAGAGAAGCCCCAGCATCCCGATGACGCCGATGACGGCGATGATCCGGTGGCGCACGAGCGCCTTGGGTCCGGGAGCGTCGAACAGGACGTCGGTCTCGGCGCTCATCGCTGCACCGCCAGCTTGCGTGACCACCAGGTGAAGAAGAGACCCATCGGCAGGGTCAGGATGACGAAGCCGGCGGCGACGATGATGAAGATCGCGTACAGCAGCGAGATGTTGAACTCGAACATGTTGCGCATCATCAGCGCGGGCTCGGCCACTCCGATGGTCGCCAGCACCGTGGTGTTCTTGGTGAGGGCGATCAAGGTGTTGCCCAGGGGTGCGATGGCCCCCCGGAAGGCTTGCGGGAGCACGATGGTGGTGATCGTCGGCAGGAAGGGCAGTCCGATGGCCCGGGCAGCCTCGGCTTGGCCCTGGGGCACGGTGTTGATGCCGCTCCGGATCGCCTCGGCCACGAACGAGGCGTGGTAGATGGCGAGCGCGACGACACCCCAGCGGAAGTTGTTGTCCACGATGAAGGTGGGGGAGTCCTCCGGGGCCAGGTTGACCTGGAGTGTGATCGCCAGTCCGAACGCGCAGGCGAACACCAGCAGGGTCAGGGGCGTGTTCCGGACCAGGGTGACGTACGCGGTGCCGAAGGTCTGGAAGACCTTGACCGGAGACACCCGCATGATGGCGATGACGGTGCCGATGATGAACGCCCCGATCGCACCGAAGAAGGTGAGCTTGATCGTCATCCAGAACGCGGCGACGACGTCGTACTCACTCAGCAAGGTCTGCAGAGCATCCATCGGCTCGCACCTCCAGCTCGTTGGTCAACAGGCGCAGGGATCGTGATCAGGTCGAGGAGGACGCCGGTCCTCCCCGACCCGATCAGGAGTGATCACACAGAGGCGGACTAGCTGCAGGCGTCCGGCTTGGGCGGGTTGGTGGCGGAGTCGGGCTTGAATCCTGAGGCCCCGACCGTGTCGGCGATCGCCTTCTCCCACGAGCCGTCGGACACCATCTTCTCCAGCGCGCCGTTGATCTTGTCGCACAGCTCGGTGTCGCCCTTCTTGATGCCGACGCCGTAGCGCTCCTCGGAGAACGGCTTGCCGACGACCTTGAGCTTGCCCTGGTACTGCGACTGGGCCGCGAAGCCCGCCAGGATGACGTTGTCGGTGGTGACCGCGTCGATCTGTCCCGCGTTCAGGGCCTCCACGCACTTGCTGTAGGTGTCGAACTCCTGCAGCTGGACACCTGAGGAGTAGTTGTCCTTGATCTTCTTGGCCGAGGTCGATCCGGTCACCGAGCAGAGCTTCTTGCCGTTCAGGCTGTCCGGGCCCGTGATGTCGGTGTTGTCGGACTTGACCAGCAGGTCCTGACCGGCGATGAAGTACGGGCCGGCGAAGGAGATCTTCTGCTTGCGGTCGTCGGTGATGGAGTAGGTGGCGAAGATCATCTTCACCTGATCGCTCTGCAGCAGCGTCTCCCGCTGAGCCGACGGCGACTCCTTGAACTCGACGTCGGTGTAGCCGAGGTCCTTGGCCACGTACTTCGCGACCTCGACATCGAAGCCGGTGTAGGTGTCGCCCTCCTTCAGACCGAGGCCGGGCTGGTCGAACTTGATGCCGACGACGACCTTGCCGCCGCCACCTGGTTCGCCACCTGTTTCGCTGTCACCACCGCAGGCAGCCAGCGGGAGTGCGAGTAGGAGTCCGGCCCCGATGGCCAGAATCCGCTTGGTCAACTTCATGCATTCCTCCGTTGGTAGGGCTCGTCGCTGAGCTCTGTGGTCGGTGGGCACCGATCAGTGGGTCAGGATCTTGCTCAGGAAGTCCTTGGCGCGGTTGCTCTTGGCGGCGGTGAAGAACGTCTCGGGATCGGACTCTTCGACGATCTGTCCGTCGGCCATGAACACCACCCGGTTGGCGGCCTTGCGGGCGAAGCCCATCTCGTGGGTGACGACGATCATGGTCATCCCCTGGCGGGCGAGACCGACCATCACGTCCAAGACCTCGTTGACCATCTCGGGATCCAACGCCGACGTCGGCTCGTCGAACAAGATCACCTTCGGGTCCATGGCCAGCGCGCGGGCGATGGCGACCCGCTGCTGCTGGCCGCCGGACAGCTGCGCGGGGTACTTGTCGGCCTGGCTGTCCACCCCGACCCGCTTCAGCAGCTCCATGCCGCGCTTCTTGGCGTCGGCGGCGGACTTCTTGCGTACCTTGATCGGGCCGAGGGTGACGTTCTCGAGGATCGTCTTGTGGGCGAAGAGGTTGAACGACTGGAACACCATGCCGACGTCGGCCCGGAGATGAGCAAGGGCTTTGCCCTCCTCCGGAAGAGCTGTGCCGTCGATGGTGATGGTGCCGGACTGGATGGTCTCCAACCGGTTGATCGCCCGACACAACGTCGACTTGCCCGACCCGGAGGGACCGAGCACCACGACGACCTCGCCCTTGTGCACCGTCAGATCGATGTGCTGCAAGACATGTAGGTCACCGAAGTACTTGTCGACGTCACTGAGCACGACCAACGGCTCCCCGGTGCTTCCCGGGGCTACCGACGGCCCTTCGGTGGGGTCGTTCAGGTCAACCGGCTCCGCCGCTTCCGCCATGGCCTGACCCTAGACGAGATAGTGCGGCAGAGGTGGGAAGCGGATGTTGAGATTCGGTTACTTCCACGGTCGGCAGCCGAAGATTCGCTCCCCGTGCGCCGAGCCGGGCGTCGGCGCCATGCGGCATTCAGGCGCCGTCGATGCCCCACGCGTACGACACCGATCCCCCGGCCGGGAGGGTGATCATGCCGTCGTGGGTCGGACCCGGGTTGAAGGCATTGGGTCCGCAGGTCATCGGCTCGAGGGCGATCGACAGGTCGCGGCGGTCGTTGCCGGTGAACACCTGGATCCAGTCCAGGCCTTCGCCGGCCCAGAGCTCGGCCCACCGGTCCCCGCGCTGCAGTCGGGCCCGCCAGCGGCCGTCCGCGCCCCGGGCCAGCCCGGCCAGCGCCGTGTCGAAGCGGCGCGAACCCAGCACCTCGGCCGTGCGCAGGTCCTCGTCCCGGCCCTCGACGAGGATCAGGTCGAGGGGCAGCAACCGGTCGTCGACGGCCAGGTAGCGCTCGGCCGGGACCCTGATCACGACGTCGTCGACCGTGTCCTCACCGACCGTCAGATAGGGGTGAGCGGCGTACCCGAAGGGCACCGGGCCCACCCCGATGTTGGTCACGGTCAGCTCGGTGACCACGCCGTCGTCACCAACGGTGTGGACGATCGTCGCCTCGATCGCCCCCGGCCAGCCCAACTGCGGATACACCCTGACCAGCTGCTCGACCCGGTCGGCGGTGTGCGCGACGAGCCGCCAGGGCACGTGTCGGACGAGTCCGTGGATCGCGTTGTGCCGGTCCGGCTCGGACAGCGACAGCTGCTGAGCCACGCCGTCGAACGTGTAGCGACCGTCCCGGATCCGGTTGGGCCAGGGCAGCAGCTGCTGACCGCGCCCACCGTGGATGACCTCGTCAGCGGCGAACCCGCGCACCACGTCCCGACCGTCCACCGCGTACGAGCGCAGGGTCGCACCCACCTCGGTGATGACCGCGTGGCGGCCGCCGGCCGCGATCTCGTACTGTTCTCCGGTCGGGTTCACAGCTGCGTGAGTCACGCTTCCGCAC
>DATDBH010000044.1:0-12556 GCA_036524985.1 Microlunatus sp. | reverse complement strand
GTTGGCGTCCTTGATCACCACCGGCCGCTTGACCAGCGCGCCGGTGCCGAGGATGGCGACCTGCGGCTGGTTGATGATCGGGGTGTCCATCAGCGTCCCGGCGGAGCCGTAGTTGGTGATGGTGAACGTGCCCCCGCTGAGTTCGTCCGGACCCACCTTGCTCTGCCGGGTGCGGGCAGCCAGGTCGCCGATCTTCTTGGCGATCCCGGCGAGGTTCAGGTCGCCGGCGTCCTTGATCACCGGCACCAGCAGGCCGCGCTCGGTGTCGACCGCGATGCCGATGTGCTCGGCGTCGGGGTAGGTCACCACCCCGGCCTCGGTGTCGATGGTCGCGTTGACCTTCGGGAACACCTTCAGTGCCTCGATGGCCGCCTTGGTGATGAACGGCAGGTACGACAGGCTGGCGCCCTCGCGCGCCTTGAAGTCGTCCTTGGCCTTCGCCCGGATCCGAGAGATGGCCGTGAGGTCGACCTCGACCGTCGCGGTCAGCTGGGCGGAGACCTGCAACGACTCGACCATCCGCTTGGCGATGGTCTTGCGCAGCCGGGACAGCTTCTCGGTGGTGCCGCGCAGGTTGCTCGGCTCGGCGGCCGGCTTCTTGGCGGCCGGAGCGGGCGCTGACGCGGCGGCGGGAGCGGCCGCGGGTGCCGGAGCCTCGGCGGCCTTCTTGGCCTCGTCGGCCGCAGCCAGCACGTCCTGCTTGCGGATCCGTCCGCCGACTCCGGTCCCGGTCACCGAGGACAGGTCGACGCTGTGCTCGGCGGCGAGCTTGCGGACCAACGGGGTCACGTAGCTGCGGTCACCCTCGCTCGGCTCGGCCTTGGCCGGGGCCGGCTTCTCCTCGTGTTCGGGGGCCTTCGCCTCGGGCTCGGGGGCCTTGGTCTCCGGCTGCGCCGGGATCGGGGCCTGGCCGCCCTCGTCACCCGCGGCGGTCTGCTCCTCGATCGTGTCCGCGCTGTCGACCTGGGCGGTCTCGTTCGCCGGCGCGTCGGCCTCGGGGGCTGAGCCGGCCTGGGAGGCGTCGCCGATCACCACCAGCACGGCGCCGACCTCGACGGTCTCGTCCTCGGCGACCCGGATCTCCAGGATCGTGCCGGCCACGGGCGAGGGGATCTCGGTGTCGACCTTGTCGGTCGAGATCTCCAGCAGCGCCTCGTCGGTCTCGACGGTGTCGCCGACCTGCTTGAGCCAGCGGCTGACCGTGCCCTCGGTCACGCTCTCCCCCAGGGCCGGCAGGGTCACCTCGGTGCCGCCGCCACCACCGCCGCCGGTGCCGGCTGCGGGGCCACTCGAGCTCGCCTCGGCCGCCTTCGGCTCGTCGGCCTCCACGGTCGGCTCCGGCTCCGGCTCCGGCTCGGGCTCCGCCTGGGCCTCGCCACCGCCGGCATCGCCGCCCGCGGCCTCGTCGGCATCGCCGATCACGGCGAGCTCGCCGCCGACCTCGACGGTCTCGTCCTCGGCGGCCTTGATCTCCAACAGCACGCCGGACACGGGCGAGGGGATCTCGGTGTCGACCTTGTCGGTCGAGACCTCGAGCAACGGCTCGTCGGCCTCCACGGCGTCGCCGACCTGCTTCAGCCACCGGGTGACGGTGCCCTCAGTGACGCTTTCGCCGAGAGCGGGGAGAGTTACGGAGGTCGACATGAGGTGGTGGGACTCCTTCTGGCGCAGAACCGGGGGGTCAGACGCTGGTCGCGTGTGACCTGAGCGTAACGGTGTGGCTCAGCCTAGTCATAGGCGTCCCGCTCCGCTCACGGCCCAGCCGTACGCCTCCCACTCGGGTCGTGGTCGGACCCTCTCGCGTCAGCCGTGCGCGTGCGGTGCCTCAGCCGTGGGCGTGCGGTGCCTCAGCCGTGGGCGTGCAGGGGCTTGCCGGCCAGGGCGAGATGCGCCTCGCCGAGTGCCTCCGCCTGGGTGGGATGGGCGTGCGAGAGCGTGGCGACGTCCTCGGGGAAGGCTTCCCAGCCGGTGATCAGCTGAGCCTCTGAGATCAGCTCGCTGACCCGGGAGCCGACCAGGTGCACACCGATCACGGGGCCGTCGACCCGGCGTACGAGCTTCACGAAACCCTGTGTCCTCAGGATCTGTGACTTGCCGTTCCCGGCCAGGTCGTAGGTCAGGGTCTCGACGTCGCCGTACGCCTCCCGCGCCGCCGCCTCGGTCAGCCCCACCGAGGCGACCTCCGGGTCGCTGTAGGTCACCCGGGCGAGATCGCGGTCGCGGACCGGGACCGGAGCCCGATCGAGCCGGCCCGCCAGATGGGCGACCTCCTCGGCGACGAAGATCCCGTGCGCGAACCCGCGGTGCGCGAGCTGCGGACCGGCGACCAGGTCCCCGACGGCGTACACCCCCGGTACGGAGGTCTGGAGCCGGTCGTCGACCCGGACGAAGCCACGGTCCAGGTCGATCCCGGACTCCGCGTAGCCGAGGCCCTCGCTCACCGGTCCCCGGCCGACCGCGACCAGGACCAGATCGCCGGAGACCTCGGCCCCGTCGGCCAGCCGCATTGTCACGCCGTCATCCGTGGTGGCCACCTCGGCCACCCCGACGCCCGTCCGCACCGTCACCCCCCGCTTGCGGAACGCACGTTCGACCGCCGCCGAGATCTCCGGCTCCTCACCGGCCAGCAGACGGGGAAGTGCCTCGACGATGGTCACGTCGACCCCCAGCGAGGTCCAGGCGGAGGCGAACTCGGCGCCGATCACCCCGCCGCCCAGAACCACCGCCCGGACGGGCAGTGCTGCCAACCGCAGGGCGTGTTCGCTGGACAGCACCCGGGTGCCGTCGATCTGCAGGCCGGGCAGGGACTTGGACATCGACCCGCTGGCCAGCACGGTGGCGGGTGCGGCGATCAGCTCGGCGCCGACCCGCACGCCGATGGCACCGTCCGATCCCTTGTCCAGCCGTCCCTCGCCCTCCACCACGGTGATGCCACGACCCTTGACCAGTCCGGTGAGGCCTTTGAAGAGCCGGGTCACCACCGAGTCGGCGTACGCGGTGATCTCCTTCGCGTCGATCCGATCGAGCGTGGCGTGGACACCGAACTGGCTGCCGTGCCGGGCCGCATCGGCGACTTCGGCGGCGTGCAGGATGGCCTTGGTCGGGATGCAGCCACGATGCAGGCAGGTGCCGCCGAGCTTGCCCTTCTCCACCAGGGTCACGCGCAGGCCGAGCTGGGCGGCGCGCAGCGCAGCCGCGTAACCGCCGCTGCCACCGCCGAGGACGACGACGTCCGGCTCATCAATCATGGGAGCAAAGTTATCGCCGCTCGCGCAGGGAGGTGCGGAGACTAGCCCCGTTCGATCAGCCGGGACAGCACGATGATCGACTCCGTGTGGTCGATGGTGTCGTCGCCGCGGATCCGCTCGAGCGCCCGCTCGAGGTCGCGGACGTTGCGGGCCCGGACGCGCAGGATCGCGTCGGCTTGGCCGGTGACGGTCGAGGCACTGACCACTTCGGGAATGGACTCCCAGGTGTTGAACAGGGCCTGCGGGGAGACGGTGCCCTTGCAGTAGACCTGCACGTACGCCTCGGTGCCCCAGCCCAGCGACTCCGGATCGACGATGGTGGTGAAGCCGGCGATCGTCTCGTCCGCGATCATCCGATCCACCCGCCGCTTCACCGCGGGAGCCGAGAGATTCACCTCGGCGCCGATGTCGGCGAAGGTCGCGCGGGCATTGCGGACCAGGTGATGCAGGATGCGTTCGTCCACGACGTCCATGAGGTCCAACCTAGCCGCGCAACAAATCGCTGCTCAAGCAGAACGAACATCCGGTTGTGGGGCAGAACTCGCAAGATCCGACGATTGATTGCGCCAGGAGGAGTTTCTAGGCTGAGGACCACCGCGCCCCACCTCAGACCGGCCCGGGGAAACCCACCCGCTCTCGCGTCGATCGGAGCTCCACACCATGACAGTACGCACGGGTCGCGCTCCGCGATGCATGAGCTCCGCGGTGTCTCACTCGTTCGTCGCGATTCTGAGCGACCCGGCACTGCCTCGGTCAGGTGGGCAGGTCGCTCACCATCGCTCCTGCGCTCCCGAGAGGCTCCGCCCATGACAGATCTCGCCTATGCCCCGGCCGGCAGCACGCAGCGCCGCCCGCGGCCACGCCACTACCTGATGACGCCGCCGCGGCACTTCGCCGTCGAGTACGCCATCAACCCGTGGATGCACCCTGGTGTCGAGGTCGACCGCGACCTGGCGCTGCGGCAGTGGCAGGGACTCGTCGACACCTACCGCCGGCTTGGGCACCGGGTCGACCTGCTCGACCCGGTCGAGGGCCTGCCCGACATGGTGTACGCCGCCAACGGCGCCCTGGTCACCGCGACGGCCACCGTCGCCGCCCGCTTCGCGTACCCACAGCGGGCCGCCGAGTCGCAGGCGTACGCCGGTTGGCTCTCCGCCCACGGTCTGGGCCCGGTCTACGCACCGGTGGAGGTGAACGAGGGCGAAGGCGACTTCCTGGTCGTCGGCGACACGATCCTGGCCGGTACGGGGTTCCGCACCAGCCCGGCCGCGCACACCGAGGTGGCCCGACTCACCGGCCTGGAGGTGGTCAGCCTCGATCTGGTGGATCCGCGCTACTACCACCTCGACACCGCGCTCGTGGTCCTCGATGACCACACGGTGGCCTACTTCCCGGAGGCGTTCTCGCCGGTCTCCCAGGCCGTGCTGGCCACCCTCTACCCGGACGCCATCATCGCCACCGCCGCCGACGCGGCGGTGCTGGGTCTGAACGCGGTCTCCGACGGTCGGCACGTGGTGCTCGCCGCCGCCGCCACCGACCTCGCCGCCCAGCTCACGGCCCGCGGCTTCGTCGTCGTACCGGTGGAGCTGTCGGAGCTGTTGAAGGGTGGCGGCGGCGTGAAGTGCTGCACGCTCGAGCTGCGCCGTCCGTTGCCGCGGGTCGAGCAGGGCGTGGAGGTCAGTGCGTGATGATGGACGTCATGACCGACGCCCCGACCGATCTCACCGCCACCGAGATCGCCCTCGAGGACGCCCACGTCGCCCACAACTACCACCCGCTCCCGGTGGTCATCGCCGAGGCCGAGGGGGCCTGGGTGACCGACGTGACCGGCCGGCGCTATCTCGACTGCCTGGCGGCCTACTCCGCGGTCAACTTCGGACACCGCAACCCGACCGTGGTGCAAGCGGCCAAGGCGCAGCTCGACCGGGTCACCTTGGTCAGTCGAGCCTTCCACTCCGACCAGCTGGGGTCTTTCGCAGCCGAGCTGTGCGCCTTGTCGGGCAAGGACATGATGCTGCCGATGAACACCGGCGCCGAGGCGGTGGAGAGCGGCATCAAGGTCGCCCGCAAGTGGGGCCATGACGTCCGGGGGATCGAGAACCCGAGCATCGTGGTTGCGGCCGGCAACTTCCACGGCCGCACGATCTCGATCATCTCCTTCTCCGACGACCCGGACGCTCGTGCGGGCTTCGGCCCGTACACACCCGGCTTCCGGATCGTCCCGTACGGCGACGTGGCCGCTGTGGAGGCCGCGTGCGACGAGAGCACGGTGGCGGTTCTGGTCGAGCCCATCCAGGGCGAGGGCGGTGTGGTGATCCCGCCGGCCGACTACCTGCCGGGCCTGCGGGCACTGTGTGACCGCCGGCAGATGCTGCTCATCTGCGACGAGATCCAGTCGGGTCTGGGGCGGACCGGGACGACGTTCGCCTCGGAGCACGTCGGCGTGGTGCCGGACCTCTACCTGCTCGGCAAGGCGCTCGGCGGCGGGGTGGTGCCTGTTTCGGCCGTGGTCGGCAACGCCGACGTGCTCGGGGTGCTGCACCCGGGCCAGCACGGCTCCACCTTCGGCGGCAACCCGTTGGCCGCGGCCGTCGGACTGAGTGTCGTCCGGATGCTGGCCGACGGCTCCTGGCAGCGGCGGGCCACCGAGCTCGGCGCGGTGCTGGGCGACGGACTCCGTGGACTGATCGGCCACGGCGTCACCGCGGTGCGCTGTATCGGCCTCTGGGCCGGAGCCGACATCGATCCCGCCCTGGGCACCGGTCGGGAGGTCAGTGAGCGCCTGATGGCCCGCGGGATCCTGGTCAAGGACACCCACGGCTCGACGATCCGCCTGGCGCCCCCGCTGGTGGTCACCGCCGACGAGCTCAGCTGGGCCGTCGACCAGCTGAGGGAGGTGCTGGCCGAGCTCTCCCCCGCGAGCGGCGCGAACAGCGAGTGAGGAAAGCACCGCGCTAGGACGCGACCTACATAATGGCTGCATGGGCTGGTGGAAGCGTGGCACCCAGAAGCTGCGGCGGGGTGGCGGCGCGGCCAAGCCGTCGGGCAAGGTCGACGACGCCGTCACGATGCACTTGACCGAGTTCGCTCGCTCGCATCGAGGCGTCGAGGCCTTCGTCGAGCCGCGCACGTCGGTCACCCAGACCACCCTGCTGCTGGTCGCCTGGGACGGCGAGTGGACCCGCCGGGTGGTGCCGTCCCCGGAGTGGGGCCACAAGTTCGCCGAGAGCCTGCAGATCCCCGGCTACGACGCCGCGGTGGTCGGCTACCCGCAGCGGATGCGGGACTACAACACCCGCAACAAGAAGCACCCCGACCTGCGCTGAGCTGTGTCGATCGCGCTGCTCGCCGGCGCTCTGGGCCGCTCGTTCGTCGCTGCTCGGGCCGGGACGAAGAGCGTGTCCCGACCTGATCCGCTCCTGCACTCCCGGCCGCGCCGTCTTCCGCTGCGCTGAGGCTGTGTCGATCGCGCTGCTCGCCGGCGCTCTGGGCCGCTCGTTCGTCGTGCGCTGAGGTCAGTCCTCCAGGGAGCGTGCCAGCGCGACCAGCGTGCGAACCCCGAACCCCGTGCCGCCGGGTGAGATGTAGCCACTGCCGCCGCCGTCGGTCCACGCCGGACCGGCGATGTCCAGGTGCGCCCAGGCGATGCCCTCGCCGACGAACTCTCGTAGGAACGCCGCCGCCACCAGCGCCCCGCCGGCCCGGTCACCGCCGGTGGAACGGATGTCGGCCACCTTGGAATCGAGCTTGCCGCGGATGTGCTTGGGGATCGGCAGCTGCCAGACGTCCTCGCCGGCCGCCTCGGCCGCGTCCAGCACCCGGTCGGCAGTGTCGTCGTCGCTGGCCATCAACCCCGCCGTCTTGTCGCCGAGCGCGACGATCGCCGCTCCCGTCAGGGTGGCCACGTCGACAATCAGATCGGGTGCGTCCTCGCTGGCCCGGGCGATCGCGTCGGCCATCACGAGTCGACCCTCGGCGTCGGTGTTGCCGTTCTCCACGGTCTTGCCGCCGTACATGGTCAGCACATCGGACGGCCGGTAGGACGTGTCCGACGGCAGGTTCTCGGCCAGCGACGCGTACGCGGTGACCTTCACCCGCAGTCCGAGCTCCGCGATCGCCTTGACCGCGGCGATCACGGCGGCGGCGCCGGCCATGTCGCACTTCATCGTGTACATGCTGTCGCCGGGCTTCAGGTTCAGACCGCCCGAGTCGAAGGTGATCCCCTTGCCGACGAGCGCCAGATGGTGCTTGGCCCCTCGCGGCGCGTACGCCAGCCGCACCAGCCGGGGCGGTCGCGAGGAGCCGCCACCCACGGCGAGGATGCCGCCGTAGCCACCCTTCGTCAGCGCCTTGTCGTCCAGCACCTCGACGGAGACCCGCGTGTCCTTGAGGAAGGTCTTGGCCTCCTCGGCGAACGAGGCGGGGTACAGCAGGTTCGGAGGGATGTTCACCCACTCGCGGGCCGCGACCACCGACTGCGCGATCGCCTGAGCGCTCGTCACGGACTCGGTGGTGGCCACGCGGCGCCCCGCCAGCGGGGTCACCACGGTGATCGAGGCCACCGCGGCAGGTCCCTGGTCGCCGGTGCTGATCGGGAGGTAGCGATAGCTCCCGAGCACGGCCCCTTCGGCGACGGCCTGGACGGTCTCGGGCTCGTCGGCGCCGAGCGAGACGGCGATGACCGCCCCACCGTCGCTCTGCTTGGCGGCCTGCTTCACGCCGGCCCCCGCCGCCAGCCGGAGGTCCTCCGGAGTCGGCGTCTCCTCGCCCAGCCCGACCACGACGACCACGGGCCAGCCGCCCACGGCGGGCAGCGTCCGGGTGTGGCCGGCCTCGGCCTTCGCGCCGACGCTCGCGGCGAGGGCGCTCAGCTCGAGACCCAGCCGCTTGCCGTACTCCCGGTCGAGGTCGCCGGGCGCACCCACCACGCCGTCGGCTCCGTAGCCGACCACGAGGGCCGTGGCCGCCTTGTCGGTCGTCTTGGCGACGGTGAGGGTCGGCAGACTGGGCACGGGCACAGGCACTCCTTGACTCGCGGTTTCACTCGGCGGCACACCCTGGGCGGATGTAGAGCACCGCCCACAGTAGTGGGGTAGGTTCGCCTGCGTGTCGAAGCGGTCTCCCGTCCACGACCGGCACGAGGCTGCCGGTGCGAAGTTCTCGGAGTTCGGTGGTTGGTCGATGCCACTGGAGTACGCCGGTGCCGGCGTCCTGGCCGAGCACGCGGCCGTGCGGACCGCTGTGGGCCTGTTCGACGTCAGCCACCTCGGCAAGATCGCCGTCACGGGCGCCAGGGCCGCCGACTTCGTGAACCGCTGCCTGACCGCCGATCTGCGAAAGATCGCTCCCGGTCAGGCGCAGTACACCCTGATCTGCAATGACGACGGCGGGGTCGTTGACGATCTCATCGCCTACCTCAACGGACCGGACGACGTCTTCCTGATCCCGAACGCCGGCAACTGCGCGGAGGTCGCCCGGCTGCTCACGTCGGCGGCTCCCGCCGGTGTCAGCGTCGAGGATCAGCACGACGAGTACGCGGTGTTCGCGGTGCAGGGCCCGTACAGCGACGAGGTGCTGCAGACGGTCGGACTGCCGGCCGGTCACGGCTACATGTCCTTCGCCCGGGCCGAGCTGACCGGTGTCCCGCTCACGGTCTGCCGCACCGGCTACACCGGTGAGCGCGGGTACGAGCTGGTCGTCCCCAGCGAGCAGGCCGGTGTCGTCTGGGACGCCGTGGTCTCGGCGGGGGAGCCGTACGGCATCCAGCTCGCCGGACTCGGCGCGCGCGACACCCTGAGGACCGAGATGGGCTACCCGCTGCACGGTCAGGACATCTCACCCGACATCTCCCCGGTGCAGGCCCGGCTGGGCTGGGCGGTCGGCTGGAAGAAGGACGCGTTCTTCGGCGACGCCGCCCTGCGGGCGGAGAAGGAGGCCACTCCGAACCGCCTGCTCTGGGGGTTGCGGGCGGTCGGTCGCGGGATCCCCCGGCCAGGGATGCTGGTCCGCGACGCCGACGGTCACGAGATCGGCTCGATCACCTCCGGTACGTTCTCGCCGACCCTGAAGACCGGGATCGCGTTGGCCCTGCTGGACTCCAGGTTCGTGGTCGACGAGCAGGTCCAGGTCGACGTGCGGAGCCGGCGCGAGGCGTTCACGATCACCAAGCCGCCGTTCGTCACGCCCGGCGTGCGGGAGCCGTGAGGATGCGTGGACGTCGCCTGGCGCACCTGGTGCTGGCCGTCGCCGGGTTGCTGGTCGCGATCTACCCGTTCACGCTCGGCGCGCATCCGAGCGTGACCTGCCGCGGGGTGGAGCTGCGGCCGGGTCAGTCCTGCGCCAAGGCCGACGGCAGCGCGGCCCAGAGCTACGAAGCCAGGGCGGCCGATGCCCGCAACGCCACTCCGGTGATCGTCGGGATCGGGCTGTTGGTCGCCGTGTTCGGGTCCGGGTTGTACGTCGCCGACGTACGTCGTGAGCGCGCGCCCGTGGCCGCCGGGTCGAGCTGAGGATCAGGCGGAGACGACGAACGCGCAGGCCGGATCGCCGGACAGCGCCGAGGCGATCCGTGCCCGACCCCGCTCGCTGAGATCGTCCGGCAGCGCGTCGACGTCGAACCAGCCGACCGCCAGCGACTCCTCGTCGCCGACCGCGGCCTCGCCGGACACGTACCGGCAGCGGAACGTCAAGGAGATGTACTGACAGCGATCACCGTTCGGGTAGGTGACCTCCCGATCGGCGACCATGCTCACCAGGCGTTCGACCGCCACCGTGACCCGGGTCTCCTCCCAGAGCTCGCGGACGAGGCTGTCGGCCGGCTGCTCACCCGGTTCCACGATCCCGGCCGGCACGCTCCAGCGGCCGTTGTCGGAGCGCTGACCCAGCAGCACCTGCTCGTGCCCGGGGTCGCCGCGCAGCACGACCCCCGAGACTCCGGGCAGCAGGAGCGGGCGATGGCCCCAGACCTCCCGGAGCTGGGTGATGTAGTCGGGCGTCGGCACGATCAGGGCATCCGGACGACCTGGCCCGCGTACGCGAGTCCGCCGCCGAACGCGAACAACAGCACCGGTGCGCCCGAGGGCAGCGGTGACTCCTCCTGGAGCTTGGACAGGGCCAGGGGGATCGACGCGGCCGAGGTGTTGCCCGAGTGGGTGACGTCCGTGGCGACGATGGCGTTCACCGCCCCGATCTTGGCCGCCAGGGGTTCGATGATGCGCAGGTTGGCCTGGTGCAGCACGATCGCGGCCACGTCCTCCGGCGCGAGCTCGGCTCGATCGATCACCTCGCGGGCGATGCGGGGGAGCTCGAAGGTCGTCCACCGATAGACCGCGCGCCCGTTCTGAGCGAACTTGTCACCGTCGGCGCGCTCGATCCGGACCGCATCGCCCATCTCCGGTACGCAGCCCCAGACCACGGGCGAGATGTGCTCGACCGGGTCGGCCGTGAGGAGGAAGGCCCCGGCCCCGTCGGCGGTCAGCACACAGGTCGTCCGGTCGGTGAAGTCGGTGACGTCGGTGAGCTTCTCCGAGCCGATCACCAGCGCCGTGGTGGCGGCGCCCGCGGCGATGGCGTGCTGGGCCAGCGCGACGGCATGCGGGAACCCCGAGCACGCGGTGTTGACGTCGATGGTGGCCGGGAAGCCCGAGATACCCAGCCGGTGGGCGACCCGGGAGGCCATGTTGGGAGACCGGTCGAGGGCGCTGCAGGTGGCCACGATGACCAGGTCCACCTGGTCCGCGGCCACGCCGGCCTTGGCGAGCGTGTCCAGGGCCGCCTTCTCCGCCATCACGTCGACGGTCTCCTCGGGTGCCGCCCAACGGCGCTCCTGGATCCCGACCCGACGTTGGATCCACTCGTCGCTGGTCTCGACCATCGTCTCCAGCTCGGAGTTCGGGACCACCCGCTCCGGCTGGAAGTGCCCGACCGCGACGAGGCGTGTTCCGGTCATGAACGCAGCCTCTCGATCATGGTCGGAGCGTATGCCATCCGCGCGCGCCGGATTCAGCCGTCTCGGCCGACCACGGAGCGAGCCGGATCACTCGGGATCGAGGGGCATCGGCCCGTAGACGAGCCGCTGCTCCTCGTACAGCGTCACCGTCCGGACTCCGGCCGCGCGGAGCTCGGGGTAGAACTCGCCCAGCCACGTCTCCGCATCGCCCTGGCTGTGCCAGGAGTGCTCGAGCTCGCTGGGGATCTTCGGTACGCCGACCCAACGCCAACCCATCGCCGTCTCCGTTCCGCGCTCAGGTCAGCCGCTTGGTCGGCGACGCCTTGCCCACGACCGAGCCGTCACGCTGGACGGCGTCGCCCAAGGCGGCGTCGACTCCCGCCAGCGTGTCCGGCGAGAGCCTCTTCCCGGCGGCCTCCGCGTTCGCGGTGATCTGCTCGGGACGGGAGCCGCCGGTGATGGCGGTGGCGACGTTGTCGTTCTGCAGCACCCAGGCGACGGCCAGCTGGGCCATGGTCAGACCCTCGGCGTCGGCCAGCGGCTGGAGTTGCTGGACCTTGGTCAAGGTGTCGTCGGTCAGCAGGTTCTTGATGAACGCCGAGCCGTCCGGGTCGGTGGCCCGCGATCCTTCCGGCACCGGCCGGCCCGGGAGGTACTTGCCGGTCAGCACGCCCTGGGCGATGGGGGAGAACACGACCTGGCTGATGCCCAGCTCGCGGCTGGTCGGCACGACCTCGTCCTCGATCACCCGGTAGAGCGCGCTGTACTGCGGCTGGTTCGACACGAACGGGATCCGCAGCTCACGGGCCAGGGCATGACCCGCACGCAGCTGGTCGGGAGTCCACTCGCTGACCCCGATGTAGAGCGCCTTGCCGGCGCGAACGACGTCGGCGAAGGCCTCCATGGTCTCCTCCAGCGGCGTGAAGTGGTCGTACCGATGGGCCTGGTAGAGGTCGACGTAGTCGGTCTGCAGCCGCTTCAGCGAGCCGTTGATCGACTCGTGGATGTGCTTGCGCGACAGCCCGGTGTCGTTGGGTCCCTCTGGACCGGTCGGGAAGTAGACCTTGGTGAAGATCTCCAGACTCTCCCGGCGCTGGCCGGCCAACGCGTTCCCGAGGATCTCCTCGGCCTTGGTGTTGGCGTACACGTCCGCGGTGTCGAACGTCGTGATGCCCGCCTCGAGGGCGGCCCGCACGCAGACCGTCGCCTTCTCCGCCTCGACCTGCGAACCGTGGGTCACCCAGTTGCCGTAGCTGATCTCCGAGACCTTCAGACCGCTGTTGCCGAGATACCTGAACTCCATCGTCGTCTTCACTCCTACCTACGTCGTCGTGGGCCAGCATGAACCGACCCGACCTCA
>DATDBH010000043.1:0-26906 GCA_036524985.1 Microlunatus sp. | reverse complement strand
TCGTTCGGTAGAAGTACTCATGGGCGTTCCAGTTGGCCGCGGAGCGCCAACAGCTCCCGCGACGCGTCGAATGCCGCGGTGGCGGTCATCGCCTGCTGCCCCGGCTCGTGGAAGGCGGTGAGGAGGCCGTCGGCGCTACCCGTCGGATGCTGGCGCTCCACCGCGCCCGGCAGGGCGACCCCGTAGGCGGCGATCGCATGTCGATAGATCCTGAAGTTGTAGCCGGTGGACGGAACGTAGGGGCCAGGGTCCTCGCCGCCGGCGTGGTCGTGGAGCAGCGCCTTCGCGGCGTGAGCTCCCTGGCCGCTGGCGGCGTCCCAGTGGTCGATGCGGTAGGAACGGCCCGTCCGGGCGGTGTGCACGGCAACGCCTCCGGCGGCGTACACGTGGCGAAGGCCTACGGCTCGCAAGCGATCGTCCACGGCGATGCCCGTCTCGGTGTCGGTCGTCCAGGCGGTCGCCGGAACCGTGCCGTGGGCTACGACGGCCAGGTCGGACTCCAGGATGTGTCCATCGTCAAGGGTGACCGTGACCGAGTCCGCGCCGCCGGAGACTGCGCGGACCTGACGACCGAAGTGGGTCGTCACATGCTCGGCATGCAGCTCGGTGACGCGTCGCGCGATGCGCCCCCCGAGTGCGCCGGCGAGGGGGACCGTCGGCCGGGATACGAGGTGAACCGCGGCACCGGCATCCGTCAGGTAGCTGGCGGTCTCCGCGCCGATGAAACCCGCGCCGAGCAACGTGACGGCCGTGGCACCCGGGTCTTCGCGGAACCAGTCGCGGATCCGCGCCGCGTCGTCGATCGTGTGGATGTGCACCAGCCGCGCAGCCTCGCCGAGATAGGCGTTGTGCGGACGCGGCGTACTGCCGGTCGCGGCGATCAATATGGAGTACGGCAACCGCTCCCCGTTGTCCAACACGAGCACCGAGTCATCGGGCTCGATGGTGTGGACGCCTGCACGGACGAGGTGCACATCCAGGTCGTCCAGAGACGGGAGAGCGACCTGTGCGGCGGTGAGAAGCCCTTGAAGGACTGCCTTGTTGACCAGGGTCCGGTTGTAGGGCGCGTGTGCTTCGTGGTGCAGGACGGTGAGCGGACCGGTGTAGCCCTCCTGGCGGAGCGTCCGGGCGGCACTGTGGCCGGCAGCGCCCGCGCCGGCCACCACCACGCCCGCGCTGGTCTCGATCACGTGGTCGACCTCCGATACCTTAGGGCTGGATGCCCCTGGGGGGTAGGGTATATGGTGATGTGAACCGGACACCATCGTTCAGCCCTGCTGTTCGCCTTACCCCATCACTGAAAGGCCTCCACCACCATGTCGGAGAACCACGAGCACAGCCACGACCACGGCCACGACCACGGCCACGGCCATGGCCATGGCCATGGCCACAGCACAGCTGCTGCTGACTCCACCGCCAACCTGTCCAGTGACGAGATCGCCGAGTGTGTGGTGATGCCGGGCAGCATGGTCGTGAAGGCCGAGGCTGAGGCCGCCGGCCTCTACCGCGACTACGAAGGGCAGCGGTACTGGTTCTGCTGTGCGGCGTGCGGACCCCTCTGGGACGCCGATCCCGCCAAGTACGCCAACGTCTGAGACCGTCGACTCGAGATAGGTGGTCAGTCGACGGTCGGCCGACTTCCGACCAGCGAAGCGAAGATCTGCAGATCGATGTTTCCGCCGGTGACCACCGCAACCCGTGGTCCCGGAGCCGAGTCGATGTCCGTGCTCGAGGACCGCAGCGGTCGCAACCGCTCCACTCGGCTCCACGACGATCCTTGCGTCCGCGGCCAGCCACCCCATCGCTGACACGATCGACTCTTCCGACACCGTCACGACGTCATTCACCAGGGCCGTGATGTGGGCTCATGGCAGTTCGCCGACCGCGGCGGCGCGAAGTCCATCGGCGATCGTCCGTCCGGTCAGGACCCTCGACCACACGGCTCGCTCACCGGTGGCGTAGCCCTCGGCGAGGTCTCCGGCCAGTGCCGGCTCGACGCCGACCACCCTGACAGCGGGTCGGCTGCTCTTCAGCGCGACGGCGACGCCGGCGATGAGGCCACCGCCGCCAACCGGCACCACGACCACGTCCATGTCATCGACCTGATCGAGCAGCTCGGATCCGACCGTGCCTTGTCCGGCGATCACCCATGGATCGTCGAACGGCGTCACCAGAGCGCGACCTTCGACTGTGGCCAGGCGTTTTGCGTAGGCCACGAACTCGTCAGGAGGGCGCAGCACCACGGCTGCCCCCAGGGCCCGCGTGCCGCGGATCTTCACCGCGGAGGCGGTCTCGGGCATCACCACCGTGGCTGAGGCGCCAGCCGTCCGAGCCGCCTGCGCCAGGGCCAGGCCGTGGTTGCCGGCGGAGTACGTGACCACCCCGGAGGTCTTCGCCTCGTGCCCGAGTCCGGCGACCGCGTTCACGGCACCGCGCAGCTTGAAGGAACCAGGGCGCTGCAGGGATTCGACCTTGAGCCAGAGCGGCGCGCCGCCGACCGGATGAGGAACGTCAAGGACCGGGGTCCGCAAGCACGTATTGCGGATGCGCGCCTGAGCCGCGTGGATGTCCTCGAGCGTGACGAGTGTCGTCGGCAGTGCGCTCACCTCATCCGCGGAGGGCGTGCGCGCCCGGCTGTGGCTCATCTTCATCCCCGGTTCGGACGATCGGTCGGGCTCGTGGCTGCTCGAGCCGTGGGAGGGTGGCGGGTCGTCGTCCTCGAGCTCGGCGGCGATGGAGACCGTGAGGCCGCCGAGCAGGAAGCCGATCAGCGCGGCGGCCAGGGTGTTGGTGTTCGCACGATCACCAGTTCGATCGGCCGGTTTCCCCGGACCGCGTCGGGGTTGATCAAGGAGCAGCCTGGACGGCAGCCGGAAGGTCACCCTTCGCTAGATTGTCAACAGTCAACACATCATCTACCATCTTCCCTATGAACGATTCCCAGATGAAGACCGGAGTCGCGGAGGTGGGCCACACCCACGCCGACGTGTCCGGCGGTGCGCTGCGTGCTTCGGTGTTTGGCGGCATGGATGGACTGGTGACCAACATCGCGCTCGTGGCGGGTGTGGGCGCCGCAGGCGCCAGCGCCAGTCTCATCGTGCTGACCGGTGTCGCCGGCCTGGTGGCCGGCGCCTTCTCGATGGCCATGGGCGAGTACACGTCGGTCAAGACCCAGAACGAGCAGCTTGATCGTGAGTGGGTCAAGGAGCGCGAGGAGATCGACCGGCATCCGGCCGAAGAGGAACGCGAGCTCGCGAGCATGTTCAGGAGCATGGGCATGTCCAAGGCGACCGCTGCAACGGCGGCACGAGACGTCCACAGCGATGTGGAGAACGCCGCCCTCGTGCACGTCACCCAGGAGCTCGGTCTGGACCCGCGTGACAAGCCCTCACCAAGGGTGGCCGCGGTGTCGTCGTTCATCACCTTCTCAACCGGTGCCCTCGTTCCGCTGATCCCGTACCTGCTGGGCTTCACCTCACTCGTGGCGGCACTGGCAATGGGCGGGCTGGGACTGTTGGTCGCCGGGGCCCTTGCCTCCTTGACGACGGTGATGCCGTGGTGGCTCAGCGCGCTGCGACAGCTGGGCTTCGGAGCGCTCGCCGCCGGCGCCACCTACCTCGTGGGCTTGGCGATGGGGATCAGCGTCGTGGGGTGACGACAGCCCGTCAGAGCAGCCATTTTCGACATCACAACCGCCTGGAGGCACCCCGATGAGCACCCCGACGTTCCGTCCGAAGTACGTCTCGTTCGACTGCTACGGCACCTTGATCAGCTGGCCGATGACCCCGATCACCAAGGAGCTGGTCGGCGACCAGATCCCCGCGGAGCAGTGGGACCAGTTCGTGGCCGAGTTCCGTGGCTACCGTTATGACCAGGTGTGCGGTGAGTACTACCCCTACGATCAGGTGCTGCAGGACGCCTTCGACCGGGTCTGCCGCAAGTGGGGGATCGAGTCCGACCCCAGCGCGGGGAAGCGTTTCGCCGACGGGGTCAGGAGCTGGGGCCCACACCCCGATGTGCCGGCGCCGCTGAAGAAGATGGGCGAGCACTACAAGCTGGTGATCTTGTCCAACGCCGACGACTCCTACCTCGCGGAGAGTGTGCCGCGGCTGGGTGCGGACTTCCACGCCGTCTTCACCGCGGAGCAGGCCGGCTACTACAAGCCTCGGTACGGCGCGTTCGAGTACATGCTGGAGCAGCTGGACGCCAAGCCCGAGGACTTCGTGCACGTGTCCTCGCACACCCGCTATGACCCCCTGCCGATGCACGACATGGGGTTTCGCAACCTGGTGCTGCTGGACCGTGGCTACGACCCGGTGCCGCCGGGTTACGGCCTGGTGACGGTGAAGTCCCTCGACGAGCTCAACACGATGCTCGGCATCTGAGCCACATGCAGCCCATGCCGTGCCTAGGGGGCCGATGCGCCCTAGAGCGCTGCCGGGCTAACGACGGGCAAGGACAAGCCGCATGAAACGAGTCCTCGTGGTCGGAGGTTCGCTCGCCGGACATCAGGCAGCGAAGTGCTTGCGCCGCCTCGGCTTTGCCGGTGACCTGACGGTCCTTGGTGCAGAGCTTCATCGGCCCTACGACCGGTTTCCACTGTCGAAGGCCTTTCTCACCGGCGAGCTTGACCGGAACGGCTTGGAGATCGAGCCTAGTGATCTCGACGTCGACTGGCGACTCGGACGGAGCGCCACAAGCCTCGACCTGGCTGGCCGATACGTCACCCTCGACGATGGCGATCGGGCCCACTTCGACGGTCTGGTGGTGGCCACCGGCTCCCGCCCACGGGTCCCCTCCTCGATCAGTCCCGAGGTCGAAGGCGTCTTCGTCCTGCGGACCGTCGAGGACAGCACAGCCCTCCGAGCCACTCTCGCGGGTGGAAGGCGCCGGGTGGTGGTCGTCGGAGGTGGACTGATCGGCGCCGAGGTCGCCTCCATCGCGACGGCGGCCGGGCATCCGACCACCCTGGTGGACAGCTCACAGCTACCTACCGCGCGAGCGCTCGGCGTCCGCGTCGCGGAACATCTCCGCACGTTGCACCTCGAGAACGGCGTGCGGCTGCTGTCAAGCACACGCCTGAGCGCCCTCGACGTGCACGCAGGCCAGGTCCGCGGAGCTCGCCTGAACACCGGGCAGCGGTTGGACGCCGACGTCGTCGTCCTGGCGACAGGAACGCAGCCCAACACCGAGTGGCTCCTCGGCAGCGGCCTGTCCGTCACTGACGGGCTGAACTGCAGCGCCACCCTGCACGCAAACGGCTCCGACGTCGTGGTCGGCGTCGGAGATGTCGTCCGGGCGCCTCACCCCGCGCTCGATGGAGAGGCGGTCCGCGTGGAGCACTGGGCCAGCGCGCGGCACCAGGCCGGCGTCGCGGCGACGAACCTCCTGGTCGGCCCGTCCCGTGGACGCCCGCAGAGCGAACTCCCAGTCTTCGGCACCACCATCCAAGGTGTTGCCATCCGCGCGGTCGGCTTTCCGTCCAAGGCCGACACGAGCGAGGTCGTCTGGGGCTCGATCCAAGACAACCGGGCGATCGTGGCGATGCATCGCCGAGGGCGGCTCATTGCGGCCGTCGCAGTCAATGCCCGAGACGAGCTGTCCCGGCTCGACGACGAGTGGAATCTGCCGGACGCGGTCGGCAGAGCCGGGCCTGACTACTCCACGGAGGAGTGCCTGCGTTGAGGGCCGTGGCTGGATCCGTCGCGACCGACCTGCTCATCGAGGACTTCTTCTGCGCGCTGGGCACCCACGCGTGACCTGAGTCAAGCGTCCAGCAGCCCGACGACCGCGGAGGTGACCTGCTCGGTCGTCGCAGTGCCGCCCACGTCCGCGGTGCGAGTAGCCGGGTCCCGCAACGACTCCTCGATCGCCGACATCAACCGGGCCGCGGCCTCGCGAGCCCCGAGGTGCTCGAGCATCAGGACGGTGGACCACAACATGCCCACCGGGTTGGCGATCCCCTTGCCGGCGATGTCTGGAGCCGACCCGTGGACGGGCTCGAACATCGACGGGTGCTCACCGGTGGGGTCGAGGTTGCCCGACGGGGCGATGCCGATGCTGCCGGCGGCGCCGGCGGCCAGGTCGCTGAGGATGTCGCCGAAGAGGTTGCTGGCCACGATCACGTCGAACGACTCCGGCCTCAAGACCAGCTTCGCCGCGAGGGCGTCGACGTGCTCTTCCACGAGCTGGACCTCGGGCTGCAGCGCGGCGCGTTCGCGCACCACCTCGTCCCAGAACGGCATGCTGTGGACGAGCCCGTTGGACTTGGTTGCCGAGGTCAGACGCCGGCCGCGGTCTGCGGCCAGCGAGAGGGCGTAGTCCGCGATGCGGCTGATGCCACGCCTGGTGAAGACCGCCTCCTGGATCGCGGTCTCATCCGGCAGCCCTCGGTTGAAGCGGCCACCGAGCTCGCTGTACTCGCCCTCGTTGTTCTCCCGGACGATGACCAGGTCGATGGGCCGGTTGGCCCCGTCGGCCAGGGGACTGGTCACGCCCTCGAACGAGCGGACCGGCCGGAGGTTCACGTACTGCCCGAAGGCACGCCGGATCGGGATCAGCAGGCCCCACAGGGAGACATGGTCGGGTACGCCGGGCCAGCCGACAGCGCCGAGCAGGACAGCGTCGTATCGGCGCAAGGTGTCCAGCCCATCGGCGGGCATCAACGCGCCCTCGGCGAGGTAGCGCTCGCACGACCAGTCGAACTCGTCGATCCGCAAGGCCAGGTCGTGGCGCTCGTCCAGCGTCGCCAGCACGATCCGTGCCGAGGCTGCGACCTCGGCGCCGATACCGTCCCCGGGAATGAGGGCGATGCGTCGCCCCGGAACCGTGGTGTTCACCGTCGCGCCGATCAGGCCGTCGTCGCCAAGGCGACGAACTTCGTCTCCAGGAACTCCTCGATGCCCACGTGACCGCCCTCGCGGCCGAGCCCCGAATGCTTCACCCCACCGAAGGGAGCCGCCGGGTTCGAGACGATGCCCTGGTTGAGGCCGACCATGCCGGTCTCCAGCCGCTCACTGACCCGGATCGCCCGGTCGAGGTCGCGGGTGAACACGTAGGCGACCAGACCGTACTCGGTGTCGTTGGCGGCGTTGACCGCCTCCTCCTCGGTCTCGAAGGAGCTGATGGGTGCTACGGGACCGAAGATCTCGTCATGCCGCATCTGTGCGTCAGCGCGTACTCCCGTCAGGACCGTCGGCTTGTAGAAGTAGCCGTCACCTGCGACCGGCTCGCCACCGACCACTATCGCGGCACCGCCGCGCACCGCGTCGTCGACAAGCGTGGAGACCTTCTGACGCGCGTCCTCGTCGATCAGCGGACCGACCACAACCCCCTCCTCGACCCCGCGGCCGATGGGCAGCGCCGCCATCCGCTCGGCCAGTCGGCCGGCGAACTCCTCGACCACCGTGGCGTGCACGTAGAACCGATTGGCGGCTGTGCAGGCCTCGCCGGTGTTGCGCATCTTGGCCAGCATCGCGCCCTCGACGGCGGCGTCGAGATCGGCGTCCTCGAAGACGAGGAACGGGGCATTGCCGCCCAGCTCCATGGAGGTGCGCATCACCTGGTCCGCGCACTGCTCGAGCAGCTTGCGTCCCACCGCGGTCGAGCCGGTGAAGGACAGCTTGCGGGCCCGGCCGTCGCGGATCATCGGCGCCGTCACGGCGCCGGGGTCCGAGGTGGTGACCAGGTTCAGCACGCCGTCTGGAAGCCCGGCCTCCTGGAAGATCGCGGCGAGCGCCAGCATCGACAGGGGGGTCTGCTCGGCGGGCTTGACGACCATGGTGCATCCGGCCGCGACCGCCGGGCCGATCTTGCGGGTGCCCATCGCCATCGGGAAGTTCCAGGGCGTGATCAGGAGGCATGGCCCCACCGGTTGGCGCATGATGAGGAAGCGCCCCTGACCCGTGGGAGAGACGGCGTACCCGCCCTCGATGCGCACGGCCTCCTCGGAGAACCAGCGGAGGAACTCCGCCGCGTAGGCGATCTCCCCGCGCGCCTCGGGCAGAGGCTTGCCCATCTCCAGCGTCATCAACAGCGCCAGGTCCTCCTGGCGCTCCAGCAGGAGGTCATAGGCCCGGCGGAGGATCTCGCTGCGCTCCCGCGGCGCTACCGCGGCCCATCCGGGTTGCGCCTTCGAGGCCGCGTCGAGCGCCTGCATGGCGTCGGCGCTGGTGGCGTCTGCTACCTCGGTGAGGACCTGGCCGGTAGACGGGTCCTCAACCGTGAAGGTCGCGCCGGTCGCTGCGGGGCGCCACTGGCCGCCGATGAGAAGGCCGGTGGGTACGGCGCTGACGACCTGCCGCTCGCGGGCGCTGTCGACCATGAGGGGTCTCCGATGCTAGGAAGGACTCTGGTATTGTTGGTTGTCAACAGTCTACCAAGGAGTCGGTCGATGGCGCACCTCTCGCCGCTGCTGAAGCAGGCAACCCCCGTTCTGGTCGAGCGAGGCGAGGGCGTCCATCTCTACGACGAGTCGGGACGGCGTTATCTCGACTTCACCGCTGGCATCGGGGTGACCAGTACGGGCCACTGTCACCCGCGTGTGGTCGCTGCGGCACAGGAGCAGGTGGCCAAGCTGATCCACGGGCAGTACACGACCGTCATGCACCGCCCCCTGCTGACGCTGGCCGAGCGTCTGGGAGAGGTGTTGCCCGACGACCTCGACTCGGTCTTCTTCAGCAACTCCGGCAGCGAGGCCGTGGAGGCGGCGCTCCGGCTGGCCCGGCACGCCACGGCGCGGCCCAACATCGTGGTGTTCCACGGATCGTTCCACGGACGCACCATCGGGGCCGCGTCCATGACCACATCGGGGACGAAGTTCCGCGCCGGCTTCTCTCCGCTGATGGGCGGGGTGGCGGTGGCACCGTTCCCGACGGCGTACCGGTACGGCTGGGACGAGGCCACGGCCACCGAGTTCGCGTTGCGGGAGCTCGACTACGTCTTGGCCACGGTGAGTGCGCCCGCGGAGACGGCCGCCTTCCTGGTCGAGCCGGTTCTCGGTGAAGGCGGCTACGTGCCGGCGAACACGGCCTTCATGGAGGGTCTCCGGGAGCGCGCCGACCGCCACGGCATCCTGCTGGTCCTCGACGAGGTGCAGACCGGCTGGGGGCGGACGGGACGGTTCTGGGGACACGACCACTTCGGCGTACGAGCCGACATCCTGGTCACCGCGAAGGGGCTGGCCAGCGGGTTCCCACTGTCGGCCATTGCCGCGCCCGCCGAGCTGATGGCCAAGGCCTGGCCCGGCTCGCAGGGTGGCACGTACGGCGGGAACGCGGTCGCCTGCGCCGCCGCGATCGCGACCCTCGAGGTGATCCAGGAGGAGAACCTCGTCGAGAACGCCCGCGTGGTGGGCGCCGCCCTCGGTTCCGGCTTGGAGAAGGTCGGCGCCGCCAACCCGCGGATCGGTGACGTCCGGGGCCTCGGCCTGATGCTCGCCTCCGAGTTCGTGACCGCGGACGGCCAGCCGGACCCGGGCGCTGCCCTGCGTGCCCAGCAGGAGTCAGGCGAGCGCGGGCTGCTGCTGCTCACTTGCGGCCCGTTCGGCAATGTGGTGCGGATGATCCCGCCGCTGGTCGTTACCGAGGCACACGTCGAGGAGGCCCTCACGATCTGGGGGGCTGCCGTGGAGGCGGCGACCGCCGGCTGAACCCGGGCCCGGTGGCTATCGCACCGGTCCGGTCCGGAGCCAGGCGCCGGACCAGTAGCGCAAGGCCACGGCGACCTGCCGGGCCAGCAGCCAGCCGGTCAGCGCCCACCACAGCGCCACGACGCCGGCTTCGGCCACGTACACCGCGGCAGCGAGGGGCACGAAGACCAGGAGCGCCACCAGCATCGTCCACGCGAGGTAGCGCAGGTCGCCGGCACCGATCAGGATCCCGTCCAGGACGTAGAGCAGCGCCCCGACGGGCTGGGACGCGGCCACCACGACCGCCAGCGACCACACCAACTCGCGGACCGCGGGGTCCTCGGTGAAGAGCGGGATGTAGACCGGGCGCAGGGCCACCACCACCGCGGCGATCGCGAGCCCACTGCCCAGTCCCCAGGCGAGGGCTCGGCGACTGGCCGCTCGCGCCGCGGCAGGGTCGGAGGCGCCCAGCGCGTGGCCGACCATCGCTTGACTGGCGATCGCGAACGACTCCGGCGGCATCGCAAGCAGGTACCACAGCGTAAAGGCGATCTGGTGGCCGGCGATGGCGACGTCCCCCTCGGCGGCGGCCACGAACGTCATCGTCAGCAACGCGATGCGCAACAAGACGGTGCGGGCGAACAGCGGCACGTTGGCGGCAGCGGCCGCAAGGATGCCCGGACGGTCCGGCCGTAGCGGTGCCTGGTGCCGGCGGGCGCCCCGCACCACGACCGCGCACAACCAGACTGCGGCCCCGGTCTGGGCGATCACGGTCCCGAGTGCGGAACCCGCCACGCCGAGGCCGAGCGGGTAGACGAGCAGGAGGTTGAGAGGCACGTTGGCGAGCGCCGCGATCCCGGTCGCGAGCAAGGGTGACCGGGTGTCCTTCAACCCCCGCAGCGCGCCGGTGGCCGCGAGGACGATCAGCATCGAAGGGAGCCCGAGGAGGCTGACGCGCAGGTAGGTGACCGCGTACGGACGCGCGCCCTCTGATGCTCCCAGCAGGTCGACGAGCTCGGGGGCAAGGAGGATGCCGAGGGCGGCCAGCGCGATCCCGATGCAGAGCCCGAGCCAGATCCCGTCCACGCCTTGGGTGTGCGCGCGTCGCAGGTCGCCGGCTCCCGCCAGGCGAGCGACCGCAGAAGTGGTGCCGTGGGCCAGGAAGATGCAGAGGAAGACCGCGTTGAGCAGCACCGCCGACGCGATGCCCAGCCCGGCGAGCTGCTGGGTGCCAAGGTGCCCGATGATCGCACTGTCGGCGATCAGAAAGAGCGGCTCGGCCAGCAGCGCCCCGAGCGCCGGGACGGCAAGCCCGAGGATCTCTCTGTCGTAGCGTCGGGCCTCTCGGCGAGCCTCCCGGCGGGAGGGCGTCGGGGAATGCCCGGGCTGGTGCGGCGGGTCGCGCCGCTCAGCCGCCACGGCGGATGGCGATGATCTTGGGCTCGGTCATGGCATCAACGGCGAACGGCACCCCCTCGCGGCCGATGCCGGAGTGCTTGCCGCCACCGAAGGGCATGGCGTCGATCCGGAAGTCCCCGGTGTCGTTGATCATCACTCCACCTACGCGCAGCCGCCGGGCCACGTCGAGGGCGGAGTCGATGTTGCCGGTGAACACGCCGGCCTGTAGGCCGTACTCGGAGCGGTTGACCTCCGCGACTGCGGAGTCGACCGAGCCGTAGGCTTCGATCGACACCACGGGCCCGAAGACCTCCTCGGTGAGCACGCGGGCCCCGGCTGGGACCCCGGTGAGTACCGTGGGCCAGTAGAACGCGCCGTCGCGTTTGGCCCCGGTGCGGACCGTGGCGCCGGCCTCGAGAGCCTCGGCCACCCAGGCCTCGACCCGTTCCGCGGCGGCCTCGTCGATCAGCGGCCCCAGATCGGTTGTGGGGTTGGCCTTGCTGCCGACGACAAGGCGCTCGGTGCGCTCGACGACGAGTTGAACCATCCGGTCGAACAGCGCTGGTGCGGCGAACACCCGCTGCACGGACAGGCAGTTCTGGCCCGCCGCCCCGAACGCGCCGTCGACCACGGCGGCTGCCGCACGCTCGACGTCCGCGTCGGGTAGGACGATGACCGCACCGCTCCCACCGAGCTCCATCAACAACTTCTTGGCTCCGGCAGCACGAGCCACTGCGTTGCCAGTGGCGTAGCCTCCGGTGAACGAAACCATGTCGACGAGCGGGTGACCAACCAGCGCGGCACCTACCGTCGCACCCCGGCCCGGAAGCACGGCGATCCGACCGGTCGGGACTCCCGCCTCGAGCAGGAGGTCGATGAATGCCAGGGCTGTCAGGGCTGTGTGCTCGGCGGGCTTGAGCACGACACCGTTCCCCGCGATCAGCGCGGGCCCCAACTTGTGCGCTACCAGGTTGAGCGGGTCGTTGAAGGGTGTGATCGCGCCGATGACACCGACCGGTTCCCGGGTGTACCAGCCAATGCGTCCCTCGCCCCGGGGGGTGTCGCCGAAGGGGAGCGTGCGACCCTCCAGGCGATGGGCCTGCTCGGCCGACAGGCGGACCGTCTCGACGGCTCGCAGCACCTCGCGGTCGGCGTCGCGAACGGGCTTGCAGCCTTCGCGTGATATCAGCTCGGCGAAGACCTCGCGGCGCTGCACGAGGAGAGCAGTGGCCCGCTGGAGAGCCTCGCGGCGCTGCCAAACCGGCCAGTCGGCGCCGTCGAGGACCGACCGCGCGACAGCGGTCACGGCAGCGTCGACATCGGCGGCCGAGCAGTCCGAGACGGTTCCGACAGTCGTGCCGTCCTCGGGGTCGAGCACGTCAAGTGTCGCGCCCAGAGGTTGCCACTCGTCGGCCCAAAAGGCCCCGCCAGTCGGAGTCCAGATCGATGTCGGCCGCTCGCTCATGTGTCCACTGTGCAGGCTTCCTAGCACGATAGTCAACTGCAGGTTGTTGACAACATACAGGCCGACGTGGTGGTCTGGGACACATCGTTTTTGCGTCGCCCTGGCGCAGCACACACGAGGAGACCGACAGATGGCTCGACTTCGCTGGGCAAGTGGGATCGCACTGATCGCCCTCACCGTCACGGCCTGCGGCATGGGAGGCGGCAACTCCGACAACGATGGGTCGGGGGAGGCGTCGGGAGGCGGCAACATCGTCTACGTCGACCAGTTCACGCCACGTGCAGCCTGGGCGCCGGAGACAGACGACGGCATCACGCTCTCGCGGGCCGGCTGTCTGGAGTCCCTCCTCAAGTACGAGGCGGACGGCACCCTCTCGGAGAGCCTCGCCACGTCCTGGGAGCAGGTCAAGCCCAATACGTGGGAGTTCACGTTGCGCGACGGCGTCCAGTTCCAGGACGGAACGCCGATGGATGCCGATGCGGTGGTCGCCGCGCTCCAACACGTCTTGGACGCCAAGGTACCGGCTCGTTCGTTCAACCCCGACCTCGTGTCCGCCGTCAAGGCGGTCGACGCCTCCACCGTAGACGTCACCACCCCGGCGGCTGACGTGCTGCTCCCGTTGCGGATGGCCAGCCCGAACACCGGGATCCTGGCGCCGAAGGCCTACGAGGGCAAGCAGATCGACATCCAAGGCACCTGCACCGGGCCCTTCACGGTGGTCGACGAGGCGCCGGGCCAGTCGCTCTCGCTCGAGCGCAACGAGAACTACTGGGGCGGGGATGTCGCCCTGGCGACGGCCGAGGTCCGGTTCGTCGTCGACGGAGCCACCCGGGTCACGCAGCTGCAAACCGGAGAGGCCCAGATCGCGGCCGGGATCCCGGCGGTCTCGCTCGCGACGCTCGAGAGTGACTCCAACATCCAGGTGGAGTCCCTCCAGGCGCCTCGTACGACGGTGCTGCTGCTCAACAACTCGCGTCCGCCGTTCGACGACCCGCTGGTGCGCCAGGCGCTGCAGCACGCCATCGACACCGAGGCGATCGCCGGCAGTGTCTACGAGGGTGGTGCGAAGCCCGCCATCGGACCGTTCTCCCCGGATGACCCGTGGGCCCCCGCCGGCGCCGAGCCAGCAGCATTCGATCAGGACGAGGCCAAGGCGCTCCTCGACCAGGCCGGTGTCGACCCGGCCTCCCTGAACTTCGAGCTGATCGCCTACAACGACCGGCCGGAGTTCGGCGACCTCGCGGCGGTCATCCAGGACCAGCTGGGCCAGCTCGGCATCACCGTGAAGATCAAGGCGGGTGATTACGCGTCATTCGAGCCCGACATGCTCGCCGGTGACTTCGACGCGGCTCTGCTCTCGCGGGGCTACCTCATCGACCTCGCTGACCCGATCGGGTTCCTGACGTCCGATTACACCTGCGACGGCGGCTACAACATCGCGCACTACTGCGACCCCGAGGTCGACGCCATGGTCAAGGAGGCAGCGACGACGGAGGACAGCGAAGCGCGCAACGCGATCTACGCCCAGGTTGCCGAGAAGCTGCAAGGCGACCCGGCGAGCGTGTTCCTCGTCCACGAGTCCTTGGTGTACGGCCTCCGCTCGGACGTGCAGGGGTTCGAGCTGAGCCCGCTGAACTTCTACGTCCTCACCAAAGATCTCAGCGTCGGCTAGCGCCAGAAAATCGAACAGGAACCGGAGCAACCACCAGATGATCGAGTCCGAGCCGAAGTACATCACCTTCGACTGCTACGGCCCGCAGGACGTCCTGCACGTGTCCTCCAGTCTGCGCTACGACCTGATGCCGGCCCACGACCTGCGCATCACGAACAAGGTCTACGTCAACCGTGGCTACGAGCCTTCTACCCCCTACTACGGCTACCAGGAGGTCAAGGACCTGTCCGGCGTGCCAGCGCTGCTGGGTATCTGAGCCTGGATGCCCGACAGCCCGACCCGAACCCACAGAAGGGACCGCAGATGAAGTTCAGGCCGTACTGGCTCGACACCTCGCCCAGGGGACCCGACAGGTCGGACACACAGGTCGGCGGCGACGTGGACGTGGCCGTGGTGGGGGCGGGGTTGACCGGGGTGTCCGCGGCCCTTCACCTAGCTCGGAAGGGCGCCAAGGTCGCGGTCTTCGAACGGGAGACGGTGGCCTGGGGTGCCTCCGGGCGCAACGGCGGGATGGCGACACCGGGCCTGGCGATCGGATTCCGGGACGCGATCGCCCGTTACGGCTTCCCGACCGCCAGCACGCTCTATCTGACCTACTACGACGCGATCGACACCATCGAGAAGCTCGTGGGCGAGGAGGGGATCGACTGCGACTTCGCCCGCACCGGCAAAATGAACCTGGCCTCCAAGCCCGCCCATCTCGACGGTCTGCGCAAGACCCGCGACGTGCTGGCCGAACGACTCGGCGTCGAGACCCAGATGGTGGAGAAGAGCGACCTACGTGCGGAGCTCGGCAGCGACCACTACCACGGAGCGATGATCGATCCCAGGGGCGCCGGACTGCACGTCGGCAAGTTCACCCGCGGGCTGGCGGAGTCCGCCGCCCGGATGGGCGTGCAGATCCACGAGAAGGCCCCGGTGCTGGAGGTGACGCGGCTTGCCGGCACCAGGCACACGGTCGTCACTCCACGCGGCAGCGTGCGCGCCGAGCAGGTGCTCGTCGCCACCAGCGGCTACACCAACCGGCCGTTCCGGTGGCTACAGCTGCGGATCGTCCCCGTCGGCAGCTTCATCATCGTCACCGAGCCCCTCGGCAAGGAGGTCTGCGACCAGCTCCTGCCGAAGCGTCGGATGGCCTCGGACTCCAAGAACCTCCTCTACTACTTCCGGATCACGCCCGACCTTCGGCTGCTGTTCGGCGGCAGGGCCCGATTCGCGATGTCAAACCCGGATTCGGACCAGAAGAGCGGGCGCATCCTGCAGAAGGCGATGCTCTCGGTCTTCCCGCAGCTGGCCCAAGCGAGGGTGGACTACTGCTGGGGAGGCCAGGTCGACATGACCATGGACCGGCTAGTGCACGCCGGCGAGCACGACGGCCTCTACTACTCCGTGGGCTACTCCGGGCACGGAGTGCAGATGGCGACGCACATGGGCAAGCAGATGGCGGAGTACATGAACGGCGTGCCCGACGCCAACCCGTGGCGCGACATGCCCTTCAAACGGGTTCCCGGACACCTCGGGCCACCCTGGTTCCTCCCGTTCGCGGGGGCTTACTACAAGTTCCAGGATCTGATCAAGTGAACAGTCGTCACGCCCACTCCAGGAGAAGCCGATGGTGAGCTTCCTGCTCCGTCGAGCGGCGACGCTGGTAGTGACGTTGCTGGTGGTCTCGGTGCTGGCCTTCCTGATCCCGTACGCCGGCGAGGGTGACCCGGCGCGGAAGATCCTGCGGGCCCGGGTCAACGATCCGGCGCTGGATCCTGCCCAGGTCGAGGCGCTGACCCGCGAGCTCGGCCTGGACCGGCCCGTGTGGCAGCAGTATCTGGACTGGCTGAGCCACGCCGTCAGGGGCGACTTCGGCTACTCCTACACCAGCCGCACTTCGGTCCAGGAGCTGGTCGTTCCGGCGCTCGGCGTGTCGATAACGCTGGCGCTCGCCGCCCTGCTGTTGGCCCTGGTCATCGCGCTGCCGCTGGGCACGTGGGCCGCGACCGCCCGCGGCGGGAAAGTCGACAACGCGATCACGTTCGTCTCGCAGGGCTCGGTCTCGGCGCCGGAGTACTGGGTCGGACCGGTGCTGGTGCTGATCTTCGCCCTGCACCTGGGATGGTTCCCGTCGGGGGGCTGGGACGGGCCGATCTACATCGTGCTACCGGCGGTGGCCCTGGCGCTGCGGCCGCTCGGCTACTTCACCCAGGTGACAAGAGCGGCGATGAGCGACGTGCTCAGCGCCCCCTACTTCACCGCTGCCCGGAGCCGGGGGCTGAGCTATCCGCAGACCCTGGTCCGGCACGGCATGCGCAACAGCATGCTCCCGGTGATGACGCTGTTCTCGTTCTGGTTCGCCGGACTGCTCGGCGGCTCGGTGGTCATCGAGGTGATCTTCAACATTCCCGGCATGGGGCGGCTGCTCTACACCGCCGTGCTCAACAACGACATCCCCGTCATTCAAGGGGGGATGATGTGGATCCTCACCCTGGCCGTGGTGATCACCACCGCCACCGACCTCCTCTACAGCGTCCTCAACCCCTCGATCAGGGTGGCCAGCCATGCCTAGTCCCAGCACAGTGGCGCCCCGGCCCGCACCGCGTCCCAACCAACGACCCTCCTCGCTGCGATCCGCCCAACCCCACCGGCCCAACGTCCTCTCGATGCTGCTTCGCGGCACGCGGGGCCGGCCCTGGACGTTCAACGTCGGCGTCGTGTTGCTCGCCACGATCCTGCTGATCTTGCTGCTCACCCCGTGGATCGCCCCCTACGACCCGGCCACCCAGGACCTGACCAACCGGCTGGCCGGCCCCTCCAGTGAGCATTGGTTCGGAACCGACCACCTCGGCAGGGACGTGTTGTCCCGGCTGATGTGGGGCGGCCGGTTCGCGGTGACGATCGCCGCCATCACCCTGGTCATCTGTGCGGTGACAGGCATCGTCATCGGGGCCCTGGCCGCCCGCCGGGGCGGCTGGCTCGACGAGCTGGTGATGCGCACAGTCGACGTGCTCATCTGCTTCCCCGACGTCGTTATCTGCCTGTTCCTGATCGCCCTGTTCGGGACCGGCTACGGCACTCTCATCGCCGCCCTGACCATCACCGGTTGGACACCGTTTGCCCGTCTGATGCGGGGGCTGGCTCTGGAGATCAACGCCAAGGACTACGTCGAGGCCGCGGAGATCCTGGGCTCCCCGAAGACCTACATCGTCTTCCGACACCTCATCCCCAACGCCATCCGTCCGGTGCTCGCGATGGGTTTCCTGCGCTTCGGGCACAAGCTGATCACCGTCGGGGCGCTGTCCTACCTCGGCCTGGGCGTCCAGCCGCCCGACTCCGACTGGGGGGCGATGCTCCTGGACGCCCAGCCCTACATGGAGCGCGCGCCGTTCCTCGGACTCCTCCCCGGCTTCGCGATCTTCCTGACCGCCCTCAGCGTGACCATGATCGGGCAGGGCCTCGACGTCAAGAAGACCCGCCGCAAGCGTGCGCTGGCCCCGGAGCCACCGCCCGGCGTGCAGACCCAGCTCAACGTAGGAGAGGCAGTGTGACCGGCGAACCCGCAGCCGCCTTCCAGCTCCCCCGTGCCACGTTCGCCTCGATGGTGACCGAACGGCTCAGGGACGGCATCGTCAACGGCACGCTCGCGCCCGGCTCCCAGCTGAGCGAGGTGGACCTGGCCCACAGCTACGGCATCAGCCGGGGCCCCGTTCGGGAGGCCATCCAGCGGCTCGTCCAGGAAGGGCTCCTGCGCAGCGAGCCCCATCGCGGGGTCTTCGTGCCGGTGCTGACCGACAAGGACGTGGCCGACATCTACCTCGCGAGGGCGGCACTGGAGTCGGCAGCCCTCCGGCTCCTGATCGCTACCTCTGCGTCGCAGAGCAGTTATGAGATCCTTGACAAGCACGTTGCCGAGATGGAGACGGCCGCGTCCCGGGGGGACTGGGAGACCGTCGGCAGGTCCGACCTGGACTTCCACACCGCCCTGGTGACCTTGACCGGCAGCCAGCGCCTGCAGCGGATGTTCACCACGCTGATCTCCGAGACCAGGCTCTGCCTGGCGGCGCTGGCCGGCGCCGAGGCCCGGCATGACCTCGTCCCGGAGCACCGGGCGATCTGCGAGGGCATCAGGGGCGGCGACCCCGAGCGGGCGCTGGCCGCGCTCGAGAAGCATTTCGACGACGCCGTGGTGTCGCTGACCAGCAACCAGACCAGCGGCCACAGTGAAGGCGTCGAGAACCGATGAGGAGATCCCATGACTGAGATGACTCTGCAGGGACAGCCCGGGCGTGCCGCAGGGCACGACGGTCCGTTGCTGGATATCCGGGGGCTACGGGTGGACTTCCCGGACATCGAGGGTGCGCCGGCCATCGACGGCATGGACCTGGCGGTGGGCCGCGGGGAGATCGTCGCGCTGGTGGGGGAGTCCGGCTCGGGCAAGAGCCTGACCGCCCTGACCGTGATGGGCCTGCTGCCACCTGGTGCCGAGGTGGTGGGCGGTGACGTGACGCTGGAGGACGAGGACCTGCTGTCCGTGTCGCGCAAACGGCTCAACCTAATCCGGGGCAACAAGGTTGCCATGTTGTTCCAGCAGCCCAAGGTGATGCTGGACCCGACTGCCCGGGTCGGCGGCCAGGTCACCGAGTCGCTACGCCGGCACCGCAACGTGAGCCGGCGTGAGGCCAAGGACCGAGCCGTCCAGCTCCTCAAGGATGTGGGCATCCCGGAGCCGAAACGCCGAGCCTCGTCGTTCGCCTACCAGCTCTCCGGCGGGATGGCGCAGCGCGTGATGATCGCGGCCGCGCTCAGCGCGGACCCGGAGCTGGTGATCGCCGACGAGCCCACGACCGCGCTCGACGTGACCGTGCAAGCGCAGATCCTGCAGCTGCTCAAGCAGAAGCGGGACGACCTCGGGCTCTCCATCCTCCTCATCACCCACGACCTCGGCATCGTCTCCACGATGGCCGACCGAGTCGCGGTGATGTATGCCGGCCGGATCGTCGAGGACGGAGCCACCCGGGATATCTTCGACGACCCGCAACACCCCTACACGCAGGCGTTGCTAAGGGCCTCCCTGTTGGAAGCCGAACGCGGCCAGCTGTACTCCATCCCGGGCAGCGTCGTGGCGGCGCGCGAACTGGACAAGGGCTGCCGGTTCCTGCCGCGCTGTCCGGTGTCGGCAGCCCTGGGCATCCAAGACCTGTGCGCCAGCGCGGAGCCGGTGCTGAGCACCTGCGGCCACGAAGAGCACCACAGTCGATGCTACGCATCACGAGACTACCCGGAGGCGGGATGACCACCGTCGTCACAGAGGACGTTCACGGGTGGGCAACCGTCTCGCCCCTGCTGGAGCTCCACGATGTCGTCAAGCACTTCCCCGCCGGTTCGGGCAAGACCGTCCACTCCGTCGACGGCGTGGACCTGGCAGTCCGCAAGGGTGAGGTGCTCGGCCTGGTCGGTGAGTCCGGGTGCGGCAAGAGCACCCTGGCCCGGACGATCCTGCACGCGGTGGCGGCCAGCTCGGGCCAGATCGTCTTCGACGGCCGCGACATCACCCGCATCAAGGGCAAGGAGCTCAAGGCCCTACGCCGGTCCATGCAGTTCGTGTTCCAGGACCCCTACGGTGCCTTCGACCCCAAGATGAGCCTCGGTACCAGCCTGGAAGCCCCCCTGCGCCACCACGGGATGAAGAACCGCGAGGAGCGGCGCGAACGGATGCTGGCCATGCTCGACCGGGTCGGGCTGGAGGAGGCAATCCTGGAGCGACGCCCCAGTGAGTGCTCGGGGGGACAGCTGCAGCGGATGGTCATCGCCCGCGCCCTCCTGCTCAAGCCGCGATTCCTGATCTGCGACGAGCCCACCTCGGCGCTCGACGCATCCATCCGCGCGCAGATCCTGAACCTGCTCGTAGAGCTCAAGGAACAGCTCGACCTGACCCTGGTGCTGATCTCCCACGACCTGCGGGTCGTGCGCTACCTGTGCGACCGCGTGGCCGTCATGTACCTGGGAAAGATCGTCGAGGTTGCCCCCCGAGACGAGCTCTTCAGCAACCCCCGGCACCCCTACACCCGAGTGCTGCTCGCCGCGACCCTGACCGAGCAGTCGACCGCCGACGACATGGTCCTCCGGCTCAAGGGCGAACCGCCCAGCCCCATCGACATCCCCCCCGGCTGCCGCTTCCACCCCCGCTGCCCGATCGCCCAGGACGTCTGCAGCGTCAAGGTTCCGCTCCTCAGTGTGGCCGGCCCGGAGCACACGGTGAACTGTCACTTCTGGGACGAAGTGCCGCCCCCGCCGCCGTCCACCGCTCCACTCCTGCCGACCTCTGTCACCCACCCCGCCTGAAAGGCATCCCCACATGAGCTCTGGACACGGCCACGGCCACGGCCACGGTCACGGTCACGGCGCCGCTGGGGCGTTGACCGCGGGAGCTCGCTACCGGCGTCCCCTGCTGATCGCGTTTCTCCTCACCACCTCCTTCGTCGCGGTGGAGTTCGTCGTCGGCATCATCTCCGGGTCCCTGGCGCTGCTCTCCGACGCCGGGCACATGCTCTCCGACGCCGGCGGGCTCGGCATGTCACTGGCCGCGATCACCCTGGCCACCGGCGGCGCCACCGCTGCCCACCGCACCTACGGCTGGTACCGGCTGGAGATCCTCGCCGCACTGGCGAACACCGTGCTGCTGTTCGCAGTGGCCGGCTACGTCATGTACGAGGCGATCCAGCGCTTCGGCACCGACCACGAGGTCTCTTCCACGCCCATGATCGTGGTCGCCGTGCTGGGCCTGTTGATCAACCTGGTCTGCTTCCGGCTACTCCAGGCCGGCGCGAAGGAGAGCCTCAACCTGCGAGGCGCCTACCTCGAGGTCGTTGCCGACGCCGTCGGATCGGTGGGCGTCCTCATCGGCGCGGTCATCATCGCGCTGACCTCGTGGTACTGGGTCGACTCGGTCATCGCCATCGGCATCGGACTGTTCATCCTCCCACGCGCTTTCAACCTCGGCCGTGCCTCACTCCGGATCCTGGTCGAGTCCGCCCCGGCCCACATCGACGTCGACGCCGTCGAACGAGACCTCGAGCAGCTCGACGGCGTCCTCGACGCCCACGACCTACACGTGTGGACCATCACCTCCGGCATGGACGCGGTGAGCGTCCACCTGAAGGTCGAGGTCGGCTACGACACGCACGCCGTGCTCGACCGCTCCCGCGATGTGCTACGTGACCGGCACCACATCAGCCACGCCACCATCCAGGTCGAGCCCGCCGGGCATGAGGGCTGCAACCTCGTCCAGTGGTGACCGAGCAGGCCGGACCACGCTGCCCGGCGACGAAGCCGCCGGCGCGGGTCGAACGCGACTTCCTGGGGGAGCGGAAGATACCCGCGGGCTGCTACTGGGGCGTCCACACGGCTCGTGCAATCGAGAACTTCTCGATCTCCGGCACGCCCGTGTCCGCGCACCGCGAGCTGGTGGCCGCCCTCGGCGCGGTGAAACAGGCCGCCGTCCGCGCCAACCGCGATCTCGGCCTGATCGACGAACGCCGCGCCGACGCCATTGACCGGGCCTGCCAGGACGTCCGCGACGGCCTCCTCGACGACCAGTTCGTCGTCGACGTGATCCAAGGTGGGGCCGGCACCTCGACGAACATGAACGCCAACGAGGTAGTCGCCAACCGCGCTCTGGAGCTGCTGGGCCTGCCTTCCGGCCGGTACGACCAGGTGCATCCGCTCGACCACGTGAACCGGAGCCAGAGCACCAACGACGTCTATCCGACGGCTGTGAAGCTGAGCCTGCTTACGGCACTCGGGGGTCTCTCCGCCGCCGTCCACGGGCTCGCCGAGGCCTGTAGGACGAAGTCCCGCGAGTTCTGGTCCGTGCCAAAAGTCGGCCGAACCCAGCTGCAAGACGCGGTCCCGATGACAGTCGGCCAGGAGTTCGCAGCCTGGGGCGCGACCCTTGCCGAGGAGGAGGCCCGCATCCACGACGCACGCGGGCTGCTCCAGGAGATCAACCTCGGCGCGACGGCGATCGGCACCGGCATCACCGCTGACCCGGGCTACCGCGGGGCAGTCTGCCGCCGGCTCCGGGAGATCACCGGGCTCGAGCTGGTCACGGCGCCGGACCTGATCGAGGCCACCTCCGACGCCGGCGTGTTCGTCCAGCTCTCCGGAGTGCTCAAGAGGATCGCGGTCAAGGTCTCCAAGATCTGCAACGACCTCCGGCTCCTGTCCTCAGGCCCCCAGGCCGGCTTCGGTGAGCTCCGGCTCCCGGCTCGCCAGGCCGGCTCGAGCATCATGCCCGGGAAGGTGAACCCGGTGATCCCGGAGATGGTCAACCAGGTGGCATTCTCCGTGATCGGCAACGACGTGACCGTGACGATGGCCGCCGAGGCCGGGCAGCTGCAGCTCAACGCCTTCGAACCGGTGATCGCCCACGGCCTGCTGGAGAGCATCGCCTGGATGACCGCGGCGTTTCAGCGGCTGGCGACCCAGTGCATCGACGGCATCGAGGTCGACCTCGATCACCTGGAGTCGGTGGCGGGGCGCAGCGTGGGCGTCGTCACCGCGTTGACGCCGTACATCGGGTACGCCGCGGCGGCGGACATCGTGAAGGCTGCTCTCGGCGGCGGCGGCGGCAACATCCGCGACCTGGTGCTGGCGACCGGCCTGGTCGACCCCCTCCTCCTGGAGGAGCTCCTCCATCCCGAGCGGCTGGCAGGCATCAGCACTGTCCAGCCGCCATTGCTGATCAGGAGCGATCCTTGAGTCTGCGAGGTCATTGATGTCCAAATCTGAAGCCCCTGATCTGGCCGCGCTCCTCGCGCGGTACCAGCAGGCGTGGACCGATGGCGACATCGAGGGAATCCTCTCGATGACGCCGGCCCACGGCGTGTACGAAGCGTCGTTCGGCCCGAATCCCTGGGGTCAGCGCTTCGTCGGCCACGACGAGATCCGCGCCGCCCTCCTCGACATGGGCCTGGACCAGCCCGGACGCTCGCGCCACGAGTACGGCGAGACACATGTCGTCGGTGACTGCGCCTTCGCACTGTGGACCAGCGTCCAGGACGGCCCTACGGGGTCCGAGACCACCATGCACGGCGCGGACTTCTATCGGTTCAGTGACGGGATGGTCGCGGCCAAGATCGCCTACCGCAAGAGCCAGCAGTCCTGAGCGTCAGGCGACGCCCGCCCCTTGTCACAACCGGTTGATCGCCCTTCCGCAGCCGTTCACGCGGCGACCGGCGTCACCTGCTTGCTCTCCGCAGTCAGGGCCCTGGTCTCGGCCTCGTGGTCGGTGAGCGGCTTGAACCCCCGCAGCCGCAGGCTGTTGGTCACCACGAACACTGACGAGAAGGCCATCGCCGCTCCGGCCAGCATCGGGTTGAGCAGGCCGGCCGCAGCCAGCGGCAACGCGGCCACGTTGTAGGCGAAGGCCCAGAAGAGGTTGCCCTTGATCGTTCTGAGCGTGCGCCGGGAGAGCCGGATCGCGTCGGCAGCGACCCGGAGGTCCCCGCGTACCAGGGTCAGGTCGCTGGCCTCGATGGCGACGTCGGTGCCCGTACCCATGGAGAGCCCCAGGTCGGCCTGGGCCAGGGCGGCAGCGTCGTTGACGCCGTCGCCGACCATGGCCACCACCCGTCCCTGGGCCTGCAGCCGCTTGACGACGTCGACCTTGTCAGCCGGGAGGACATCGGCGATCACGGTCTCCGGGGAGTCGTCGATGCCTACCTCGCGGGCCACCGTTCGTGCAGTGGCCGCGTTGTCGCCCGTGAGCAGGACGGGCTGCAGGCCGAGCGCCCGGAGCTGGGCGATCGCTTCCGCGGACGTCGGCTTGACGGCGTCCGCCACGACGAGGACTCCGCGTGCCTGGCCGTCCCAGCCCACAGCGATCGCGGTGGCACCCTCAGCTTGGGCAGCGGCGAAGCCGTTCTCCAGCTCGGGAGGAAGCTGCTGTGACCACTCCTGGAGCAGTCGGGGGCGGCCGACGAGGACGGCGTGGCTCCGCTCCCCGACCACGACGACTCCCTGCACTCCGAGCCCTTCGATGTTGGTGAAGTCCTCCACGGCGGGAAGCGCGCCGAACCGGTCGCGGGCGGCGTTCGCCACGGCGCGAGCGATGGGGTGCTCCGAGGCGTCCTCGATGGCACCGGCCAGGCGCAGCACCTGGTCGCTGTCCTGCCCATCGGCGGCGATCACGTCCAGCAGGGTCATCTGCCCGGTGGTCACCGTGCCGGTCTTGTCGAGAACGATGGTGTTGACGGCGCGCGTGGACTCCAGCACCTCGGGGCCCTTGATGAGGATGCCCAGCTGGGCACCCCGGCCAGTGCCGACCATCAGGGCGGTGGGGGTGGCGAGCCCGAGCGCGCAGGGGCAGGCGATGATCAGGACGGATACCGCCGCGGTGAAGGCCAGTGCCAGCCCTCCGCCGGTGCCGACCCAGAACCCGAGAGTGGCGGCGGCCAACCCGATGACGATGGGCACGAAGATGCCGGAGACCCGGTCGGCGAGCCGCTGTACCTGGGCCTTGCCGTTCTGGGCGTCCTCGACCAGACGAGCCATCTGCGCCAGTTGGGTGTCGGAACCGATGCGGGTGGCGCGGACCACCAGCCGTCCGCCCGCGTTCACCGTCGCGCCCACGACGGTGTCGCCCGGGCCCACCTCGACGGGCATCGACTCGCCCGTGAGCATCGAGGCGTCCACTGCGGAGTTGCCATCCTCGATCACGCCATCGGTGGCGATCTTCTCGCCCGGACGGACCAGGAACTTGTCGCCGACGGCGAGCTGCTCGGTCGGGATCCGCACCTCGTGCGGGCCTTCCGGCCCGTCCCGGAGCACGGCGACATCCTTGGCGCCAAGCTCGAGCAGTGCCCTGAGTGCAGCCCCGGCCCGCCGCTTCGAGCGAGCCTCGAAGTAGCGGCCGGCAAGGATGAAGGTCGTCACGCCGGCCGCGGCCTCGAGGTAGATGTTGCCCGAGCCGTCGCTCCGGGCGACCGTCAGCTCGAACGCGTGCGTCATGCCCGGGAGACCGGCCGTCCCCCAGAACAGCGCGTAGAGCGACCACCCGAGAGCGGCCAACGTCCCGAGGGAGACCAGCGTGTCCATCGTCGAAGTGCCGTGCTTGAGGTTGACCCAGGCCGCCCGGTGGAACGGCCAGGCGCCCCACACCACGACGGGCGCCGCGAGAGTGAGGGACAGCCACTGCCAGTACGTGAACTGCCAGGCCGGCACCATCGCCAGAGCGATGACGGGCACGCTGAGAACCGTCGAGATGACCAACCGTTGGCGCAGCGAGCGGGTGGGGTCGTCGACGGCGCCCTCCCCGCCCTCGGGAGCGGCCTGGTCGGGGCGGGGCAAGGTCGCGCTGTAGCCCGCCGACTCCACCGTCCGGACGAGCTCGACCGGGTCCAGATGCTCTGGGAAGGCGACTTTGGCCTTCTCCGTGGCGTAGTTGACCGTCGCCACGACCCCGTCGATCTTGTTGAGCTTGCGCTCGATGCGGTTGGCACACGAGGCGCAGGTCATGCCCGTGATCTCGAGCTCGACCTGGCTGGTCGAGGTCGGCGAGCCGGGGGACTGGGTAAGGGAGGTCATCTGGGTTCTCCTGGGTCTGCTGCTCAGTGTCCGTCGCCGGAGTGGTCGCCTCTGTCGTCCGACTCCTCCGCATCAGGTGCTCGCGACCCAGCCGCTGAGCTGGTCACGTTGAAGGCCGCCGTACGCACCACGCCCTCATGCTTGAAGTCGAGGTAGAGGTGGTAGCGGTCGGTGCTCGGGACCTCGGCGAAGAAGACCACGTCGGGGCCTGGCTCGGTGACGCCGTCCTCCGGCGCCCCCTCGGGGTGCACGTGGAGGTAGGCGAGGTCCCCGGCCCTGAGGGCCACCAGGTGCCCGTAAGCCCCGAGGTACGGCTCCAGGTCGGTGACGGGCTCGCCGTCGCGGGTCACGCTCAGGGTGAGCTCCGCCTCCTCACCCGCGGTGAGGTCACCGTCCAGCGTGACGGTGTAGCCGTCCACCGTGGCGGTCAGGGAGTCGGTGGCCGGGGGCTCGGTCGGCCGGTAGCTCCCTGGGACGGCCAGGTCGTTGCCGAGCGTGAGGGCGTCGGCTCCCGTCGCCTTGAAGTCGGCGAACAGCCGCCACTGGCCGGCCGTCAGATCGAGCGCTGTCGTCCAGGTGCCGTCCTCGGCCATCTCGGGGTGGACGTGCTGGAAGCCGGAGAAGTCGCGACGTACGGCGATGAGGTGCAGATCTTCCTCGTGCTCCACGTCGTAGTCGGTCACCGGGTTGCCGTCGGGACCTTCGATCGTGAACGCTACGGGTACGGCGTCGCCGGCTGCGGCTGTCGGCTCGGCGAGCCGGAAGGTGTAGCCCTTCTGGGTGACCATCAGGCCCTTGGGCAGCGCCGTGGCATCGGCATCGCCCACATCCATCCCGGCGTCGTCGGCGTCCTCGGCCATGTCGCTGTGGTCGGCGGAAGGGGTCGACTCGACGGGCCCGACGGCCCGCCCGATGCCGGCCGCGCCGACGAAGAGGGCGATCAGCGCGGCGCCGAACAGCAGCAGCCTGGTGGGGACGCTCATGCCAATGCGTACCCGGCGTCCTCGACCGCCGTCTTCACGGCTTCGTCGTCGACCGGCTCACTGCTGGTGACGGTGAGGCTCCCGGTCGCGAGGACGACGTCGACGTTCTCGACGCCAGGGATCTCCTGGACCTCCTCGGTGACGGACATGACGCAGTGACCGCAGGTCATGCCGGTCACGGTGTAG
>DATDBH010000042.1:0-14583 GCA_036524985.1 Microlunatus sp. | reverse complement strand
CCTGCCTCGCGCAGCCTCGTTCCTGCGTCAGGCCGAGGAGCGGCTGAACCAGCTGCCACTCCTCACGAGCGTGGTCGTGCGGTACGGCATCGCCTACGACTCCTGCCACGACACCGGTGAGGCGCTGCTGGCGGCGTACGGGTTTCGGACTACGAATGGGCCGGGGCAGCACGAGGCGCTCGGTCGCTATCTGCGCGCGGTCTTTGACAAGCCGCCCGAAGACAAAGTGGCGCCGGAGTTCGATCGGCTCCGACGTGCTCGCAACCAGGACCCGCTACGAGGCGAAACCGGTCGGTGCTGCCGCGACCGCCAAGGCCGAGCAGGTCGCTCGGGCACTGTTCCACGCCGCCCTCGCCCGAGGGCTTTCGTGGTGAAACAGACCTTGTCACCTGCCGGCCGGTAGCCCTGCCGATCTCCATCGAGAACGACGCGCACGCGTCAGCCGATCGAGTAGACGATGCCGTGCCCTCGCGACGCCGCGTCTTCGGTGAACGATCGAGCAACACCCAGGTAGTACGTCAGATACTCCCGATCGCTCTCCCGCCGGCTCTCGTCGCTGCAGTGGAGTTCGGCCGAGTGCTGCCGGACATCGGAGTCGTTCACCGATGCCAGGTCGAGGGCGATCTCCCGTACGCGGTCGCAGTCGATCACGCCGATGTGCGGTAGGTAACCGAGCGCGTCCTCCTCCGGATAGGTGACGTCCCCCGCCACCAAGTCGTATCCGGGTCGACGAAACCGGGTCCTCTCCGACGAGAACAGCGCCTGCATCCGCCACCACGCCTTGTCGAGGCTGGTGTTCGTCCAGCCGGGCAGGTCGTGGCGCTGGTCCGCGCGCCGGATGACGGGCCACGGATGGTCCGTGGCCTCGATGACTTCGTCGTGGCTGACAGCCCAGCCGTAGTAGCGAATTCCCATGCAGCAGAGGGTGGCGGTGAGGTCTGACAGTGCGGGTCGAACCGGCCAGATGGCTTCGGCTGCCGTGTGGCAGTCTGCCGCTGTGACCCTGCCGCGCCCCGAGATCGACCCGGACGGACTGCTCGAGTACTCGGTGGTGTTCACCGATCGCTCCCTGAACCACATGTCGAAACGCTTCGTCGGCGTGATGCAGGACATCATCGACGTGCTGCGGACGACCTATCGGGCCGAGACGGTCGCGGTCGTCCCGGGCGGTGGCACGTACGCGATGGAAGCGGTCGCCCGGCAGCTGGCGACCGGACGGCGTTGCCTGGTGGTGCGCAACGGCTTGTTCTCCTACCGGTGGTCGGCGATCTTCGAGGCCGGCGGAATGCCCGCTGAGACCACCGTGTGCCAGGCCCGCCAGACCGCTGACGAGGCGCAGGCGCCCTGGACCCCGGCGCCGATCGCGGAGGTGGTGGACGCCATCGAGCGAGATCGTCCCGAGGTCGTCGTGGCCGCCCACGTGGAGACGGCGGCGGGGATCCTGCTGCCTGACGACTACGTCCGCGCCGTGTCCGCAGCGACGCACACCGTCGGCGGGCTGATGGTGCTGGACTGCATCGCCTCGGGCGCGATGTGGGTGGACATGGCCGAGCTCGGCGTCGACCTCTTGATCAGCGCCCCGCAGAAGGGGTGGAGCGGGACCCCGTGTGCGGGCTACGTGATGGTGAGCGCGGCCGGCCGGGAGCGGGTGATGGCGACCACCTCGACCAGCTTCGCGGTGGATCTGCAGAAGTGGCTGACGATCACCGAGGCTTACACGCAAGGGCAGACGCCGTACCACGCGACGTTGCCGACCGACGGCCTCGCCCACAACGCTGCGTTGATGCTCGAGACCCGCGACCTCGGGCTGGAGGTGCTGCGCGCGGCGCAGATCGACCTCGGCGCCCGGGTCCGGGCGCTGCTGGCTGAGCGCGGCTTCCCGTCGGTCGCAGCGCCGGAGTTCGCCGCTGCCAGCGTGGTCGTCGCGTACACCGACGATCCCGAGCTGCGCAGCGGCGCCAAGCTCAAGCAGCACGGTCTGCAGATCGCGGCCGGTGTCCCGTTGATGTGCGGCGAGCGGGACGACTTCTCCTCATTCCGGGTGGGTCTGTTCGGTCTCGACAAGCTGACGGACGTGGACGGCACGATCGACCGGCTCACCGCTCGCCTCTGAGCGGACCGATCTCGCCCCTCTGGTGATGGGATTTCACTGGTAGCGTTATCCCATGAAGGCGACGATCGATTCCGCAGGGCGACTGCTGCTACCGAAGGCGCTTCGCGACGCGCTGGGGATGGCGCCTGGGTCCACCGTCGATGTCTCGCCGTACGGCAACGGCGTACAGATCACGCCGGGCGGTCGCACCGCGACAGTCGAACGATCCGAGGACGGGCATCTCGTCGCCACGTCGGAGACCGTGGTGACCGACGACATGATGTTCGGGCTGATCGACGCGGGACGGCGTTGACCGGCAGTGTGCTGACGGCGGTCGACACGAGCGTCGCAGTCCCGTTGCTGATGGCGTCGCATCATGCGCACCCCGTGATCGGGGCCTGGGCGGTCGGACGGGCGCTCGGCCTCAGCGGACATGCGCTGGCCGAGACCTACTCGGTGCTGACTCGCTTGCCCGGCGATGCGCGCGTGCGGCCCGAGGATGCGGTCGCGCTCATCGACGACCGGTTCCCGATGCGACTGGCCCTCTCGCGCCGGCTGGCGCAGGAAAGCCACCGTGAGCTAGCTCTTCGTGGTGTGTCGGGTGGGGCCACGTACGACGGGCTGGTGGCCCTGGCGGCGCTCGATCACGGGGCGGTGCTCGCCACCCGAGACGCGCGGGCGAGGTCGACGTACGAGGCGATCGGGGTCCGGGTAGAGCTGCTGACCGACGTGAGAGTCGACTGATCAGACGACCCCTCATCTCGTCCGGACATCAAACGGTGACATACTTGATGCATGCGTACCACCATCAACCTCGACGATGAGCTCGTGCGCGTCGCCTCCGAGCTCACCGGACGGAGCGAGAAGAGCGCGCTCGTCCGCCTGGGACTCGAAGCGCTGATCGTCCGTGAGTCGTCGCGTCGTCTGGCCGCCCTGGGCGGTAGTGATCCTCAGGCCTCTGCCGCGCCGCGGAGCAGATCCGACGCATGATCCTGGTCGACACGGCGATCTGGATCGACCACCTCCACCGGGCTGAGCCGCGGCTCGTGTCGCTGCTCCAGGACGCCGCCGTCTGCGTGCACCCGATGGTGGTAGGCGAGCTGGCCCTCGGCTCTCTCCGGAATCGATCCGATGTGCTCACCCTGCTGGGCCACCTGCCCGAGGTGCCGTTGGCCACGCATCGTGAGGTGCTCGATTTCGTGGGGGTGCACAGACTTCACGGAGTAGGCCTCAGCCTCGTCGACGCACACGTGCTGGCGGCTCTGAGACTCAGCGGGACGGCGCAGCTGTGGACCCGGGATCGCCGACTTCGCCGAACTGCCGGGAGCCTCGACGTCCTGGCCGAGGGGCTTGACTGACCTTCAGTCCAGACAGAACTCGTTCCCCTCGGGATCGGCCATGGTGATGAACCCGTTCTCCAGCGGCGCCTGCGGCTCGATCCGATAGAGCTTTGTCGCCCCGAGGGCGATCAGTCGCTCGCACTCGGCCTCCAGCACGGCCATCCGCTTGCCGCCCGCCAGGCCGACCGCGGTCCGGACGTCCAGGTGAAGTCGGTTCTTGGCCGTCTTCGGCTCCGGCACCTGCTGGATGAAGATGCGGGGCCCCACGCCGTCGGGGTCGACGATCGCCGACCGCGAGTTCCACAGCTCCTCGGGGACACCGAACGCGGTCAGCGCTTCGTCCCAGGAACCGAAACCCCCGGGCGGGGCCTCGACGACATAGCCGAGCGCTGCGGCCCAGAAGTCCGCCAGCGCGCGCGGATCGGCGGCATCGAAGGTGATCTGGATAGTCTTCGCCATGCCTTCACGGTGACACGAGGCACTGACAGGAAACCAGGGGAGGGGCGGCGCGGGTGCTGGTGCTGCTGCCCCCGTCCGAGACCAAACGGCCTGGCGGACGCCGTACGCCGCTGGCTCTCGACCGGCTGGCTCTGCCGGAGCTCCGGCCACAGCGCGAGGCGGTGATCGACGCGCTGGCCACCCTGTCGACCGACCCTGTCGAGGCCGCGAGGGTCCTCAAGCTCAGCGCCCGCCAGGTCGGCGACGTCGCCGCCAACGCCTCGCTGCGGGCCGGACCCACGTTGCCGGCGATCGACCGCTACACCGGTGTCGTCTACGACGCCCTTGACGCGGGTTCGCTCGATCCCGTGGCTCGCCGTTGGCTGGGTCGCCACGTCCTCATCCACGCCGCCGCCTTCGGCCCGGTCGGTGCCCTCGACAAGATCCCGACCTATCGACTCGGGGCCGCGGCCGCCCTGCCCGGTCTGCCACCGCTGCGCCGGGTCTGGGCCGAGGCCGTCTCCGCTGCCCTGCTGGCCCGAGCCGACCCGTTCGTCCTCGACCTGCGCTCCGAGGCGTACGTCGCGCTCGGCCCCGTCCCCGAAGCGATCCCCTCGGCGTACGTGCGCGTGGTTGCGGACGAGGAGGACGGCAGGGTGCGGGCACTCAACCACTTCAACAAGGCGTCCAAGGGGGCGTTGGTGCGGACCCTGGCCCAGGCTCGGCCGGCGGTCCGGACCCTGCGAGGCCTGCTGCGCTGGGCCTCGACGGCGGGTATCGCCCTGACCCGCGGGCCGGACGGGGTGCTGTTGTTGCGGACCGGGTTGTCGGCACCATGACCTACGCTCCTGCCATGACTCTCACCGGCCGGGCGCGACTTGCGCGCGCCGGCGTGTTCGGTGGGGCGTCACTGTTCCTGGCCACGGCCGGGCACGTGGTCGGTGGGGGAGTCCTGCCCGGTGCCGGTCTGTTGGCCCTGACCGCGGTCGGGCTGGCCTTGGTGGCCGTCACTCTCACCGCGCGTCGACTGCGGTTCGGTGTGTTGCTGGCCGCGTTGGGGGTGGAGCAGGTCCTGCTCCACCTGCTGTTCCACGCCTCGACCACGGCGGCCACCTGCGCAGCGGTCGTGATGCCCGGACACGGCATGTCAGCGGCCTCCGTGTGCGGCACCGGCGCCCCCGCCGTCGCGGACTGGCCCATGCTCGTGGGGCATGCGCTCGCCGTGCTGGCCACGGCGTGGCTGATGGCCCGCGGCGAGCGCCGGCTCTGGGCCCTGGCCGACCGGATCCATCGGTGCGCTTGGACCGCTGCGGGTCGGGTCCGTCGACCGCGGCCCACCGTCGTGGCCGTTCTCGTGACGTTCCTCGCCCCCACCCGGTGGGTGCTCACCGGTCCCCGAGCCCCGCCGCTCGCCTGATCCGACCTTCTCGCGTGCGTGCCCCCACCGGGTAGTGCGCGTCTCGGTGCCGTCTGAGGCACCCGCCCCCGTACGCCTTAGGGCGTCGTCAGATCTGTGCGACAAGGACCTCATCATGACTACCCTCACCATCCGCCCTGCCACCCGGTGGCGCCGTTCCGTGCTCGTTCTGGCCGGGCTGGCCACCGCGGGGCTCGCTCTGCTGCCGGCCGCCACGGCCTCCGCCCACGTGCGCGTCACCCCCGACAACCCGACCAGCGGAGGCTTCAGTGCACTGACGTTCCGGGTGCCCAACGAGTCCGAGACCGCCGGCACCGTGAAGCTCACCGTCAGGCTCCCGCAGGACACCCCGTTCCTCTACGTCAGCACCAAACCCGTGCCCGGCTGGACCGCCGACGCCACCACGTCGAAGCTGGCCGAGCCGGTCGAGTCGTACGGGACGACGCTCACCGAGGCGGTCAGCGAGGTGACCTGGACCGCGGAGAAGGGGACCTCGATCGGCCCCGGGCAGTACCAGGAGTTCTCCCTCTCCGTCGGACCGCTGCCCGATCCGGGCACGATCGTGTTGCCGACCACCCAGACGTACAGCGACGGCACTGTCGTGGCCTGGGACCAGCCGACCCCGGAGTCCGGTGAGGAACCGGAGCACCCGGCACCGGAGCTGGTCGTCGTCGCGGCCGCAGCCGGTGCCGACCACCACGGCGGGGCCTCCACCGATCCGGTGGAGCCGGCCACCGACGATGCCGCCGCCGCGGCCGGCAGCACGGACCCCCAGGCGCGGCTCCTCGCCGGCGTCGGACTCGTAGCAGGTCTCGGCGCGCTGGTGATCGCCGTTCTCGCCTGGCGGCGCGGGTCCGGAACCACGCCCCGCTCATGAGCGAGGCCACCGGGTCGGGCCACCGCAGGCTCTGGATCGTCGCGATCCTGATGGTCGTGGCGTTCACCGTGCTCGGCACCCCGACGGCGGCGTGGGCGCACAACGCCTTGGTCTCCACCTCCCCCGGGGCCGGGAAGACGGTGGCCAAGCCGCCGTCGTCGATCGTGCTGACCTTCAACGAACCCGCGATCGCCACCGGCACCAAGGTGCTGGTGACCGGTCCGAGCGGCTCGGTGACGGCCGGTGATCCGCAGCTGGTGGACACCACCGTCGAACAGGCTCTGCAGCCGGAGCTGGCGGCGGGTGACTACACCGTCGAGTGGCGGGTCACCTCCGCCGACGGGCATCCGATCAACGGGGAGTTCTCGTTCACGGTGCGGACCGGCTCGGTGGGCACGTCCACCCCGACCCCCGTGCCGACCACCGAAGGCACCGGGTCGCCGTCCGTGCCGACAGGGAGTCCGTCGGCGTCACCGAGCGATCTGCCGAGCATCGTCGCGACTCCGTTAGCGGAACCCGCCGATCCGGGAGAGAGCCCTCGCTCGGGTTGGTGGTGGCTGCTGGCGGTGGTGCCGGTCGGGCTCGCCGTCGTGCTCGGCTGGCGGTTCAACCGGCGTGAGCACTAGTGGCGTGTCGCCCCTGTCTCTTGGGTTTCGCGACGCCCAGGCACGCACCTCGCTGCGTTCTCCTCGGTCGTGATACGACTCGGTATCCCTTCCTCGTCGGGCCTTGCGATGCACGCACCTGAACGCCGCGATTCCCCAAGGAACAGGGGCGACAAGCCACTAGATCGAGCTGTCCGAGGAGCGTTGCTCGAGCAGGGTGTCCAGCTTGGCTTCGAGCCGGGCGACCGTGGCGCGGAGCATGGTTTCGTCGGAGCTGACGGTCGCCACCCGGTCGACAGCCAGGAGGCGAAGGTGGCCGTCACCGTGCCGAGCGGGGCAGCGCCGCGATCATCAGGGGCCATTCGGCCAGGCGGTTCCAGCGCGCCCGCTAGGCGGCTCGCCGGGTGCTGCCGCTCACGCCTGGCCCGGGTGGCGCTCGAGATGGGCCAGCACGGCCTCCGCAAGATCGTCGGGCCGCTCGTCGGGGATCCAGTGCGACGCCCCGGTCAGCTCGACGAAGGTGTAGTCAGCGTCGACGAAGTCCCGCGTCCGCTCGGCGGCTTGCCGACCGAGCACGGCGTCGCCGTCACTCCACACGTACAGGCTGGGCACGCCCACCCGGCCGGCGACCGGCGCTCCCTTCACCCGCATCGTGCGGTACCAGTTGACCGCCCCGGTGGCCGTCGTCCGGTCGCTCAGCAACCGACCCATCGCCGCCGGGTCCTCCGCCCCGCTCGCGGCGAACATCCGTGCCGCCAGCCGACCTCCACCGGCGCCGAGCAGGGTCTCGGGCAACCACGGCAGCTGGAACAGCAGCATGTACCACGAGCGCAGCGCCTGCCGACCCTTGAACGCCTCCCAGAGCGCGGCCGGGTGCGGCGTCGAGGCGACCGAGACCGTCTGGACCCGGTCGGCGTGCCGGGAGCCGAGATACCAGGCCACCGCGCCGCCCCAGTCGTGACCGAGGACGTCGAAGCGGTCCCAGCCCGCGGTGTCGGCCAGGGCCAGCACGTCACCGGCCAGCCTGTCCATCGTGTAGGCCGACACCTCACTGGGGCGAGCGTCGGGGGAGTAACCCCGTTGTTCGGGGGCCAGCACGCAGACACCGGCCATGGTCAGCCGGGCCGCCACCCGCTCCCAGCTCCGAGCGGTCTGCGGGAAGCCGTGCAGCGCGATCACCGATCGACCTTCGGTCGGTGCAGTCACCGCCCGACTGCCGCTCGGGCCCCAGCCGTGGACCAGGAAGCGGAGTCCCTCGTTCTCGAAGGCGGTCAGCGGTGCGGTCATCGCAGGCTCGTCTCTCGTGATCAGTCGGCGTCGGGATCAGCAGTGTCGCCGATCAGCGCAGTCGCCGATCAGTAGTAGTCGCGGATGTGGAACTGTCGCCCGCCGAACAACGTGTCCCAGACCGGATCCTGTTCCGGCCGACCGCCGGTCAGCAGCCCGGCCCAGCGCAGGTTGGCGCAGGACTGCACCCCGGCGTAGAGCAGCGCGAGGCCCCGGGGATGGAAGGTCCGATCGTCGGAGTGCTGCTCGGCCACGCAGGTCCCCACGCCCTCGGCCACCTCCCACCGGTAGGCGCCGGCGATCGTGGTGACACCGTCCTCGGCCACCCGGAACCCGAGCCGCGCCGACAGGAACCAGGGATACCCGCGCCGAGCGAGGGCGCCGGGCACGTCGATGATCGCGATCATGTACGGGTCGCTGGACACGGTGTCCCAGTCCCGGCCGGGCAGGAACTGCCGGATGATGTCGTCGCCTGAGGTGTCGATCTTGGTGCGCGGGGTCACAGAGGAGAAGCTGCCGAGCGTGCGGAGCAGGGCCCGGTAGCCGTCGGCGGAGAGCGCCAGCAGATCCGCCACCTCCAGCGTGCCGCGATCGTCGTAGTGCTGGCCGCGGTCCCAGGACGTGAAGCCGACCAGACGGCCGTCGCCGTCCTCGGCCACGGTGATGCCGTCGAAGTCCTTCAGCAGCTCCTCGTCGGTGGTCGGGAAGGAGGGCCCCCGCCGGGTCAGCGGGCCGTTCTGGGCGGTGGCCCAGGTGTCGTACACACCGCGGACTCCCGGCAGATCGGCCGGCTCGGCGCGCCGTGTCGACACCCCGACCGGCGGCGCCACGGAGGCCAGCTGGGACGTGGCGAGCGAGACGGTCCGATAGTCGCTGACCAGCTCGTACCCGAAGCGCCGGTAGATCCGGGCGGCCGTCGGATACAGCCCGGACACCACCGCACCGCGCTCCCGGGCCGCCGCCAGGGCGGCGGCGACCAGCGGGGACAGGGCACCCCGCCCCCGGTCCTCCAGCGCCACGGTCACCCCGGCGATCCCGCAGGTCGGCACCGGGACCCCACCGAACCAGGAGTCGTACGCCCGGTCCGCGAGCCGACCGACGAGCCGGTCGCCGGCGAACACACCGTGGTAGCGGCGGCCGGGCCGCTCGAGGGAGGCCGGTTCCGTCGGCGGCTCGGTCGGCATCCCGAAGGCCTCGAAGCCCAGCGTGCGGGAGGCCTCGGCGTCGGCAGCGTCGAGCGGTCGCACGGTCAGCGAGTCGGGCGGCATGCCTCCATCATTTCCCGAGCGGGTCGGTCCGGGCAGGTCTACCCTCGGGCCCATGAGTGCTGCTGGGCGCCCCGGGGGGCTGCCGACCGTGCCGGAGGACTGGGACACCGGGCTGGCGGTCGTCGCTCATCCCGACGACATCGAGTACGGCGCGGCGTCGGCCGTCGCTCGCTGGACGGACCAGGGAAAGTCCATCAGCTACCTGCTGGCCAGCCGCGGCGAGGCAGGTATCGACAGCATCGACCCGACCGACGCCGCACCGCTCCGGGAGGCGGAGGAACGCGCCGGAGCTCGCGTCGTGGGCGTGGCCACGGTCGAGTTCCTCGACCACCGAGACGGCGTGATCGAGAACGGGACCGAGCTGCGCCGCGAGATCGTCCGGGCGATCCGCACCCATCGTCCGCAGGTGCTGATCACCGGCAACTACGACGTGAAGATGGCCGGGGGGATGACCAACCAGGCCGATCACCGCGCCGTGGGTCTGGCCACCCTCGACGCCGCACGGGACGCCGGCAACCGGTGGATCTTCCCGGAGCTGATCGCCGAGGAGGGACTGGAGCCGTGGAGCGGTGTCCGGTTCATCCTGGTGGCCGGCAACAGCACTCCCAGTCACGGTGTCGACGTCAGCGGCGAGTGGTTGCAGCGGGGGATCGAGTCGCTCCGGGCCCACGCGCAGTACACCAACGGTCTCGGGCGCGCCTCCTTCGACCCGGCGCCGTTCCTGAGCTGGTTCGCCGGTCAGGGCGGAGCCGCACTGGGGGTCGACGCGGCGGTGCTGTTCGACGTGCACTGGATCGTGCCGCCCGGACCGCCACCCTGGGTCGCCGCCGGGGCTTGATCGCCGATTAGGGTCGAGCGGTGGCTTCCACCGACACCGATGCGACCAGCGCGTCCTCGCTCAGTCTGACCCGGCGCGAGGCCGCGCAGCGGGCAGCGACCATCGGTGTCGAGCACACCGAGATCGCTCTGGACCTGACCCGCCCCGGACCGACGTTCGACGCCACCAGCGTCATCCGCTTCGTCCTGCGCGAGGGAGTGACACCGGGGGCGCAGACCTTCGTGGACTTCAAGGGCGAGCAGCTCGTCTCGGTCGAGCTGAACGGGGAGACCCTCGATCCGGCGATCTGGCGACAGGGGCGGATCCCGCTGACCGGGCTGCGCGAGCAGAACACGGTGCGGATCGCCGGGACGATGGCGTACTCCTCCGACGGCGAGGGACTGCACCGGCACACCGATCCGGCCGATCAGAAGACCTACCTGTACGCGATGTCGTTCCTCGCGGCCGCCCCGCGGTGGTTCGGGTGCTTCGACCAACCGGACCTGAAGTCCACTTACTCCCTCGACGTGACCGGGCCGGTGGACTGGACCGTCCTGGGCAACGGTCCGAGCACGCTGCTGGAGCCGGGGCGGTGGCAGATCAGGCCGACGGCGCCGTTGTCCACCTATTTCGTGACCCTGGTGGCCGGACCGTACGCGTCCTGCTACCGCGAGCACGACGGGATCCGACTCGGCTTCCACGCCCGTGCCTCGCTGTCGGCCTCGCTGGAGGCGGAGGTGTCGGACCTGGCCGAGGTGACGGCCGCCGCGTTCGACTTCTACCACCGGATGTTCGGCGTCCGCTATCCGTTCGGTGAGTATCACCAGGCGTTCGTGCCCGACTTCAACGCCGGCGCGATGGAGAACCCCGGCTGCGTGACGCTGCGCGACCAGTACATCTACCGCGGTCGCGCCACCCGGGCCGAGCGCGCCTCCCGGGCGGGCACCGTGGCGCACGAGATGGCGCACATGTGGTTCGGTGACCTCGTCACCATGCGGTGGTGGGACGACCTGTGGCTGAACGAGTCGTTCGCCGAGTACGCCGCCCACCGCTGCTGCAGCGAAGGCACCCAGTATCCGCTGTGGACCGAGTTCGGAGTGGTCCGCAAGGACTGGGGTTCGGTCGCCGACCAGTCGCTCTCCACCCACCCGGTGGCCGGCAACGGCGCCGTCGACGCCGACGCCGCGCTGCAGGACTTCGACGGCATCTCCTACGCCAAGGGCGCCGCCGTGCTGAAGCAGCTGGTCGCCTACCTGGGTGACGAGGTCTTCCTCGCGGGTCTGCGCGACTACTTCGAGACCCATGCCTACGGCAACGCGACGTTGGCCGAGCTGCTCGCCGCCTGGCAGCGGGCCGGGGCCGCGGACCTGGACGCGTGGGCCCGCGACTGGCTGCAGACGGCAGGGTTGGACACGCTGTCGATCACGGGAGCCGACCTCGTACGCCAGCCGCCGGCCGGCTCCGCGGTGCTTCGACCCCATGCCGTCGTGGTGGCCGCGGTCGGTCCCGACGGGGGCGAGACGGCGCGCCAGCAACTGACCCTGACGGGGGACCGGATCGGGCTCGAGCTCGAGCCGGGCGAGGCCGTGCTGATCCCCGACGCCGACGACGGCACGTGGGCCAGGATCCGGTTCGACGCCGACTGGTCGACGATGGCCAAGCTGGTGCCGGTGATCGAGCTGCCCGCGACCAGGGTGGTGGTCGTGAACGCGTTCCGCGACGCTGTCCGCAGCGCGGAGGTGGACCCCGAGCTGGCTCTCGGAGCGCTGCTCGAGACGGCGACCGTGGACGACGAGGACGTGGTCGTGGGGTCGGTGTTGCGCTTCTGCACCGAGGTGCTCGCGGCGGCCTTCACCCCCGTCCACCGGCGGACCGAGCAGCTCGGCCGGATCCACCGAGCGGCCCGGGCGGTCACCGAGGGTGCCGGCGAGGGCTCGGACCGTCAGCTGCTCGGGTTCCGGTACGCCATCGCGAGCTGCGACGACGCCGAGCTGCTCCGCGGCTGGCTCGACGATCGGGACCTCCCGTCCGGACTGCCGCTCGACCCCGAGCTGGTCTGGTCGCTGGTGGCCCGGCTGGCCGAGGTCGGTGGCGACGCGGACGCCATCGAGCGTGCGCTGGACCGCGATCCGTCGGCGGCCGGTCGCGTGCACGCCGCCAAGGCCCGGGCGTCGTTGCCGGACCCGGCGGCGAAGGAGGCGGCGTGGTCGGCTCTGATCGGGTTGTCCGAGGTCCCCTCGTCCGAGCTCTATGCGGTGGCCAAGGGATTCTTCCGACCGAGCCAGACCGCGCTGACGGCGGCGTACGTACCGCGGTTCTTCACCGAGATGCCCGGCACCGCGACCTTCCGTACCGGCTGGGCGCTGGGCCAGATCGTCTCCGACGCCTTCCCGCTCGCCCACACGTCGGCGGACACACTGGAACTGGCCGAGCGCACCGTGGCCGGGGACCTGCCGGCGGCCGTCCGGCGATCGATGGTCGACGGCACCGATGCGCTGCGGCGGGCGGTGGAGTCACTGCGTCGCTTCGGGTGACGTCGGTGGTCGGTGGACCGGTCAGTCGCGTTCGTCCGCCAGCTCCCGGCCCTCTCGCGACGCCACCGCGACCTCGCCGCGGGCCTCCATGATCTCGAGCATCTTCATGACGTTCTTCCCGTCGGTCCACCCGGTCGAGCGCCACGGCAGATCGCAGGTGTCGTGGAGCGAACGGGCCGGGAGCGGTCCTTCCCGGCGGAGTTCGTCGAGGATGTCGGCTCGGGCCGTGGCGTTGGCCGTGACCCCACGACTGCGGCCCTTCCTGCCAGAGCACCAGGCCGGCATTGGTGGCAACCGCGGCAGTGAGGTCCACCTGGAGCGACGTGAGACGCCGGACGATCTCGAGCAGCTCGGCGCGGGAGGTCGAGCAGGTGCGCGCGGACGGCGATCTGTCGCGCCTGTCGCCGGCTGAGCTCCACCACCGCCTCGGTCATCTTCTTCAGCACGCTACCTCCGGCCGCGGACGATCCGTCGGGCCCACCTGGACAGCACAGTGGTGGGAGCGACTGCTCGGTCGTCCCCGATGGCGCATCGGGAGGACCTCCCCCGGACAGCGGTGACAGCTCGACCGATGACGAGGACGGGGAGTGCGTACACGCGACTGGTTGGTCACCGCCTCTGACTCGCTGGAGGAGGCCGCTGCTCTGATCGTGCGGGCCCTGTTGTCGGGGCACGGCGTCAGCGAGATCCGGGCAGTAGCCTGCGGTCCGTGCACGTCAGTGCGGAGCTCGCCGCGGCGATCCGAGCGTTCGAGATCGGCTTACCGGATCGCCCGCCGATCCCGGTCGGTCAGGCGTGGTCGAACGAGGTCTGGCAGATCCGTACCGTCGAAGGCGCCTATGCGATCAAGCTCTTCCCTCCGCTGTCTGCACCACGGCGCCAGGAACTCGAGGCCGGCCAGCGCTTCGAGAAGCTCGTGCTCGAGGCTGGCATCGTCCCGCTGCCGCGGCCGGTCGCATCGCCTGCGGGATGGCTGGTCGAGGTGCGCTCGAGAACTGGGCTCCGGCTGGCCCGCTGTCATGAGTGGATGCACGGAGTTGCGACCGCCACTCCTCTGGGTGACGAAGTTGTCGCTGCCGCTGGTCGATACCTCGGGTCGTTGCACGCGCTGAAGCAGCCCGGAGGGGACAGCTCGCAGCTGGCCACCCTCGATCGTGCGCGGTGGGACCGGGCCGTCCAGCTCGCCCGCGCGCAGGATCTCGGTTGGGCCGAAGGTCTGGCCGATCTCGCACCGCTCGTGGACGACCTGGCCGTCGACCTCGATGTGCTCCGCGATCAACGACGACCCATGCTGATCAGCCATCGCGACTACGACCCCAAGAACTCACTGATCGACACCTCGGGACGTCTCGTGATCACTGACTGGGACTATGCCGGACCGGTCCTGCCGGGCGTCGAGCTGATCGTGGGAGCCGCGTCGTTTGCGACGACGGATCGGCAGGTCGTCGCCTTCGTCGAGTCCTACTGCGCGGTGGCCGGCGATCTGCCGCATGCTGATCCGCTGGCCATGACGGCCGAGGTGTCGGACCTGGATTGGCTGCTGCGCAACGTCGACGCGTGCGTCCGCGGCGATCTGGGTCCGGGCAGTGCGCAGTACACCACAGCCGAGTCACTCATCTCATCCCTTCCCCACGATGTGGCGATCGCCCACTCCTGGCCTCGACGCCTGGCTGATCTCGTGACTTCGTAGGTCGGGTCCGTCTGCATCCGTTGTGCAGTTGAGAATCTCGGTTGCATCCTTGTCATCGAACGTGTGTTCGAGTAGAATGTGATCATGAATCCGGAGGTCCCCGCAGAAGCCGCAGCGTCGGCGCTGCAGGCCGCGGTGGACTCGGTCCGGACCGCGGTGGGGCATCTGGTCAAGGTCGTCGACGACGGGGCGTTGTGCGATCTGGGCGCGGTGGGTCT
>DATDBH010000041.1:0-26224 GCA_036524985.1 Microlunatus sp. | reverse complement strand
TTGGAGTTCTCCGTTGCCGTGGCGTCAGCCGCCTTCGTCTGCGCTCCGCTGTCTTGAACCTGTACGACGCTGTAGCCCTCGACGTAGGGCACCGGCTTCCACTCCACCCGGACCGAATCCGGACCGACGGGCACGACAGTGACCTCGCTCGGCGGCTCCGGGGGCCCGAGTTCCTTGAACGTCGCCCGCCCTGGATCCTGCCGCGTCAAGGCCCAGGCCACGCCGCCGCCCACCGCCAGCAGGACCAGGGCGAGGAGCATCACCGCTCCGGTGGTCAGGATCGCCTTCTGGTTGAAGGCGCCGTCGACACTCGGGCGGTCGGGCGTGGCGCCGTACGGGGACGCTGGACCCTGCTGCGCCGGCGCGTCGGCCGGTTCCCCGGTGACGGTGAAGGGGATGCGGATCTGCGTGCCGCGCAGCATCGGCTTCTTGGTCTTCGCCCACACCATCGCGGTCGCGGTCCCCCCGAGGGCCAGCTCGACCACGTCCGGCCTGATCAGGAAGCCGAGTGCCTCGTCGGGGTTGGTGGCGGTCACCGTGAGCTTGGCCGGTGAATTGCCCCAGTTGCTGAACTGAACGACGTGGCGCCCGCGCCACCGGCCGGAGGAGTTGACGGGGAGCAGCTTGGCTTGGAGGCCGAAGACCTTGCCGATCTCCAGATCACCCTCGACCACGGCGCTGGCGTCGGCGTCCTCGGTGGACCGCACCCGCACGCCGAACGGCCAGGTGCCACCGGGGGCACCGGTTCCACCGGGCGGGCTGAACACGATCACGGCACTGGCGTCCTGCTGGGGATAGATCGAGATCTCGGGCGGCAACGCCTCGCCCCAGTCCGACACGCCCTCACCGATGACTTCGACCCGATAACCCTCGACGATGGTCCCGGGGTTGGCGATCTTGATCGTGATCGACACCTGCCCGCCGGGCTCGACCGCGATCCGGTCGACGTCCAGCGAGACGATGGGATCGGTCACGCCGTCAGCATAGAGCCGCAGATCGGCGGGCGGCAGGCCCGAATCCAGCCGTCACACTGCCCGATCGGGCAGTCTTCCGGACCGTCATCAGTATTTTGTCGTCGACAGGACAATGGCCTCTCCCCTAGGTTTTGGATGTGACGACAGACGTCGTCTCGGGGGAAGGGCGCGCCGGCGCTGTTGCGCGCCCGCAACTCCTCCGGCGATTGCTCAGAAGATCCACCTGCGGTTTGGTCGCAGTCTTTCTCGCGGTGATGGCCATCGCTCTTCTTCCGCCCCTCGGATCGCTTACGGCCGCGGCAGCACCACCAGCGTTGGGGATCACCTTGACGCAGGGCTCCGCCTCCAGCGGAATCGGCTCTCTGCTGACGCTGACGGCCACCGTGACCTGGACCGGCGGGGAGACGACAGAGCCGACTAATGGCTGGCACGTAGAGTTCACCGGTACGGGCGACAGGGGCTGGACAAGCGGACCCGTGCCGACCGACGACGGAGAGGCCACCTACGCGCGGACCAGTCCCGTCCCCCAGACCGAGACGATCACGGCCCGGATCGCCAACGCGGGTTGCACCGGTACGACGTCGAACACCGTGACGCACGAGTGGTGGCGCGGCGAGATCGACATCGAGCAGGTCGACGTGCGCACCGTGGTCGGACAAAGCTTCGTGCTGGAAGCGACCCTCACGCACAAGGGATCCGTGATCCCCGATGCGGCTCTGGAGTTGTCTGCCATCGATCGGTTCACCGCCGAACCGTTCGAGCCGATCACGAGCATCACGGATCAATCGGGTAGAGCTACTTTCACCTGGAGCAGCTCGCGGGTCGCGACTGAGCTGATCACCGTGCGCGAGCTCGGACCGGACTCCGGCGTCTCTGCCAAGACCTCGCACAATTGGGTCGCAGCGATCACCGGTGACGTGCTGAGTCTCGCAGTCGACCCTTTCAGGGCCCGGGTCGGCGAGACGGTCGTTGCAACTGCCACGCTGTCGAGGAGTGGAGTCCCGGTGCTGGGGGCCACGGTGAAGTTCTTCACGGTCAATCCGGACAACTGGGAAAATCCCGTGGACACCGATGAGGACGGGGTGGCCACCTTCGTAGGTTTCGCCGGACCACGTGGCTACGTTCATGCTCAGACTCCATCGACCGGTGTGGTGACGACCAGCATCGACGTCTGGACGCCCGAGATCACGTTCGTGAGTCCCAGCAGCAGCTCGGCCATCGGTCAGGACTACCCGGCGACGGTCCGCGTCACCGACAACGGGTCAGCGATGTCGGGCGTTCAGCTTGCCTTCTCCGCCGGTGTCGGCAGCCCGGCCTACGCGACGGTGAGAACCGACGACAACGGCTTCGCCAGCGCTCCGCTCTCGACGGACGGCCCCGGGAGGAGCTTGGACCTCGTCGTCACCGAGATTCCATCCGGCGGCGGCACACCCGTGGCCGCAACGGCACAGACGACCCACCGCTGGCTCGCACCGCCGAGCGGCGTCGATCTCTCCGTGAACCTCACCCAGTCCGGCGACAACAGCCGGGTCGGAACGGAGGTCGATCTCACCGCCGAGGTCTCCGTAGGCGATGGCTCGCTGGAGGGTTGGGACGTCGCTTTCGCCATGGACAACGACCCGCTCGGGGTCCGGACCACCGACGAGGACGGCGTCGCCACCATCCCCGCCACCAGCGACGTCGAGTCCTACGCGGAGCTCACCGCAACCGTCGCCATCGCAGGCTGCAGCTCGGTCAGCGACAACGACGAGATCTTCCACGACTGGTGGGTGCCGGACCTGGATCTGACACCGAAGAATGCGACGGCGCCCGCACGCCGAAGCGTCACCTTCAAGGCCGAGCTGACCCGACCGGCCCCGGACGAGTCGGCCACTCCGAGCCCCGTGCCCAGCCAGCTGATCAGGTTCACCCAGACAAGCCAGAGCTGTAGCCTCCCGGTCGAGATCGACGAAGACACCACGGACGAACAGGGCAACGCCAGCGTGTCGCTGACCCGCGATGGGCCGAGCATCGACGGCGTCACAGCCGAAGAGGTCGGCGTCGTCGGGCCGGCATCGGACGCCACGACCCACACCTGGGGAACACCCGAGCCGCCTCCGCTGTCGATCACGCCCAGCCAGTCGGCCGCGTCCAGTCGTGCCGGTACGTCCGTCACGTTCACCGCGACCGTCCGCGACAGCGATCGACCAAGTGGTCGAGCGGGTGCCGGTATCCCAGTCACGTTCCTCGGTGTGAGTCCCGCCAGGACGGTCCCCACCGACGGCTCGGGGGTCGCACGGCTGACGATCACCGGCACCGGCACGAGCCCGACCACGGTGACCGCGACGGCCCCGTACGGCTGCGGGGTGGTGGTGGCGCGGCCGATCACCCACACCTGGTTCGTGCCGACCCTCGTGCTCACCCCCGACAACGCGACCACGACCGTCGGTGACACCGCCTCGGTGACCGCGCAGCTCTTCGGGAACGGGCATGGTGTGCCGGATCAGCGGATCGAGCTGACCATCGACAGCAGGACCGGCGGAGTCGCTACCGAGGTCCCGACAGAAACCACCGACGAGGACGGTGAGGCCGAGTTCAGGTGGAAACGGACCAGCGCCGGTATCGACGACCTCACCGCGATCGAGCTGATCAGCGTCCAGCCTCAGCAGGACACGGCACGACACGACTGGGAGAACGGCCCCACACCGCCACCGGACTCGCCGACGCCGGAGGAGCCCGACTCACCGCCACCGACTACCCCCACCCCTGAGGTGAGTTCTCCGACCCCGATCGAGGAGAGCGGGCCTCCCGAGGAGACATCAAGCCCGAGTCCCACCCAGACGGCGACCACACCCCCTCCTCCCACCACCGGCCCGCCCAGTGATCTGCCCGCCACCAGCACGCTGGTCGACGGACCGGAGGTCGGTCGACCGGGTGCTGACATCGAGGTGTCCGGCACCGGATGCCGGGCTGGGCAGAGCCTGACCGTGCGTCTGGGCGAGACCAGTCTCGGCCGAACCAGAGCGGCAGCGGATGGCACCTTCTACCTCCGTGGGGTCGTGCCCGATCTCCCGTTGGGTCGCTATGTCATCCGCTCCACCTGCGGCACGACGATCGGTGACCCCAACGTCGACATCACCGCACCGCAGGTCAACAGGGCCAGGGCGGCGATCGCCGCAGTCGGGGTCACGACCGCGTCGACGTTCGTGTTCTTCCTGCTCCTCGCCAAAGGCGTGATCTCCTTCCTACCCCGTCGGCCGTACTGAACGATGATCCAGACAGCCCGGGGGGGCGCATGGCGTACTCGCTAGGAATCGACCTCGGTACGACCTACACGGCAGCCGCCGTGAGCGACGGACGGCACGCGGAGGTCGTCCCGCTCGGCGACCGATCGCCGCAGGCTCCGTCGGTGATCTACAAGACTCCCGAGGGCGCGTTCCGCTACGGCGAGTCGGCCGAGCGTCACGCCGCGACCGAGCCGGAGCGCATCGCCCGCGAGTTCAAACGACGGATGGGTGACCAGACACCGATCTTCGTGGCGGGCACGCCGATGTCGGCGCATGCCTGTTCGAAAGCGCTGCTGGGTTGGGCCATCGAGCAGGTCGTGGCCGGTCAGGGTGAGCCACCGGACCGCGTCATCGTGACCTGCCCGGCCAACTGGGGTCCCTACCGACGCGAGCTGATGAGCCAGGTCACGGCCCTGAACGCCGACTACCCGATCACCGTGTGCACCGAGCCGGAAGCGGCCGCGCTGCACTTCGTCTCCTCCCGACGGATGATCGAGGATCGCCCGATCGCCGTGTACGACCTGGGCGGTGGCACCTTCGATGCCGCCGTGCTGCGACGTGCACCTTCCGGCGGCTTCGACGTGGTGGGGACCCCGGACGGGTTGGAGCAGCTCGGCGGCATCGACTTCGACGAGGCGGTGTTCGAACGCGTCGGCCGAGGGATCGACTGGGACCGGATCGACCCCGACGAACCGGACACGCTGACCGGACTGGCCCGCCTGCGTCGGGACTGCACCGAGGCGAAGGAGTCACTCTCCAGCGAGACCGAAGCGGTCGTACCGATCCTGCTCGGCGGACGACTGAACCGCGTCCGACTGACCCGCGCCGAGTTCAACGAGCTGATCGGTCCCCTGGTGGGCGACACCCTGGAGATCCTCGATCGGGTCATCCGCCGATCGGGCGTCGCGCCGAGCGACCTGGGCGCCATCGTGCTCGTCGGCGGTTCGTCGCGGGTGCCGTTGATCAGCGAGCGGATCACCCAGCGTTTCGGTCGCCCGGCTGTGCTGTCCCCGCAACCCAAGCTGTGCGTGGCGATGGGGGCTGCGCTGATCGGCGCCGATCCCGAGATCCCCTCGACGTCAGCAATGCCGGCGGCACCTGCGGCTGCCCCCCGAACCACACCGGCCGGGCCGGCCGCCGCCCCAAAGCCAGCTGTTGAACCCCTTGTCATCGCCTCGACCCCGCCGACCCCGCCGGCCGGAACCGCCGTCGTCACGTCGCAGGAAACGGCGTCCAGCACCGAGGTCGGTCGGCCCACGACCGTCGCGTCGCCGCTGCCACGCTCCACGCCGGCGGAGGACCGGGGCGACGCCTCGCGTGCTCGCGGCCGCCGACCGGTACCGGTGTATCGAGTGATCTCCGGGCTCTGTGCCCTCGCAGCGATCCTGCTGATGACGCTGGCGCCGCAACCGGCGGATTTCCTGACCTGGGACAAGAACTTCGCTGTCGACGCCACGAAGCAGCTTCCGGACGCCAGGTTGACCGTCACCCTGTTCGGCATCGACGTGCCCGGTGGGTCGGTGCCGATCACCTCCCCCGGCATCTTCGATCTCCAGGGCAGCAGGGTCTTCCTAGCCGGACCTGTCCGGGGAACGATCACGGTCGCCGGGGGCGACCAGGACGTCGTGCTAGAGGCGGCCGATCGGTGGAACTGGAAACGCTGGCTGAGTCTGCCGTTCGCGGCCCTCGTGCTGACGGGCCTCTTCTCTTTCGCCTACACCGAGTCGATCGTGGGCACGCTGCGGCGACGCAAGAGGCGGGCGACACCCGGTGAGCTGCTCGGGCTCGTCGGATCCGGACTCGGTCTCGGCGTTGCGGCGGCACTGACGGCGTGGGTGATCGGTGACCGGCTGCTGGATCCGGCCGCGGTGCTCGGCATCGTCGTCTTCGTCTGTGCCGCCGTCGGCCTACTTGCCTTCGCGTGGCGGCCTCCGGAGGACGCCCCGTCCTCCTGAGTCGGGATGGTGCCTCGGCCTACCGGACGAGGCGGTCAGCGGGATCGAGCGCATCCGCATCCGGCGCGGATGGTGCATCGTCGGATCCCACCGGCAGCAGATAGCCGATGAGAAACGCACCCCCTCCGCACAGCAGCAGCAGCGGGAGCCACCACACGGCACTGGGGACCAGCAAACTGGTGGCGGACAAGGTGAAGGTCACGACGAGTCCGATGCCCAGGCCGGCCGGAAGGAAGCGGACCGCGCGCTGCCAGCGGTTGGCCGGCAGCTGCCGGCGCCAGATGGACAGCAGCAGACTGGCGAGCACGACGGCCGTGATACCCGCCATGATCAAGCCGAAGGCGCCGTACACCGACGCCACCGTCCCTTGCACATCGACGGCGAAGGCCCGCCTGGCCACCGGCTCCCGCTCCGGGCTGATCATGATCACCGAGGTGGGCAGCAGCCCAGTCGCTTGACCCCTCAGATCGCTGATGTCGACGTCGAAGCGGCGCTCGGTCTGCTCCCCCGGCGGGAGCACGATGTCGAGCCGCGTCGTGTAGCTGAAGAAGGCCATCCCGATCACCTTCCCCTCGATCCGGATGCTCCGGACCAGCAGCGGCTCCGTCCCGGCGTTGTCCAGGAAGAGCCGGACCCGTGCGGAGTCGGACGTACCGAGCTCCAGCGGGTTGGAACGCGTGACCGATTCGAGATCCCGGTCGTCGATGCTGACCGCCCACGTCAGCCCTGGCGGGTCAGCGGCCGCCGACGGCGCAAGCACCACGAAGAGCAACGCCGCCAAGATCATCGTCAACCGCCGGCGTGCACGTGCGTCCCCCGAGCCCATTCTTCGGCTCATGAAGAGAATCTAGTCCCCGGACCCGCTGCGTGTCGACGAAGATCCGGCTGCGCGATCGGGCACCACGCCGTGCCCTCGAGTCGGCTCTCCCGCTCTGCCCTGGGTACGGTCGCGAAGGGCATCCTGCTGACGTGATCCACGAGGTGGACTCCGCGCTGCGCACGTTGATCGAACGTGAGGCCGCCGGTATGCGCGATGTCGAGATCGTCTTCGACGCCCCGACCCGGGAGTGGGCCGGGCGCCGCAACTCGCCGACCATCGACGTCTACCTCTACGACATCCGCGAGGACCTGCGCCGGCGTGAGCGCGGGATGCACAACGTCTACAACGAGTCCAACGTCGTCGTGTCCCGGCGGTTGCCGCCGCGCCACTTCAAGCTGTCGTATCTCGTGACGGCCTGGACGCAGCGACCCGAGGATGAGCACCGGCTGTTGTCGTCCCTGCTCGTCTGTTTCTTGAAGTACGACGCGCTGCCGTCCGATGTGCTGACCGGACCATTGACCGAGCTCGGGCTCCCGATCCCCCTCACGATCGCGCTGCCACCGCCCGAAGACAGGGCCTTCGCCGACGTCTGGTCGGCCTTGGGCGGAGAGCTCAAGCCCTCCATCGACCTCGTGGTCAGCACCCCCCTGGACACCGGCCAGAGCTTCCACACCGGCCCGCCGGTCGAGCAGCCGCCGCGCGTCAGCCTCGGCGGTTCGTACGGCTGGCCCACTCGCGAGACCAAGAGTCGCAACGGGGTCGAGCAGTGGCCTCCCGGGACCGACGGTCCGACGCCTGCGGGTGGGTCGGACCACGAGGAGGCCGATGCGTCCGCCGGCGGAGGCACGCGGTCCCCCGGGACCCGGGCCGCGGGTCGAGGTGGCAAGGGCTCGACGGGCGCGGCGAGCGGTGACGCCGCGTCGAGTGCCGCCGCCGAAGCCACCGGCTCCGCGACCTCGAGCGGCTGGCACCTCGCGACCGGATGGGCGAACGCCATGGCCCCGCCGGGTTCCGCGGAGTCGTCCGAGCTGCTGCCGGAGCGTGCCGCAGGCCGCCCGACGACCGGCTCCGCCGGCCGCTCCCAGGTTGGCGGTGCGGCTGATCAGACCGGAGACGACGGCGGAGGCGAACCGGCCGGCGGCTCGGCCAAGAAGGCGACGGGCGGGACCAAGGCCGGTGGCCGACCCGGTCCGCGGGTGGCGATCACCCGGACCCGACAGACCAAGAAGAAGCCGTGACCCGACGCAGGGGTCGTCGTCCTCCGCTCCCGGCACCACGTGACCCGAGGCGTACGTGAGCACACCCGACCTCGCCTACCTCCTCGGCCGGGCCCAGCTGGTCGAGGGGCGGGTGCGCGAGCTGGTCGCGCTTCGCCGCGCCGGCGACCCCACACCGGACGACCCGTTCCGCGGTCTGTACGTGAGCGAGGAGACGGTCGAGCAGCTGCTCACCGCGACCGCGGCGGCCGTTCACCCCCTGCACAGCGACGCCAGGACCGCACTCGAAGCCGACGCCGATGCCGCCGAGGCAGTCGGAGCACCGCTGCGGCTGAGGCGACTGGCCCGGACGGCCGGTCTGACCCCGCTCGACGTCGAGCTGCTGATGATCGCCCTGCTCCCGGATCTGGACAGTCGTTTCGAGCGCCTGTACGGGTATCTCAACGACGACGTGACGCGGCGCCGCGCATCGGTCGGGCTGGCTCTGCAGCTGGCCGGGGAATCGGCCATGACGGCGAGCACCCGAGCCCGCCTGGAACTGAGCCGACCGCTGGTCAGCCGCGGACTGGTCGTGGTCGAGGAACCCGAGCGACCGTTCCTCACCCGCGCACTACGGGTGCCCGACCGGGTCGGCGCCCACCTGCTCGGCGATGACGCGCCGGCCGCCGGCCTGGCCGGTCTGATCGACGAGGTCGGTCCGTACTGGGCGCCGGTCGCCGACCAGCTCGGCCGGGCTCTCGCCGCCGGTGTGCGCCTCGTCCATCTTCGCGAGCGGGTCGTCGGCACCGGGTCGGCGGTAGCCGTCGCGGCGCTGTCTGCGGCGTCCATGGGTGCCCTGACCCTCGACCTGACTCGCTTGGGAAGTGTCTCGGCACACGAGGCGGCCGCTCTCGCCGATCTCGCCATCCGCGAGGCGCTGCTGCTGGGTGCCGGGCTGGTGGCCGGGCCGGTGGAGGTGCTGGCGGAGTCCGGCGCGGAGCCGATGCATCGGCTGACCGCGGCGGACGTACCGGTGCTGCTCATCGGTACGACCACCTGGGACCCGCAGTGGTCGACGGAGAGCCCCCTGCTCGCCGATGCGCCGGTGCTCGGCGGGCGGGAACGGTTGGCGTTGTGGGAGCGGGAGCTCGGGGCTCACGACCCCTCCCTCGATCCGGCCTCGCTGGCCGTGCACCTGGCCCTGGGTCCCGGTCAGGTCACCAAGGCGGTCCGCGCAGCCGAGGCCTCAGCTCGGATGACCGGCGGCCCGGTGTCGGCCGACGACCTGCGACGCGGCGTTCGCGCTCAGAACGCAGCCGGACTCGAGCGGCTGGCCCGGCGGATCGTGCCCGAGGTGGAGTGGGCCGATCTCGTGCTGGCCCCGACGGTGACGCGCGGACTGAAGGAGGTCGCCGCCCGGGCCCGGCATCGCGACACGGTGCTGACCGACTGGCGGATGCGGCGCGGTGGTGGCCGCGGGCACGGCGTGACGGCGCTGTTCGCGGGCGACTCCGGGACTGGGAAGACGATGTCGGCGGAGGTGATCGCATCGGACCTCGGACTCGACCTCTACACCGTCAACCTCGCCACAGTGGTCGACAAGTACATCGGGGAGACCGAGAAGAACCTCGAACGGATCTTCGCCGAGGCCGGCGGGGTCAACGCCGTGCTGTTCTTCGACGAGGCGGACGCGATCTTCGGCAAACGCAGCGACGTCCGCGACGCTCACGACCGCTACGCCAACATCGAGAGCGCCTATCTGCTCCAACGGCTGGAGACCTTCGACGGTCTGGCGATCCTGGCGACCAACCTGCGGGCCAACATCGACGACGCGTTCACCCGGCGGCTGGACGCCATCATCGACTTCCCGGAGCCGACCGAAGAGCTCCGTCACTCGTTGTGGCAACGCTGTCTGGCGCCGCCGCTGCCGCTCGGGAACGACATCGACTACGACTTCCTGGCCTCGTCGTTCGACTTCGCCGGCGGCAACATCCGATCCGCATCGACCACCGCTGCCTACCTGGCCGCTGCGGAGGCTGCACCTGTCGGGATGCTGCACCTGGTGGCGGCTGTGGAGCAGGAGTATCGCAAGATGGGCCGGCTCGTTCTGGAGCGCGAGTTCGGTCGCTACTTCTCGATGATCGCCTGAGCGAACCGCCTGCCCTTTCGGGCAACCCGCGCTGCGCCCCCGGCCCCACCGAGGGGCCTGGCGGCCGTACGGGACCCGTGCCACAGTGGGAGGGTCGCCGACACGCGGAGGTTGTGGTCATGCACGAACATCGGTACGACGAGCGCATCGAGACGATGCGTCCCGCGTCATCCCGGATCGACCAGGACGTCAGCGGCCACACCGGCAAGGCAGCGGCCACCGGTCGTACGGACGCGCTGGGCGCCGAGGAGATCCTCGGTCTGCAACGCAGCGTCGGCAATGCCGGGGTGACCTCGATGCTCGAAGAAGAGCGCTCGCCCGTGCACGACGTGATCTCCTCCGGTGGACGTCCCCTGGAGCCGGAGGTGCGCACCGACATGGAGTCCCGGATGGGCCATGACTTCAGCGACGTCCGGGTGCACGACGACTCGGCGGCCGCGGCTTCGGCGTCGGCGGTGAACGCCCACGCGTACACGGTGGGGTCCAACATCGTCTTCCAGCGGGACACCTACAACCCCGGCTCCAGCGAGGGCCGGACCACGTTGGCCCACGAGCTGACCCACGTGGTGCAGCAGCGCAGCGGGCCCGTCGACGGGACCTCGGCTCCCGGCGGGATCAAGGTCAGCGACCCGTCCGACCGCTTCGAGCGGGAGGCGGCGTCCAACGCCGAGCAGGTGATGTCCGCCCCCGCCCCGGTGCAGACGGTGAGTGCCAGCGGACCCGCCGTCCAGCGGGAGGCCGAGGAGGAGGAGCTCCAGGGCTCGTTCGTGCAGCGCCACGGCGGCGACGACCATGATCATGAGGAGCCGGTGCAAGGTCTGTTCGTGCAGCGCGAAGGCGAGGCGCCCGAGGAGGAAGAGGAATCGGTGCAGGGCCTCTCCGTACAGCGGGAAGGCGCGGAAGAGGAAGAGGAGATGCCGGCCTGAGCCCGCCATCCCCACTCACGCCGAGCCTCGACGCCCCTCCTTGGCCGCGTCAGTTCCCCGCGCTCGATGGTGGGCAGCCGTCTGCGCGAGGCCGTGACTGCTCTCCTGGTGCGCCGTTGCTGATGAGCACACCCAGTGGTGCGCCAGGGCCGCTTCACGGCCCTTGAAGCAACACCTGCGCACCAGTCGATGTCAATCGGGGGGTATCGATGCCGGGGCGCCGGCGAGCCGTTGAGCTACCAGCGGCGGCTCGGCCTGCGGAGCGGTCTCGCTCGGACCCGCTCGAGCTGAGGCCGCCACGAGACCTCCCACTACCGCGTTGCCCGCTGATGCCTGCAGGCCCAGCAGTCCGCGACCGTTAGGCGGCGGCTCGACCTGCCGTCCGAACGGCTTCCGACCTGCACCCGGCCCGGCCTGCGACACGCCGGCGGTAGGCGCGCGCTCCACCGGCGCGCATCTCCTCAGGGCCGGGCGCACGCATGGATCAACTCTCGCCAGCGCCCGAGCCGAGCACCTCGGTCACCGACGCACGCCTGGGGTTCTCCTGCCTGCCTGATCGGGCATCAGACACTGCCCTTCGCCGCGTCCGCGGGGACGTACCGGCCCCAGCGCTTCGGGAACAGGCTGCATTAGGCCACGTTCACACCCAAGGAGCCCAGCATGCCGCCGTATCAGTCACCCGGTGTCTATGTCGAGGAGGTCGCAGCGGGAGCCCGCCCGCTGGAAGGCGCAGGCACTGCCATCGCCGCCTTCATCGGCCTTGCTGAGGAAGGTCCGTTCAACGCACCGACCCTCGTGAGCAACTGGACGCAGTTCACCACGACCTTCGGCGGCTTCGTCGCCGGGTCCTATCTCGCCCAGTCTGTCTACGCCTACTTCCAGAACGGCGGCGGCAACGCCTACGTCGTGCGGGTGGGCCAGGGCGACGCCAGCGGGCCCGCGCCGCGCAGTGCCCGCGCCAAGGAGCTGGCCGCCAGTCCGAGTGCACAGATCGGTCGGCTGAAGGTGACCGCTCTGGATCCCGCCGCCGCCCCCGGTGACGTCAGCGTGGAGGTCACCGACGCGGGTGGCGACAACGTGTCCGAGGACATGTTCCGCCTGGTGATCAAGGTGAAGGGTGAGGTGGTCGAGGAGTTCGACCGGGCGAACTTCGCGCGCGGCAAGCAGAACGTGGTGACGATGGTCAACGCCGTCTCCAAGGTCGTCCAGCTGGAGGACACCAGCAGCGGTGCCGTCGTGCGACTCGCCAACGGCGAGACCACACTGGTCGCTCCCGCGTCGCCCGCTGCGGTTCCCTCGACCCGACTCAGTGCCGACGACTACGTCGGCGACGTCGCCGAGCGGACAGGCTTCGGCGGCCTGGAGGCGATCGAGGACATCACGATGCTCTGCGTGCCGGACCTGATGAGCGCCTACCAGCAGGGTGCCATCGACCTGGACCAGGTGCAGGCCGTGCAGAGCGCGATGATCACCCACTGTGAGCTGATGGGCGATCGGGTGGCGATCTTGGACGCGCCCCCCGGCATGAACGCCCAGCAGATCAAGGAGTGGCGCGTCGACAAGGCTCGCTACGACTCGATGTACGCGGCGCTCTACTGGCCCTGGGTGCAGACCATGAGCCCGGCCACGGGCCAGCTGTCCTTCATGCCGCCATCCGGACACATCGCCGGGATCTGGGGTCGCAACGACGCCACCCGTGGCGTCCACAAGGCGCCGGCCAACGAGATCGTCCGGGGTGCCATCGACCTCGAGATCAACATCACCCGCAACGAGCACGACCTGCTCAATCCCGAGGGGATCAACGTCATCCGGGCGTTCCCCGGTCGCGGCATCCGCGTCTGGGGAGCTCGTACGCTCTCCTCCGATCCGGCCTGGCGCTACCTCAACATCCGGCGCCTGTTCAACTACCTGGAGAAGTCGATCCTGAACGGGACCAACTGGGTCGTCTTCGAGCCGAACGACCGGGCCCTGTGGGCCAAGATCCGGCGCACCATCGCCGCCTTCCTGGTGATGGAGTGGCGAGCGGGTGCCCTCTTCGGCTCCACTCCTGGCGAAGCCTTCTACGTCAAGTGCGACGACGAGACGAACCCGGCCGAGGGCATCGACGCGGGCCAGGTGGTCTGCGAGATCGGTGTCGCTCCGGTGAAACCGGCCGAGTTCGTGATCTTCCGCCTGGCACAGTTCTCCGGCGGCACCAGCCTGGTCAGCGAGTAGTCCCTCCACTTCATCGTGAACACAGAAAGGAAATGAGATGCCACTTCCCGATGGCGACAGCTCCGTCGGCCACTCGTTCGGGCTGGAGTTCGACGGGGTGATGATCAAGAGCATCACCGAGATCAGCGGTCTCAAGATCGAACAGGATGTCGTCGAGTTCAAGGAGAACGGACCGGACGGCAAGTACCAGCTCCGTCGGCTCCCGGGCCGCCCCAAGGCACCCGACATCACGCTGACCCGCGGTCTGACCGGGGACAACAGCTTCGACAAGTGGATCGAGAGCAGTCGGTTCGGCAAGATGTCGGACTCCCGCAAGGGCGGCTCGGTCATCGTGTTCGACTACGAGGGCACCGAGGTCAAGCGCTACAAGCTGACCAACGCCTGGCCGAAGAGCCTGGAGGTCGGCACGCTCAAGGCCGGTGACACCTCCTACCTGTCGGAGAAGCTGACCCTCACCTGTGAGTCGATCGAAGTCCAGGGCGCCTGACCATGCGACGTGGGACGTTGATCATTCCGGAACCGATCACCTCGGTGGACGCCTCCTCCACGGGTGCGGCCGAGACGCCGCCCCGTCGGGAGACGCTGGTCACGGAGTTCAGCTTCCTGCTGCCGCGGGGCTACGTCGACCGATCCGGCACCGTCCACCGGGACGGCGTGATGCGGCTGGCGACGGCGCGGGACGAGCTGGTGCCGCTGCGTGACGACCGGGTGCGCGAGAACCCGGCCTACCTCACGGTCGTGCTGCTGTCGCGGGTGATCGAGCGGATCGGCACCATCGACGACATCCATCCCGGCATCGTCGAGGACCTGTTCGCCACCGATCTGGCGTTCCTCCAGGACCTCTACCGGCGGGTGAACACCGAGGGTCACACGCGGGCCACCGTGACCTGCCCCTCGTGCGAGCACCACTTCGCGGTCGATGTCTCCGGAGGGCGCCTGGGGGAATCCTGACGTACGCGACCGACCGGCTCTATTCCGAGATCGCGTACGTCGCCTACTACCTGCACTGGTCTCGCGAGGAGATCCTCGACCTCGAGCACGCGGAGCGTCAGCGGTTCGTTCGCGAGATCGGTGCCCTGAACTCCCGCATCTCAGGCGACTGAGCAGCGGGCTTCGATCTGTCCGGAGGAGTGTCGTCCATGCGGTGGCCTTGGGAGCGGGTGCCCTGGGGGCGGGGGCGCGGAGCCAGCGCGTCGGAGTCGGCTGCGGGGGATGCCGGCAGTCCGTCGCCTGGCTCCGCGGATCCTCCGAGCCCGGCATTCCAGGCTGCTCCGGCCGGGGTGCCGGCGGCGTGGACGCACGTGCCTCCGCTGCAGCGCAGTGTCTCGGACACCACCGCGGTGGCGCCGCCGGCCGCGTTCCGCGCCTCGCTGACCACGCACCAGAACCCGAGCTTCTTGGCTCCCCTGGGACACCTGGTCGATCCGGACGGTCCGGGCGGGCTGGTCGGCGGGCTCGCCTCGTCGGTCGGAGGTCCGATCCCGTACGAGGGAGTGGACGAGCTGCGCGTCCCCGAACGGCCCACGCCCGCACCCGGACCCGCCGTACAGCGCCGGATCGCTACGCTCCGGCCGGACCACGAAGACGCAGGCGTCAACGAGAGCGCCGAGCTTCCCACCACCGCTGTCGACGTGGGCGGGACCGACACGACGGATGCCGGCACGATCATCGATGCCCCCACCGTCGGCACCAGCGCCGCCGAGACCCGCCCCGAACGCAACGAGCCAGCGCCAGACGTCGCGTCTTCCCCGACACCGCTGACCGTTGCTCGCCTGGCGGACTCGCCCTTGCCCGGACCAAACCGCCCAGGGAACCCGGTCAGCTCCGACACCGAGGCGACGCCTGCGAATCAGACGGAGACCCTGGGGTCGGGCGGGTCCGCGGTCGTCCCGGCCAGTGCGCCGGCCCCGGACCCGGCGGCGCCGACGCCGGCCGCCACCTCTTCCGCCACCCCGTTGACCGTTCCGGTGCAACGGTCAGCCGCGGCCGCGTCATCGCGCAGCGGTCCGACGGCTCCGACGCTTCCGGTCGGTGACGCCGCCCGGCCGGCCATGCTCCGTCCGGTGTCCCCGACACCGACGACCGAGGCTGTGCCACCCGCCACCCAGGCGACGGCGGCCGAACCCGCACCGCCGACCGCGCTCGAGAACGCCACCAGGGCCGAACCCGAGGCAGCGCTGAGCGCGCCGAACCCGGCGCCGGTAGCCGACCTGGTGGTGGCGCGGTCCGCTGTCGACCCCACAGATCAACATCTCGACCACGCGCCCCTGAACGATCTCCCGCCGACGGCACCCCACACCCTGCCAACAGCACCCGACACCCTGCCAACAGCACCCGACGCCGTGCCGGCCACGGGAGAGCCGCCGACCTCCGAGGTCGCGCTGACCGGGCTGCTGGCGAGCCGCCCACCGCTCGGGGAGCCTGCACCGCTGGCGCTGCCTGAGCCCCCCTCCGCGACGGAGACGCGGGCCGGCGACATCGCGCCGCTGACGGTGCCCAGCAGTACGAATCCGCCCCCCGGGTCAGGGCCCATCCTCCAACGCCAGTTCGCGGAGCCGACGGCGACGGTCCCGCATCCCGCGGTGACGTCGTCATCGTCGCTGCCGGCGGCACCGATGACCGGGGCCGCATCATCGTCGGGGGAAGGTCCCGCTGTCGCGCCGTTGACACCCGGTTCCCCCGTCAGGGTCCTCGATGACCTGGGCTATCCCCCGCTCATCGCCCGGTCGGTGCAGCGCCGTGCCCTCGACGCCGAGGCCGGGCGGCTCAGCGCGTCCGCCGGGAGCGTGCAGGGTGTCGACCCGGATCCTTCCTCGACCCCACCACAGGCTCCGCTCAGCGGCTTCACCGCTGCGATCTCGGCCCTGCAGGACCCCTCACCCGGGCCTCCGCTCGGCGGGGATGTCGTCGAACCGCCCGCCCACTCCCCCGGAGCGGGGCACGACTCCGCGCTCGTCGTGGCCCGACGTCTGCCGCCGAATGAGACGGGCCGGCTACCCGCACCGGAGGCACGGCTGCAACCCCCCGATCAGGCTGCCGCCCGGCCCGCACCTCTGGCAGGCATGGTGCAACGCAGCCTGATCGCCGGCCGGTCTCCTGTGGCGTCACCGACGAGCACGGCCAGCAGCGCGCCGACCACGACAGCACCCGCGGTGCAGCGGCTTCGCTACGAGGACGTGACCGGCCCGAGTGAGCATCGTCTCGGCGTCCATCAGCCTGCCGGCACGGCCGAGCCGGAGATCGGCCTGAGTGAACCTGGCATCGCCTCCGCCGCGATGTCTGCGGTCCCGCCATCCGCCGCGTGGTCTCCGGCGCCACCCGCGACGTCACGCGGCGGTGGGGGCTGGTCCACCTCCGCGGGAGCCGGCACCTCGGGGCCTTCCCGACCCGGCGATCCGTTGGCCGTCCTGCAGCGCAGCCCAACCGCCGCCGGGACGCAGCAGATCGCCAACGGTACGAGTCACCCGGTCACCGAGATCACCGCCCACCTACGCTTCGGCGAGCCAGCGCCTTCGCTGGTCTCGCCGGCCTGGTCGAGCTCCGAACCGCCACCACCGATGATTCAACGGAGGTTCGATGTGCCGACCCCGAGCACGTCCGTCACGCCACCCACGTCCGCCGAACCGCCATCCCTGGCCGTCTCGGGCCGCAGTGTCGGACTGGCCGAGATGTTCGCGATGGCCGCCGCGCAGTCCTCGGCCGGGGACGCCACTGTCCAGCGCAGCCCGGAGACCGAGGTCCAGCTGACGTCTCTCGACTCCGCCCCGGCCGAATCGGCTCCCTCGGCGGGGACGTCGGCGGCGCCGCCCCCGGCAGCGGCGGCCCAGCCACCGAGCGGCGCCGAGCTCGAGGAGATGGCGCGCCGGCTCTACGAACCGTTGTCCGCCCGCCTGCGCGCTGAGCTGTGGCAGGACCGGGAACGCTCCGGCCTACTCACCGATCTTCGACCCTGATCTCGCACGAGGAGCACACCATGGCCGCTGCCAAAGGCATCACCGACCCGAAGGACTCGAGCACTGACCCTGCCGTCAGCGTGTGCTTCACCGTCACCGTGGACGGAGAGAACCTCGGCTACTTCAGCAGCTGCGAAGGACTCGGCGCCGAAGTGGTGATGGAGCAGCGCGAAGAGGGCGGCGTCAACGGCTTCGTCTGGCAGCTGCCCAGCCGGATCAAGTACACCAACGTGAAGCTGTCCCGTGCCGTCGGCAAGGACAGCTACAAGATCACGCAGTGGTTGATCGGCTTCGCCACCGAGGTGACGCGCAAGACCGCCTGCATCACCGCGATGACCGGTGACCGTCAGGTCGTGGCGAGCTGGAACCTCGACGGCGTGATGCCGGTGCGCTGGTCGGGACCAAGCCTCAACCTCGATTCACCCAAGGTCGCCATGGAGACCCTCGAGCTGGCCCACCACGGGTTCCTTCCCGAAGGGGCGTCGCTGTGACCGTCGCCGTCGCCCTCGCGGGCAGCTCCGGCCCTCTCGGCGTTCCCGGCGACGCCGGCTCCGGGGGCAAGGCCGTCGTCGGGCGGCCGACCATGGACAAGGCGAAGCTGACGGTCTACACCCCAGACCCGACGACGGATGGGTACAAGCCTGGCGCGATCAAGGACACCATCGGCTTCCAGTTCAACCCGAAGGAAGTCACGATCGCGAAGTCGGCCAAGTGGAACTGGAAGCCCAACAAGGCCGCCAAGGGCGCGCCACCGGTGGAGTTCACCGGCTCCGACCCGTGCAAGCTGACCGTCGAGATGTTCTTCGATGCCACCGGCGCCAAGAACGGCTCGGTGCTGGAGATCGTGGAGAAGCTGTTCGGCTGCTGCGTACCCACCGAGCAGAGTGCCGGGCAGAAGAAGCCGACCCCGCCGCTGGTGGTGCTGCAGTGGGGTGGCATCTCGACGTTCCCGGCGGTGATCACCTCGGTCAGCGCCAAGTACACGCTCTTCCGCTCCGACGGGACACCCATCCGGGCCATCTGCAGCGTGACGATGGAGGAGATGCCCGGGTCGCCGCCTCGACAGAACCCGACGTCGGGCAGCGACAGCATCCGTCGGGTCCACCGCACGATCGTCGGTGACAATCTCGCCTCCATCGCCTACGCGGAGTACGGCGATCCGGCGCACTGGCGCCCGCTCGCGGTGTACAACGGCGTGGACGACCCGCTGCGGCTGCCGATCGGGCGGACGATCCTGCTGCCCTCTCTGGAGGAGATGGGGGTGACCGGATGACGAGCAGCATGTGCCTGGTGGAGATCGACGGGTCACCGATGCCGGCCGATCTCGAACCGCTGCTGGTCTCCGCGCTGGTGGAGGACAGCCAACGACTCCCCGACATGTTCTCCCTACGCTTTCGAGATCCTGAGCGGATCGTGCTGGCCAAGAGCAACGCCAAGGTCGGCGGAAAGATCACGATCAAGGTCAACATGGCCGCGGCGTCCAGCTCGAAGTCCCTGATCGAGGCGGAGATCACCGCGCTCGAGCTGGAGTTCGACACCAGCGGCACCTTCACGATCATCCGTGGCTACGATCCCGCACATCGCCTGTTCCGCGACCGGCGGACCGTCAGCTACAACCAGATGACTGCCTCCGACATCGCCACCCAGGTGGCGAAGCGGGCAAGTCTCAAGGTCGGCAAGGTGGACAACACCAGCACCGTCTTCCCCGTGGTCAGCCAGGCGGGACAGACCGACTGGGAGATCTTGACCCAGCTGGCGCGGGACACCGGCTCGGACCTGACCGTCCGCAACGGCGCCTTCTCGTTCGTCTCCGCACCGGCCGCCGGATCCCCCACTCCACTGAAGTTCGGCGCCGAGCTGATCCGCTTCCGCTCGGTGCTCACCTCCGCTCAGCAGGTCGGCCAGGTGGACGTACGGGGGTGGGACGTCGCGGAGAAGAAGCCACTGGTCGGATCGGCACCGGCCAAGGCGTCGAGCATCGATCTCCCCACCGTCAAGCCGACCGACATGGCCAAGGCCTTCGGCAACCCGACGTACGTCTCGACGGACGTGCCCTACCGTACGCAGAACGAGGTCGACCAGGCCGCGAAGGCGTTGGCGGACGAGAAGGCCTCGGCGTTCGCCGAGTTCGAGGGGGTCGCCCGCGGCAATCCCGATCTCAAGGCGGGCGGCAAGGTCTCGCTCGAGGGGCTCGGGGCACCCTTCGAAGGTCTTTACACCATCACCACTGCTCGGCACCGGTTCGACCCGACGACCGGCTACACCACGGCGATCGCGGTGACCGGCAAGCAGGATCGGAGTCTGCTCGGTCTGGCATCCGGCAGCGGCCGGTCGCGCCAGACCCCACCGGGCGTGGTGATCGCGGTGGTCACCGACGTCAACGATCCCGAGAAGCGGGGCCGGGTCAAGATCAAGTTCCCGTGGCTCTCCGACGACTACGTCAGCGACTGGGCCCGGGTGGTGTGCCAGGGCGCCGGCAAGGACCGGGGCTGGATCGCGCTGCCCGAGGTCGGCGACGAGGTGCTGATCGGCTTCGAGCTGCAGGACTTCGACCGACCGGTGGTGCTCGGTGGTCTGTACAACGGCGTGGACACGATGCCAGCAGGGCCGAATGACCTGATCGACAGCGGTTCGGGGGCCATCAACCGCCGGTCGCTGGTCTCCCGGATGGGTCACCGGATCGACCTCCTCGACCAGGACGGCAGCCAGGAGGGCGTGCGGCTCGCCACCAAGGACGACAAGCTCTCGATCTTCATCGACAAGACGAACACCACCATCACCGTGAAGGCCGACGGAACAGTGCTGATCGAGGGATCCAAGGGGATCACGCTCGATGCCAAGGACTCCGATCTCACCATGAAGGCCAAGTCGGTCAAGGTGAACGCCAGCAACGGTGTGCAGATGGACGGCGGCACCGGAGCGGTGCAGATGAAGTCCAACGGGTCGGTGAGTGTCGAGGGCATGAGCGTCAGCGTGAAGGGCCAGACCACGGCCGAGCTCAAGGGCGGGGCGATGACCACGATCACCGGTGCCCTGGTGAAGATCAACTGATGATCGGAGACTGAGAGATGTACGAGGTCGATTTCATCGGCGCCGGCTGGTCGTACCCGCTGGGCGCGGACCCGAGTGGTCGGGTGGCTCTGGTGACCCGCGAACGCGAGATCGAGCAATCCATCCGGCTGATCCTCGGCACCTCGATCGGCGAGCGGCCGATGCGACCCGACTTCGGCTGCCGCATCCATGATCACGTCTTCGGACCTGCCAACTCCGCCACAGCCGGGCAGATCTCCTACGACGTCCGGGATGCGCTGGAGCGCTGGGAGACCCGGATCGACATCACCGAGGTGCTGGTCAGCTTCGATCGGATCAGCGAGGGTCGCGTCTACATCGACATCGGCTACTCGGTCCGCGGGCTGAACGACCCGCGCAACCTCGTCTTCCCGTTCTATGTGATCCCGGACGAGGGCGACCCGAGTCGGCCGACGATCGGTCCGACCCGACCCAGCTCGGATACCGCCGCCCTGGGCCCGGCCGCACCGCTGGCGTTGGCGGCGTCCTCGTACTACCCCCCAGCCACGCCGTCCTCGTCGTCGGCGACTGTCCCCACGACCGGAGGCCACTGACATGCTCCCCGCCCCGAACCTGGACGACCGACGCTTCCAGGACCTGGTCGACGACGCCAAGAGACTGGTTCAGCAACGCTGCCCGACCTGGACCGACCACAACGTGTCCGATCCCGGGGTCACCCTGATCGAGGCGTTCGCCCAGATGGTCGACCAGCTGATCTATCGGCTCAACCGGGTCCCGGATCTGCACTACGTGAAGTTCCTGGAGCTGATCGGGGTCGAGCTCCGGCCGCCGGCGGCGGCGCGTGGTGAGGTGACGTTCTGGCTGTCCGCGCCCCAGCCGCAGCCGGTGATCGTCCGGGCCGAGAGCCAGGTTGCGACGGCTCGGACCGATGTCGCCGACCCGATCGTGTTCAGCACAACCCGTGAGCTGGAGATCGTGCCGTGCTCCTTCGCCCGCGCGGGCATGCACCCGGTCGGCGAGGCGCCCGCCGACATGACAGCCGCCCTGGCCGGTCCGGCGGGCTTCCGCTGCTTCTCCGCCGCGCCGGCGGTCGGCGACGCCCTGCTGATCGGGCTGTCGAATGCGGTGCCCCACTGCGCGGTGGTTCTGCGGATGGGCTGCCAGGTGTCCGGCCGTGGCGTCGATCCTCGCCGTCCACCGGTGATCTGGGAGGCGTGGACCGAGGAGGGCTGGGTCGCCTGCGAGCTCGACTCCGACGACACCGGCGGGCTCAACAAGCCGGGCGATGTGATCTTGCACGTGCCCGGGGGGCATCAGGCATCGATCATCAGCCGGCAGCGGGCCGGCTGGTTGCGGTGCCGTCTGGTCCAGGCCGAGCCCGACCAGCCGACCTACACCGCCTCCCCGCAGATCTTGTCCGTGACAGCCTTCACCGTCGGCGGCACGGCCCCCACGGTGCACGCCGAGGTCGTCCGGGGTGAGGTGCTCGGGCGCTCCGACGGCACCCCGGCCCAGCACTTCACGCTCCAGCAGCGCCCGGTGCTGCCGACGGAGGAGCCGGCCACCATCATCGCGATCCACGGCGACCGCACCCAGACGTGGACCGAGGTGCCACACTTCGCGCTCTCGGGTCCGGGCGACCGCCACTTCCGCATCGATCGGTTCGCCGGCGAGATCCAGTTCGGGCCGGCCGTCCGAGCCGCCGACAACGACCTCCTCTACTACGGCGCGATCCCCCCGCCGGGCGCGGTGCTGCGGTTGGAGGCGTACCGGACGGGAGGTGGTCAGTCCGGCAACGTCGGCCGTGGACTGGTCCGGGTCCTGAAGACCTCGGTGCCGTACGTCAGCAGGGTCGAGAACCGCGTGCCGGCCATCGGTGGAGCCGAGTCCGAGAGCCTCGCGGACGCCAAGACGCGTGGACCACTGCTGCTGCGCTCGCGCGGCCGAGCGGTGACCGCCGAGGACTTCGAACAACTGGCCCGCGACGTCGCACCGGACGCGGCTCGAGTGCACTGTGCGGCGGACACAGCGGAGGGTGGCGCGGGAATTCGGCTCCTGGTGGTCCCCCATGTGGCGAGCGACGAGCTCGGCCGCATCCAGCGGGTCGACTTGGATCCCCCGGCTGCGACGTTGGAGCGCATCGCCGACAGCCTGGACGCCCGCCGGCTGGTCGGTACCCGGCTGCTGGTCCAGCCGCCCGACTACGCCTGGCTGACGGCGGTGGTGAGTCTGAGCTGCCGACCGTTGTACGAGCCCGGGGAGGTGCGGACCGAGGTGCTGCGAGCGCTGTACCGCCTCTACCACCCCCTGGTCGGCGGGCCGGACGGGACGGGGTGGCCGTTCGGTCGTTCGGTCCAGTCCCACGAGGTGCATGCCGCCCTCGCCCGGATCCCGGGCGTCGACATGGCCCGCGAGGTGAGCGTTGCGCTGTTCCCCGCCGAGCCGTTCACCGGCCGTCGGGGTGCGGCGACCCAACGGATCGACATCGACCCGACCGCGCTGGTCTACTCCTTCGAGCATCAGGTCCGGGTGCGCAAGTGACGTGCTCGACATCCGCAGCCGGCGGCGAGGTGAGACGGTGAGAGGGACGATCGACGGGGCGCTGAGCGCACTGCCGCTGGCACCGACCCTGCCCGCGATGCTGCGCGAGGATCCCTTCGCGCAGCAGCTGTGCGCGGGACTGGACGAGGTCCTGGCCCCGGTGCTGATGAGCCTCGATGCGTTCTCGTCCTACCTGGACCTGGCGACCACCCCGGAGGACATGCTGCCGTGGCTCGGACACTGGCTGGGCATGGAGGTCGATGAGGGTGGTGACCTGGATCTCCAACGCAAGCTGTTGGCCTCAGCCGGTGAGCTGCACGCCATTCGCGGCACCCGACGCGGCATCGAGCTCGCGCTGGAAGCGGCACTGGGCATGGATGTCGACGTGCAAGAGTCGGGAGCGTCGTCCTGGTCGACGGATCCGGCAGCCAGGCTCCCCGGCGAGGAGCGACCCGCCATCGTGGTGATCGTCGAATCGACCGACGACGATCCGGTGGACGTCGAACGGCTGGACGCACTGGTGAGCCAGCTCAAGCCCGCTCACGTGCTGCATCGGATCCAGATCAACGAGGGCTGACGGCGGCGTATCACTCACGAAGCCGTTGATTGTCGAGTACTTGGGGCGTACGGGTTGACGCCCTCTCACCGGGCATTACCTGGACGTTGCGTCGCGGCGACTACTGGTTCTTGAGGATGAGTCGTTCGATGGCGTCAGCAAGCCACGTCTGGTAGCGGTCGAAGGACCAGCCGAGGTGTTCGATGAGGAGCTGGGCGACGTGGGGGCTGCACAGCACGAACAAGCTGGCCGCCGCGTCGTCTGGGGTGACCCGGAGCCCGTCGTGCCCGCCGAGCAGGGTTGCGCCATCTGCCATCTCCGCCCGACGACGGGCGATCATCGCCAGGTTGAGCTCGGCGAACTCGGGGTCGACCGCCGCCGCGTCGGAGGTGATCTTGAACACCGGCAGGACTCGCTCGGTGATCGAGCGAGCGATCGCCGCACAGAGCTGAGCACGACGGCGCGGGTCGGGCTCGGCACGGACCGCCGAGGTCTCGGAGTCTTCGGCCCGCGAGTCCACCAGGTGGTCGTCGCCGGTGACCGCATCCTCGAGCAGCTCGATGACGAGCTGGCGCTTGTTGCCGAACACCGCGTAGATGGTTTGGACGGCGACGCCGGCCTCCTCGGCGATCGCGCGGATGCTGGTGGGACCGTAGCCGTTGCTGAGGAACAGTCGTCGTGCGGACTCCAGGATCGCCCGGCGGGTCGCCTTGGCCTGCTCCGCTCGCCGCGGGGACACGTACGCCCGGCTGCCGGCCGAGTTGGTTGCCCTTGACAGATCCGACATGTCGGTAGAGTATCACTCTAACGATTATATCTGTGTTCTACCTGGGGGTACGGCATGTCTGTCACCAAGATCATCGCCGTGGTCGGCGCGACCGGAGCGACTGCAGGCGGGCTGGCCCGCGCGATCCTGGCCGATCCAGCCGGTGGCTACGCCTGCCGTGCTCTTACCCGGGACCCGGGATCGGCCGCGGCACGTGCGCTGGCCGAGCAGGGCGCCACGGTGGTCCAGGCCGACATGGATGACTACGACAGCCTGGTCCGCGCCTTCGACGGCGCGGACGCTGCGTTCTGCATGACCAACTTCTTCTATACCTTCTCCGCCGAGCAGGAGACGCAGCAGGCCGCGAACCAGGCACGGGCGGCGGCCGCGGCCGGGGTTCGCCATGTGGTCTGGTCGACCGCTGAGGACACCCGACGGTGGTACCCGCTCGACGACCCGCGGATGCCGACGCTGCCCGGCGGCTACAAGGTGCCGAACTGGGACGGCAAGGGCGAGGCCGACCAGTTCTTCGCCGCCACTGGGGTTCCCACCACCTACCTGTTGACGCCGTTCCACTGGGAGGCGTTCGTCGACGGGCTCGGCGCCCCACAACCAGGCCCGGACGGCGTCCGCACCCTCGCGATGCCGCTGGGCGAAGCGGCGTTGCCGGGTATCGCCGCCGAGGACATCGGCCGCTGCGCCTACGCGATCTTCCAGGACTCGGCACGTTTCGTCGGCGAGACGGTAGGCATCGCCGGCGAGCACCTCACCGGCGAGCAGTTGGCTACCGGGCTGTCGGAGGTGTTCGGTGAACCGGTGCGCTACCAGCACATCCCGGCGGAGGTCTTCCGCGAGCTCCCATTCCCCGGTGCGGACCTTGCAGCGAACATGTTCCAGTTCGTGGCCGAGGACAACGGCTACGGCGCTCGCCGCGATGTCACCTTCGCCAGGACACTGAACCCTTCGCTGACAAGCTTTGGCGACTGGGTCACGGCCACCCGCGGACACGTGCCGGTGCAGGTCTGACCGAGCTGTCACCAGCAGCCGGGCCGTACCTGCACACCCCAGCCCACCGTGGTGTGTTGAGCCGGGCCACACGGGAGTCGGAACGCTTGGTTCGCGGGTCCCCTACCACCCGCGACATCACCCTCTGCTGGACACAACGTGCGACCTGACGAGTGAGGAACCAATGATGACGCAGCAACCGCACGAGGTCATCTGGACCTTGACCAACGCCGTCGTCGTCTCCAGCGGTATCCATGCCGTGGCCGAGCTCGGGGTGGCCGATCACATCGGAGCCGACCCGGTCACCGTCACCGAGCTGGCATCGCGATGCGGAGCCGACCCGGACGCAGTTGACCGGGTCCTGCGGCTGTTGGCCACCCACGGCGTCTTCTCCGATGCTGGCGGAGCCTATGAGCACACCCAGCCGTCCCGGCTGCTGCGCAGCGATCATCCGCAGTCGATGCGCGCCTTCGCCCAGATGATGGCTCTGCCACTGTTCACGGCCACCTTCGGCCACCTGCAGCACTCGCTGCGCACCGGTTCCCCGGCGCTGGAGCAGGTGGCGCCCGACGGGCTGTGGCCATACCTGCAGGCCCACCCGAACGAAGCTGAGATCTTCGGCCAAGCCATGACGGCGAAGGCCGGAGCCGACATCGCCGCCGTGCTCGGCGCCTACGACTTCAGCCGCTTCGGCACCATCGCTGATATCGGCGGCGGCCGCGGGCATCTCCTGCGCGCCGTGCTGGAGACCGTCCCGACGGCGGAGGGTGTCTTGTTCGACCTACCTGAGGTGATCACGACCGTGGACATCGCCACGGAGCAGCTGACCGCGCAAGCCGGCGACTTCTTCGTCGACCCGCTTCCGGCGGCCGA
>DATDBH010000040.1:0-16529 GCA_036524985.1 Microlunatus sp. | reverse complement strand
GCGCCCTCGTGGCGCGCCGACCCCACCGTCTCCCGGTCGTACGAAGACGTCTCATCGTCGTTTGGTCTCGATGACCGACGCCACCGAAGAAGTCCCATGGCCGTGACCGCCGACCTCGCCAAGCTGCTCGACAAGGACTGGCAGGACGAGAGCCTCACCGAGGTGCTCGCCGCGCCCGTCGGAGCCCTCTCGGGAGCGTCCGACGCGGACGCAGCCGCCTTGCAGCAGGCCTTCACCATCAAGGCCGTCGGCGACCTGGGCCGCAACAAGTACTCCCGCGCGGCCCAAGCCTTCACCGCAGGCGGACAGTCCGCTGAGCGCGAGGGCGAGCAGCAGGACGCCACCGAGCCGTCGGGCGGGGCGGCGGCTGTCCGGCCCGACCCCTTCGGCTGACGCCTGCCTCGCAGGCCGGACGACGGTACACCTGCCCAGCGAAGCCGTACGAGCTCGTCCCTCGCGCGGATCCGAAGGAATACCCCCATGGGGTATGTGGTTCAGGCTGACGAGAGACCCCAAGACCGTCCGATCTCCGAAGGTGACCCGATGACCCACTCCACCGCTCACGGTCCCGAGCGCACGACGACCCTCGACCCGGGGCAGCAGGCCCCGCCACACGACCCACAGGCCGGCCACAGCCGGCACGACGCACCCGACCAGCACCACGGACACGGTGCACAGCACGGGCACGGCGGGAGCCACGCCGACGGCGGGGGGCACGCTGATCACGTCGGGCAGTTCCGGCGACTGTTCTGGATCATGGCGGTGCTGGCGTTGCCGGTGATCGGGTTCTCGCCCATGTTCGCGATGCTGCTGGGCTACCAGCTGCCCGCCGGGGCGTGGACGGCGTGGGTGTCTCCCCTGCTGGGCACGGTGATGTACGTGGTGGGCGGGCGCCCGTTCCTCACCGGCGCGGTCGCCGAGCTGCGGGCGCGTCGCCCCGGCATGATGCTGCTGATCGCGTTGGCGATCACCGTCGCCTTCGCCTCGTCCTGGGCGGCGAGTCTCGGCCTCGTGCACCACGAGCTGGACTTCTGGTGGGAACTGGCCCTGCTGATCGTGATCATGCTGCTCGGGCACTGGATCGAGATGAGGTCCCTGGCGCAGACCACCTCAGCGCTGGACTCGCTGGCCGCCCTGCTGCCGGACCAGGCCGAACGGGTGGTCGGCGACCGCGTCGAGCTGGTCGCTCCCGCCGACCTCCGGGTCGGAGACCTCGTGATCGTCCGGCCGGGCGGCCGGGTCCCCGCCGACGGTCGGATCCGGTCCGGTTCCGCGCACTTGGACGAGTCGATGATCACCGGCGAGTCCCGCCCGGTCCGCCGCGACGAGGACGACCGGGTCGTGGCCGGGACCGTGGCCACCGACTCCGGTCTGCGCATCCAGATCAGCGCCGTCGGGGACGATACCGCCCTGGCCGGGATCCGACGGCTGGTCACCGCCGCGCAGAACTCCTCCTCCCGCGCCCAACGCGTCGCCGACAAGGCCGCGGCCTGGCTGTTCTGGTTCGCACTGCTGGCCGGACTGGTCACCGCGATCACCTGGACCGCACTCGGCCTGCCCGATCAGGCGGTGATCCGGACGATCACCGTGCTCGTCATCGCGTGCCCCCACGCGCTCGGCCTGGCCATTCCCCTGGTCGTCTCCATCGCGACCGAACGCGCCGCCCGGGGCGGTGTGTTGATCAAGGACCGGCTCGCGTTGGAGGCCATGCGCAGCATCGACACCGTCCTGTTCGACAAGACCGGGACCCTCACCCGCGGGCGACCCACCGTCACCGGTGTCGAGACCGTCCCCGGTGGTGACGTCCAGACGCTGATGCAGTACGCCGCGAGCGCCGAATCGGACTCCGAGCATCCCTTGGCCGCCGCCATCGTGGCCGCGTCCGAGCGTGCCGGGCTGAACATCCGCCCGGCCACGGACTTCACATCCTCCCCGGCCATCGGGGTGTCCGCGGAAGTGGACGGCCACCGGGTCCAGGTCGGCGGGCCGGACCTGCTCGACCGCGAACACCTCGCCGAGCTCGCTGTCGCCGACCGGTGGCGCCACGAGGGGGCGATCATCCTGCACGTCGTGGTCGACGGACGCGTCGCCGGTGCGCTGCGGCTGGCCGACGCCGTCCGGGTCGAGTCCCGTCAGGCGGTCGCCGCCCTGCAGGAGCGCGGGATCCAGGTCGTGATGATCACCGGTGATGCCGACGCCGTCGCCGCGACGGTGGCCGCCGACGTCGGCATCGGCCGCTACGTCGCCGGCGTCCGGCCGGAGGACAAGGCCGATGCGGTCGCCCGGCTCCAGGACGAGGGCCGCCGGGTGGCCATGGTCGGCGACGGCGTCAACGACGCACCCGCCCTTGCTCGAGCCGACGTCGGTATCGCCATCGGCGCCGGCACCGATGTGGCCATCGCCTCGGCCGGGGTCATCCTCGCCAGTGACGACCCCCGGTCCGTGGTCTCGGTCATCGCGCTGTCCGAGGCGAGCTACCGCAAGATGCGACAGAACCTGTGGTGGGCCGCCGGCTACAACCTGGTCTCGGTGCCGCTGGCCGCAGGGATCCTCGCGCCCCTCGGTTTCGTCCTGCCCATGTCGGTGGGGGCGATCTTGATGTCGGTGTCCACCCTCGTCGTCGCCCTCAACGCCCAGCTGCTCCGTCGTCTCGATCTGCGACCCGACGCGGTCGTCCCGCCGACCCCGCGGATCGGCGTGGGCCGGCCGGCCACCATCGTCGGTGTGCCCTGACCAGCGGCGTCCATTCCGCAGAGGACTCCGATAATCTGCCGTACGAGATGGCTTCCACGCGTGACGCAGGCGGGCCCCGACTCCCGGTGTGGTGGATTATCGAAGCATGGTGCCGGACTCTTCCGTGTGACCACGCCCACCAACCCGGACGAACGTCCATCGCTGACCGTTAGGCTGCTGGACGTGAGCCAGACGATGAAGCCCCTGACGGCGGCCAACAAGCTCGGGATCCATCTCCCGGCTGCCCCCGAGGAGTTCCAGCGTTCTGCGCACACCCGGGCCGAGCTGGACGCCCTGCGGGCCGACCCCCCGGCCTGGCTCGTCGAGCTGCGCCGCACCGGCCCCTTCCCCCGCGACGTGGTGGCGCAGAAGCTGGGCATCTCCCGTGCCGGCCTCGCCCGCGGCGAGGTCGGCGACGCCCTCGATGCGGATCAGATCGGGGAGCTGCTCGCCGCTCCGCCGCCGTGGTTGCTCCGGGAGCGCAGGGTGCAGGCCGATGTGATCGCCGAGAAGGAACGGGTGCGCGACCGGCGGTCCTGACCGGTCACCTCACCGGCGGCGTCTCAGGTCCCGGTGGCGTGGTGGGGCTCGGCGACCGGTTTGGACTCGGCGGAGCCACGCTGCCGGAGATACACCGAGGCGCCGACCATGATCGCGATGGCCAGGAACTCGCTCTGCCAGTTCTGCATCGACTCGAACCAGAACTGGCTGGTGCCCAGATACTCCCCGACGGTGACCGGCGATCCACCGTGCGCCACCTCATCGGCGCTGTACGCCTTCGCACCGCCGGCGGCGTGCAGGATCAGTGCGCTCGCGAACAGCACGAAGAACAGTCCGGCCAGGGAGTTCTCGTAGACCTTCAGGACCCAGCCACCGTGGCGGACCGGCCACGGGGCGTCGGGGCGTTCCTTGCTGTCCCGCGGATCCGCGTCCTGGGGGGACGGCTTGTCGAGCGGCTTGGACTCCGACGACCCCTTCTGGAACAGGTACGCGGTCAGCACCACGTACATGCCCATCTGCAGGAACTCGCTCTCCCAGTTCTCGAACGTGGCTTCCACGAAATCGCCGCTGGTGAGGTAGCCACCCAGCGAGACGGTCGGTTGGCCGTGCTCGGTCTGATCGGCGTTGTAGACCTGCACCCCACTGATGATCATGCCGACGAAGAACGTCACGAAGAGGACGAGGTTGGCGAGCAGGAGACCGCGTTCCCTGATCCAGGTGCCCATCCACCCATCATCGCCCAGGTGACCCCCGATCGGGAGGGCGTCGACCGGGCTCCAAGGTCGCGCCGGTACCGTCTGGCGAACCTGCGTTCGGCGATCCTCCGACCCGAGGTCCGATCACCGGGACTGGTTCAGCGCCACCTCGAGGGCGTCCAGGATCAGGTTCAGCCCGAAGTCGAACTCGGCACCGAAGTCGTAGCCGGGTTGGAGAACGTGCTGCGTGGCGAGCTCGATGAGGTGCGGGTAGGCACCGGTGGAGAACTGCTCGATCATCGGCCCGGCCACCGCGGCGACGGTGTCCGGGCCGTCGAACGGGAGCGCCGCCTCCTGGAGGGCGAAGCCGTACACGTAGCTGTCGATCAGTGCGTACGCGTGGGCGGTTAGCGGGAGGGAGAAACCGGCGCCCCGCAGGGTGCCGAGCATCGCGTCATGGTGACGCAACGTGGCCGGACCTGGCGACGTCCGGGACTCGAGCAGCCCGATGGCCCAGGAGTGGCGCCGCAGCACGTGGCGCGCCGAGGTGGCGCGCCGGTGGATGGCGGATCGCCAGTCGCCGTCCGTCTCGGGCAGGTCGATCTCGCTGAACACGACGTCGACGATGCCGTCGAGGATCTCACTCTTGTTGGCCACGTAGTAGTAGAGCGACATCGGCTTCACGCCCAGGTGCTGAGCCAGCGACCGGATGGTCAGGGCGGCGAGGCCCTGGGTGTCGGCGACGGCGACGGCTCCGGCCAGCACCCGGTCGCGACTCAGCGCGCGGCGGTCGACTCGCGGAGTCTCCTCGGTCGGGTCCGTCACCCATCCTCCTCGGCAGTCGTTTTCGTACATTGTATGGTACCGTCTCGTACTAAGTACGGCACGTGCGCCGCGCTTGCCGTTCTCAGGAGAGTCACCATGGAACATCCTCACTTGGCCGTCCGCGAGGAGCTCCGCGCACCGATCGCCGCGGCGCCGCCGGCCACCGTGCGGCTCCCCGACCACCGCTCGCGGCGACGGGCGAGCCTGACGGCCGGCGTCGCTCTGGCGCTGATGGCGGCCCTCGCAGGGTTCGCGGTGTTCGGCGTCATCGCGCCCCTGATCACTGACGCCGACGCGATCACGACCGCTCAGAACATCGCCGCATCGCCGTCGCTGTTCCGGCTCGGGATCGCGTGCCTGATCGTCGTGGTGCTGCTCGACGTGATCGTGGCGGTTTCCCTGTTCACCGTGTTCTCTGGGACCGATCCGATGATTGCCGGTCTGGCCGCGGCCTTCCGGATCGCGTACGCAGCGGTCTATCTGGTCGCCATCGCGCAGCTCGTCTTGGCCGTTCGGTGGGTCGACGATCCAGATCTTGCCCTCCGGGCCATCGACACCTACAGCACCATCTGGGACGTCGCGCTGATCCTGTTCGCCGCGCACCTCCTGCTGATCGGCCTGCTGGCCTGGCGCTCGGGGTTCATGCCGAAGATCTTCGGCGTCCTGCTGGCGCTCTCCGGGCTCGGCTACCTCGTCGACGGCTTCGGGTCCGTGCTGCAGGGCGACGTGTTCGGTGTCGGCCGGTTCACCTTCGTCGGCGAGGTGGCCCTCATCTTCTGGCTGCTGATCCGTGGCCGCCGGAGCGACTTCCGACCGAACGACGATCGAGGACAGGACCGAGATCGGGGTGCTCTCGCGTCGGCGGGTGGAGCCACGCTCTGAGCGCGACCGCACCCCGACGTCACGACGCTTCGAGGATCTCCGCCACGCGGCGGAACAGCTGATCCGCCGGGTGCGCCTTGGGCACCACGTTGGACTCGTTCATGAACACGACCACGGTCGCCCCGCTGGCCGGGTGGTGGAACACGGCCGCGGTGAAGCCCAGGCCCTCGCCGTTGTGCCCCCACCAGCCGTCGGTCTGGCCCATCCCGAGGGCGTAGAGGTCGTACGGCGGACCGGCGTCGAGCGGGGCACCCTGCTGCCGCTCGGCTTGCGTCTCGGGCTCGAGCAGCGCCCCCGTGGCGAGGATCTCACCCCACACCCGGCCGTCCTCGATGGTGGTGATCATGGAACCGGCCGGGCCGAAGATCGAGAGGTTGTCGATTTGGGGCTCCGGGCCGCTCGCCCCCGGTGCGTAGCCGACCGGATGAGGTTCGGTCCAGGTGTCGACGTCGAGGATGTAGCGGGTGTCCTGCTGACCGAGGGGCGTGAGGATGCGCTCCCGCAGCACCTCGGCGAACGGCCGCTTCGTCGCCTTCTCCACCACGGCGCCGAGCAGGTTGGTGTTGGCGTTCGTGTAGACCTTCTTCGAACCCGGGGCGAACAGCTCCGGCCTGCCCAGCACGAAGCTGTTCAGCTCGTCCAACGTGAAGACCTTCGACGGGTCCTTGCCGAACTCAGCCAGGAAGTCGTCGTCGGTGTAGTCGGCGTTCCCGCTGGACATGCCGGCCAGCTGCCGCAACGTGATCGTGTCGCCGTTGGTGACCCCGTCGACGTACTCGTCGATCGTGTCGTCCAGGCTGATCGTGCGCTCGTCCACCAGCTGGAGGATGAGCGTCACCGTGTACGACTTCGTCACGCTCCGCAGTGGCCAGGTCAGGTCGGTGCTGGCCGGGACGCCCTCGTCGATGTCGGCGAGCCCGGCGGCCTTCGTCCAGGCGCCCTCGCCCGGGACCCACACCCTCACGGCGGCGCCGGGCACGCCGTACTCGGTCATCGTCTGGTCGAGGGCTCCCTGAAGCTTCCTCTGCAGCGCGTCCGGCAGCTCGCCTTCCGGCGCGGCCGGTCTCGTGACGGTCGGATCTGGAGCGGTGGTGGGATCGCCGGACGACGCCGCCGTACAGGCTCCGACCAGCGCGGCGATCATCACCATCAGGGCGATCGTGGCCACGGGGCGAGAGGTACGCACGGCGTCATTCTGTCGGGCGAACCGCACCGTCGAAACGTCGGGGACTCGGGGTCGACGGCCGACCGATCGTCGTCGCGCACCCGTCGACGTACGCCCGGGTGTCGGGCTACGGTGACCGAACGTCCAACGCCTCCGGGGAGAGTCCTATGCGCTTGCGCCGTCGCATCGCCGCCATCACCGTCGCCCTCACGCTGGCCCTCGGGTCTGTGGGCCTGAGTGCGACGGCCGAGGCTCACCCGCGGCCGCCCAAGCCGAAGGACGTCGAGCTCCAGGTGCTCTCGTTCAACGACTTCCACGGCCACCTGCAACCGCCGGGCGGCACCGTTGCCCCGCTGGGGACCGATGCCACCCTGGGGGCGGCTCTCGATCCGACCAACACGGAGGTCGGTGGCGCGGAGTACCTCGCCTCGACCCTGGATCGCCTCCGCGCCAAGGCGCAGTACTCCCAGACGGTGGCGGCCGGCGACCTGATCGGCGGCACCCCGTTCCTCTCCGGCCTGTTCCACGACGAGCCGGCGGTGGAGTCGTTGAACGCGATGGGCCTCGACGTGTCCGGCGTCGGCAACCACGAGTTCGACGAGGGCGTGACCGAGCTGCTGCGGATGCAGCGCGGCGGCTGCCATCCCGTCGACGGCTGCTACGAGCCGTGGGGCAAGCGCGGCTACCCCGGTGCCGACTTCCCGTGGCTGGCCGCCAATGTGGTCCGCGAGCGTACGGGTCGCACCGTCCTCCCCGGCACCTGGGTGACGAAGGTCCAGGGCGTCAAGGTGGGTTACATCGGCATGACGCTGGAGGACACCCCCACCCTGGTCTCCCAGTCCGGGATCCAGGGCATCGAGTTCCGCGACGAGGTCGAGACCGCCAACCGGGCCGCCCGGGATCTGCGCCGCCGCGGTGTCGAGACGATCATCGTGCTGCTGCACGAGGGCGGGCTGCAGAGCGGCACCTATCAGCAGTGCAAGGGCGTCTCCGGGCCGATCGTGGACATCGCGGAGAACCTCAGCGCGTCGATCGACCTCGTGGTCACCGGACACACGCACCAGCCGTACGTCTGCAACATCCCGGACCCGGCCGGTCACGCGCGGATGGTCACCTCGGCGTCCTCGTTCGGACGGGTGGTCACGGAGACCAACCTCACTCTGGACCGACGCACCGGAGACGTGCGCCGCAACAAGACCACGTCCACGAACCACCTGGTGACAAGAACCGTGAAGGATCCGGACCAGACGGAGATCATCGACCGCTGGGAGGCCGCCTCGGCCCCGATCGGGAACAAGGTGGTCGGCTCGATCGCAGCCAGTCTGACCCGGTCGCCGAACAGGGACACCGAGAGCACGATGGCGAACGTGATCGCCGACGCCCAGCTGGCCGCCACCGCGGCGCCGGCCGATGGCGGGGCGCAGATCGCACTGATGAATCCGGGCGGAGTGCGCGCGGACCTCACCTACGGCCAGATCTCCGGCGGCGAGCAGCCGGGCCAGGTGACCTACGGCGAGGCGTTCGCGGTGCAGCCGTTCGGCAACCTGCTGGTGACCATGGATCTGACCGGTGCTCAGCTGCACGACCTGCTGGAGCAGCAGGCGGTGCAGGGACGGCCCGGCGGCCGGGACGTGTTGATCTTGGGGGTCTCGGCGGGATTCACCTTCGCCTACGACCCCGCCCGGGATCCCGGCGACCGCATCGACCCGGCCAGCATCCAGCTGAACGACACGCCCGTGGCTCCGGGCATCACCTACCGGATCGTGACCAACAGCTTCCTGGCCGACGGCGGTGACGCCTTCACGGTGTTCCGCGAGGGCACCAACCGGGTCGGTGGCGGGGATGATCTGGCGGCGCTGACCGACTACCTGGGCGGCCCGAACGCCCCCATCGCCCCGCCGGCGGATCGGATCGCCGGCATCTGAGATGTCCGCGGGGCCCGCGACACGCTGAGCGCTCGACCGTCCTGGGGGTCGTCGGTGCCACCCGGGCCATGAGTTCTGTGGGCGGCGGGCTCTCGTCGACCACCTGTCGTCGGCGGCGAATCGGCTCGAGCGGATGGGGCCGTGGCCCGTCCTGCACGTACGGTGCCCTGGTTCGCCGACCCAGGACAAGGAGCCTCGACGTGATCGGTTCGACCGCACGCCGGCGTGCGCTGACCTCCCTGGCCGCGACCGTGGTCCTGATGACCGGGTCGGTCGTGGCGCCGACCACCGCCCGCGCCGACGACCAGGCCAAGGTGTTGCTGCTGCTCGACGTGTCCGGGTCGATGAACGAGCGGGTCTCCTCCGGCGGCAGCAAGCTGGCCGCCGCCAAGAGCGCGCTGAAGCAGGTCGCCGACGCGCTCCCGGCCGGGACCCAGGTGGGGCTCCGCGTCTACGGCTCGACGATCGCCGAGTCCCAGAAGACCGAGCCGAAGGCGTGCCAGGACACCGAGCTGGTGATGCCGCTCGGTCCGTTGGAGCGTCGCCAGATGGACCGCGCCGTCGACTCCTTCAAGGCGGTCGGTGAGACCCCGATCGCGTACTCGCTGGGCAAGGGGGTCGAGGATCTCGGCGACGCCGGACGCCGCGTGGTGGTGCTGATCTCCGACGGTGAGGAGAACTGCACGAACGACCCTGCCCCGCGGCCCGCAAGCTGGCCGACCGGGGTGTCGACCTGCAGTTCAACGTCATCGGCTTCGACGTGGGCAGCAAGGCGCGCAAGCAGCTGAAGTGCATCGCGGACGCCGGCGACGGCTCCTACTACGACGCCGACCAGGCCGACGACCTGTCCGAGGCACTGCGCAAGATCACCCAACGTGCCCTGCGCCCGTACGCCATCACCGGCATTCCCGTGAAGGGGAGCGATGACCCGGACGCCGCTCCGGAGATCCCCGTCGGGCAGTATCGGGATCGCTTCGCCGCCGACGATGACGAGCGCTTCTACGCCATCCCCCGCACCGCCGGCGAGACGGTGACCGCGTCGGTCAACAGCCTGGTGCCGCCGACCGGGAGCTACAATGCGGAGTACTGGTATCTGAAGCTGACGACGGCCGGCGGCGAGAGCTGCGATGCCGCCAACACGCTCAGTGAGACCCAGAACACCACCCTGGTGGTGTCGGGGGCGGTGGTCAGCGACACCGCGACGGCCGCGCCGGCCTGCGCCACCGACCCCCTGGTGCTGTCAGTCAAGCGCCGCTCGACCGGGAACACCAGGACCGCGCCCGCCGAGATCGTCGTCGCCACCGAGCCGCCGATCGTCAACCTCGCGGCGCTGCCGGATCCGATCGACAGGTACGCCGACAGCGGCAGGGCGGTGGGTGCGTCGGAGAAGCGCACGCCGGTGGTCGGTGGCAACTCCTTCACGAACGCCGCGACCCTCACCCCCGGCACCTACACCGACGCTCCCGCGGTCGGCGAGAGCGTCTTCTACCGGGTTTCTCTCCAGCCGGGGCAGCGGCTCGCCACCACCGTGAAGGCACCGGCGAACCCGAAGGCGTGGGAGCTCACCAACGTCCAGACCGTCACCGTGGCCACGGTGCTCTACTCCCCCTCGCGGGTGCCGCTGACGAAGCAGAGCGTCGGACTGCAGGGGTCCAACGGCGGAAAGGTGACGGCGTACTCACCGCAGGTCCGGATCCGCAACCGCGAGATCTCGCACGGAACCGCGGTGACCACCGAGGGCGACCTGCGACAGAACGCCTCGTACGCCTCGGTTGCCGGCGACTACTTCGTCTCGGTCCAGGTGCGGGCCGGCACCCCCGACGTGCTCGGTCAGGTGCTGCCGATCAGGCTCAGCCTTCGGGTGGACGGCACGCCGCTCGGACTCCCCGAGTACGGCACGTCGGCGGCCAGCCCCACTCCGACTTCTTCGGCATCGCCGACCCCTGGGTCGCGTCGTCACCTCCGGCCGAGGAGCCGGGCGCTCGGTCGGGGTCCAGCTGGGCACCCCTGGCGCTGGCCGGTGCGGTCGGCGCGGACTTGGCCGGCGCTGCCGCGGTGGTCGTCACCAGGATCGGCAGGAAGAGGCGCGGGTAGTGTCTGGCATCCGGCTGGCGTGCCGGGGTGCTGAGAGGTGGTCGAAAGACCGTCCAGGCGGTTCCAGCATCGGCCGTTGTCTTGCCGCGTGATGGCCTACGCCGCCGGCGTGATCAGCAACTACCGAACCCCGGCCCGGACACTGGGCCGGGTGTCGCCCCCGGACGCAGTCACTGTGGACGCGTCCAGTCGTACGGTCTGGCTCTCCGGCGTTGGGGGTGGGATGAGGCCGAGGCTCTCCGGTTCGGCGATCCCGGGGGCTAAACGCGCTTGGCGATGCGCAATCTCGGACTGATCCTGGGTGAGTTGGATGGATCCCTCGCCAATCTCGTCAGGACGGTGATCTAGGTCGTCTCCCTCGACGACGGCACCACTGTGGATCACGCCTGGGAGGCCTAGGTGGAGGTCATGTGGGAGAGAACCAGCCGGCAACCACGATCGTCGGCGATCGAGGCTAGGGACGCAGACGCGCCCGAACGAGCCTTGTCGTCCGGATCGAGAGGAACACCGCGACAAGAGCCGCCAGGATCGAGACGAGCACGATGGTGAGGCGAACCCCGATCTGACTGTTGTTCGTGCCTTGGGCGAAGTCGGCCACAGCGACCACGCTTGCGACGACACTCAGCGCAGTGAAGACGTAGATCATGAAATTGACACGGGCCGACTGGTTGCTCGAGATCCGCGCAACAGCTTCGGTGTAGGCGCGACTGAGTAGGACCAGCTTTCTCTCGACCACGCCCACCCGGAACGGCATTCCCCATGCGTCGGCAAGGACCTCCCAGGCCGCAATGTCACGGGCTCCGGATGCGACCAGTAGTGAATCAAGTCGGGACATCAACAGGTCGACCCGGGATGAGACCTCGAGAATGAGGTCAGCCCTCTTCTTGAGCTCGGCGGCGTCATCCTTGTCCAGACTCGACTCCAGTCGGAGCTGAAGCGCGAGCAACACTCGATCGAGTCGCCAGAACAGAGTCCACCACGGATCCTGCGTCCTCAGGGCTCGTGCCAGGAACGTTGCGTCCGACTCCATTCCCTGAACTGAGCAAGCCACGGAGGCGTGCACTCCGGCCGCGAAACTGTGATCGCGCTGATGAAGCACGCGGTGATCATTCGGACAGACAACCGAGGCAACCTCATCGACGAGTGCGCGATGGTCCGTAGCAGCAGGGCAGGAGATCAGGAGAAGGTGCCACAACCACAAGGCACCGCCGACGGGCGGCAGGACGGCGACATTCTCGACAGCGAGCCCCCGCGCGAGGTCCAGGCGTGCGGGATCGTTCACAAGAGCCTCCTGGCAAGCGAGCGACACCTCGGTGATCAGGCTCGAAACCGCGGTCCAACTGGCATCGTGGAGTGCCTCGATCACCCCCTTCAGTTCCTGCGTCGTGCAATCTTGAGGGGTGGCTGGCTCCCATCTGAGAGTGACCGCACCCACGCCGAAATCGTGGAGGTCGCACTCCGCCATCGCCAGCTTCCACCCAGCCGGCGTTGCGCCGAGATCACAATGCGACAGCACCCAGCCCGGATCCACAGTGGCCATGGCCCTCGGGATGATCTCGGTGCCGTGGTCGGCACCATTCACTGCGTAGAAAGAGCCGTCGCCACGCCGCAGAACCGAGCGACTCGAGCGAAAGGGAACGGTCGTGTGCTGCTCCAGACTCGCGCCAGGCCCCTTCGTGGCCGACGTGATCAGGGCCGACGCCATGTCCACCTCGACACCGGTGAGAAACGTCGCGCCCACGTGAATCGCGTACACGCAGCTCTGCGTCCCATCCAACGAGATGGACGCCGCTCGCACGCCAGAAGTCGTGCCGGCACCGCTTTGATCGTGCATGATCCTGGGCCTCTTCGCCTGCTCGTTCCCCGTGTCGAACTACAGCGAGCGATCGTACCGCCGAAGTCTGCAGCTGCTCACCAGCTCGTCAGCTCACTCTCCGACGAGTTGAGATGGCCCGCATCCGCGGCAACCCGCTGGGTAGGCCCCCGACGTCATCCCCTGGCTGATCAGGGCCATACCGGCGCGTGATCACCGCCACCTCGACCGACCGAAACTCGGACGACACCAGACGTCGAAGCTGGTCAGCAGTCAGACTGTGAATTTCCGAAACCACTCAATCGATAGACCATCACCTCCGCACTGCCACGGACGGACCAAGCGAGCAAGGGAAGTGGTGGCGCGCGCGGACTTTCCTTGGCCACGGGCAGGCCCTCTGGGACTCGAACCCACAATCCGCGGAGGACCGGAAAGGCAAGTCGACGTGCCACATTCCCGTGGCCTCAGCGGGGATCATCCGACTGCAACCGGGCGGATTCGGACCGTTGGTGACAGACTGTTCGTGACAGCGCGCGCCTGTCTCACGGCGAACGCGAGGCGGTAGTTTCCTAGCGCAGTTGCATCCGTCGCAGTCGACGTCAAAGCACGATCTTGGATTTGATCGACCTCTCGATGCCCGTGACGGCCCGAAACCTTAGCTTAGGTCTAGAGTCGGTGCCCTTACGTCCTGCGGCTGTGGAAGTCCGGCGGCCCCTATTGATGGCGAGATGACGTGGCCGATGTCTCCGGGTTCTGTGACCAGCAGTTCGCCCCGCTCCGTGCCGAGTTTGACCGTCAGCTCGATAGCGGTGCTGAACTTGGTGCCTCGCTGGCGGTCACTGTGGCTGGCATACCGGTGGTTGACCTCTGGGGAGGCTGGGCAGATGCCGCCCGCACCCAGCCGTGGGAGCGCGACACGATCACTTGCGTCTGGTCGCTCACGAAGACGATCACCGCGATTGCGGCGTTGACGCTGGTCGAGCGGGGAGAACTCGATGTTTTTACTCCCGTGGCACGGTACTGGCCCGAGTTCGGCGCGAACGGCAAGGAGCGCGTCGAGGTTCGCCATCTCCTGTCTCATACCTCTGGGGTGTCGGGCTGGGAGTCGCCCTTTCGGTATCAAGAGGTATACGACTGGAAGGCGTCGACGGCTCGGCTGGCCGCTCAAGCGCCGTGGAGGGAGCCAGGCTCGGCGTCGGCCTACCATGACACCACGTACGGGCACCTGGTCGGTGAAGTTGTGCGCCGGATCACGGGTCTGTCGCTAGGGCGCTACGTCGCAGACGAGGTCGCAGGGCCGCTTGGGCCGACTTCAGCATCGGCCTGGCACCTCAGGACTTCGAGAGGGTGTCTGACGTCTGCTATCCCGGATATGTTGGCGTGGCAGCGTCCGACGAACCGGAGGGTATTGCGGCGAAAACCTTCCGTCCCTTTGATATGGCCTGGCCAGCGACCGCCGCCTGGCGGAAAGCGGAGATCCCGGCGGCGAATGGGCACGGGAATGCGCGCTCAGTGGCCAGGATCAACTCGCTGGTATCCAACGGTGGGCAGGTCGACGGCGTTCGGCTGTTGTCTCCAGAAACCATCAATCTGGTTTTCGAGGAGCAATCCAACGGCGTGGATCTGGCCGCCGGTATGCCTGTGCGGTTCGGCATCGGCTTCGGCCTGCCCCAGCTGACGACGATCCCTTTTGTGCCAGAAGGTCGGCGGTGCTTCTGGATGGGCTGGGGTGGTTCCATCGTCGTCAATGACCTGGACCACGGGCTGACCATGGCCCACGTGATGAACCAGATGGGCGACGGGTTGCCTGGCATTCTCGGAACCGAACGGACGGTCGCCTACACACGCATTGCACTGGCCGGCGGTGCGCCAGTTTCGAGCGGATGAATCGGGGTCGGGTGCGTGGCGAGGTCTGCTGCGTTGAGCTTGGGGTGAGGCTACAGGTATTCGAACCCCCGAACCTCCTCGTTGCGAAAGCCTGCTGGGAATGTTCGGGCGTGTCCGGCGACCGCGAACGGAGTGCATGTCTGACGCACTGCGAGTCGCCAGGGGCACACGGGCCCGCGACCCACAATCTGCGGAGAGACTGGAATGTCGAGCCGTGGATAGGTTTCCGCCGAGTTCACGCGGGGGACGGTGGCTGGGCGCTCATCAAGGCTCCATGCTGATCACCGGGTGTCCGTGTCCTTGCTGGTTTCACGCGCTCACGTCCACCACCAGTTTGCCATCGACATCTGGCAAGGGCATACCCTGCGGGCATGATCAGCTACTACCGAACGCCGGCCCGAACCCTTGAGCGACTTCTCCCTCCTGACGCGGCTATTGTGGACGGATCCAGTCGTACGGTCTGGCTCTCCGGAGTGTGGGGCTGGGATGAGGACGAGGTCCTCCGGGTTGGTGATTCCGGGGGCCAGACGCGCTTGGCGATGCGCAATCTTGAATCGATCCTGGTCGAGTTGGGTGGCTCCCTTGGAAATCTCGTCAGGACGGTGATCTACGTCGTCTCGCTCGACGATGGCACCAATCTGGACCACGCCTGGGAGGCCTACGTTGAGGTCTTGGGTGAGAACCAGCCTACGACCACGATTGTCGGAGTCACCAGGCTTGGCCGAAGCGACACGTTGGAGGCTCTCGTCGAGATCGAAGCAACCGCTGTTCTCCCGGCCTGACGATCCCCGCCCTGTGAAGTCAATGGGATTCGAACCTCTGACCTTCTCGTTGCGAAGGCTTGGAACAGGTGTCCGGCAGCGTTGGCTACGCGTAGATCGAGTGCATGGAGTGCCTGGCGACAGGGCGCACTGTGAATGCGGGGTACGCCGGGGGTCCGTGCGTCGCGTCCAAGATGTCGAAGTGTCTAGTTCGCGCTGACCTGCATTGATTCGTCCCCCGACTTGTCTCGACGGATGACGTGATCGTCTGGTGCGGGCCTGGGGTCGTTCCAGGGATGGCAGATTCACCCTCGGCGTGAATGCCCGGCCTCGTCGGTCACGTGGTCATGGCTGTACTGGGCCCACAGGAGGTGCGCCACCGGCACGTAGTGGGGCGGCGGCGGAACGTCGTTGGTGCTCAGGACCCGGACTGTGCTTCGGTCAGCACTGAGATGTACCAATCCCTCGAGCACCTGCCCACCTTCCAGGAGCATCCTCACCACGGCCTTGGCCGGCCCCGCGTAGCTGAGGAAGTCAAGCAGTGTCTCGGAAGCGTGCATCGCCCTGCGGTCGTCGTCCAGGGATTCCTGGTCACTCATCTCATCAGGCTAGTGGCTTCGTACGGCTCTGGCTCGGGGAGCCATCAAGGTGTTGCTGCTCCGGTGCGTTCTGGTCACCGTGGGTGGCGGTGCCGTGTCCACACATGAGAGCCTCGCGTGCTTCACTCCGAGGGGTCGGCACGGCCACCGCGAAGCCAGGCACGCTGAGCTGAGCAGGGAGGACGGCCCGGAGGTAGAATTGTTTCTCGTCACTAAAACTCACCGGCGGGAGTTAACCCAGAGTGGTCCAGCGCACTGTCACCACGCTTGTCGATGACCTCGAGCATCGGGAGATCGAAAGCGATGGACAAACGATCAGATTCGCCTACCAAGGGATCCAATACGAGATCGATCTGTCCGAGAAGAACGCCAAGAAGCTTGATAAGGCCCTAGCCTCGTGATTTCGTCTGGTCGGGGTGTGTTCGGCGTGTAACGCACGGAAGTGCCTGTCCTGCTTGGGATTCTTGGGGTTGCGAAGCCATCAAGAGACTCAAGCGGAAAGGCGCTCCGTAGGTGAAGCGTAGCGTGATTCCGAATCTGGTGGTCGACCCGGCCCGGGAGGCGTTGGTGTCCTCGGCCGGTGGGGTGCTCTGCGTGCGGTGGTCCGGATCTGCGGGGTGACCCGGTTGCTGCCGCAGGCGCTGGCACC
>DATDBH010000039.1:0-16501 GCA_036524985.1 Microlunatus sp. | reverse complement strand
TTGTGGATGTAGAAGACCTGACCCTCCCGCAGCAACTCCCGGCGGATCGCGGCGGTCAGCTGCGCCTCGTCGTACGGGCCGGCGAAGGTGAGCACCGGGTGGCGCTCCTCCGGTGGGGTGGCGATGGTGCTCATCTCGCGGATGCCGGTGATGGCCATCTCCAGGGTGCGAGGGATCGGCGTCGCCGACATGGCCAGCACGTCGACGTCCATCCGCAGCCGCTTCAGCTGCTCCTTGTGCTCGACCCCGAAGCGCTGCTCCTCGTCGATGATCACCAGACCGAGGTCCTTGAACTGGATCTCGCCGCTGAGCAGCCGGTGGGTGCCGACGATCACGTCGATCTTGCCGTCGGCCACCCCTTCCTTGGTCGCCTTGGACTCCGCGGGAGTCTGGAAGCGGCTGAGTGGGGCGACGTTGACCGGGAACCCGGCGTACCGGTCAGCGAAGGTCGCGTAGTGCTGCTGCACGAGCAGGGTGGTGGGCACCAGGACGGCGACCTGCTTGCCGTCCTGCACCGCCTTGAACGCGGCCCGGACCGCGATCTCGGTCTTGCCGTAGCCGACGTCGCCGCAGATCAGCCGGTCCATCGGCACGATCTGCTCCATGTCGGCCTTGACCTCGTCGATCGCCGCGAGCTGGTCGGGGGTCTCGACGAAGCTGAAGGCGTCCTCCAGCTCGCGCTGCCAGGTGGTGTCGGCGGAGAAGGCGTGACCCCGGGAGGCCTGCCGGGCCGCGTACAGCTTGATCAGCTCACCGGCGATCTCGCGGACGGCCTTGCGGGCCCGGCCCTTGCGCTTGGACCAGTCGGCGCCACCCATCTTGTCCAGGGTCGGGTGCTCCCCGCCCACGTAGCGGGTGACCTGGTCCAGCGAGTCCATCGGCACGTAGAGCCGGTCGCCCGGTTGGCCGCGCTTGGAGGGCGCGTACTCGATCACCAGGTACTCCCGCACCGAACCGGCGACGCTGCGCTGCACCATCTCGACGTACCGACCGACGCCGTGCTGGTTGTGCACCACCGGGTCACCGGGGGTGAGCTCCAGCGGGTCGATGGTGTTCTTGCGCCGGACCGGCATCTTGCGGGCGGCCTTGTCGGCGGTGCGCTGCCCGGACAGGTCGCCGGCGGTGAACAGGGCCAGCTTGATGCCGTCAGCGACGAACCCGTGCGGCAGATCTCCCTGCACCACGGTCGCCAGCCCCGCCGCGGGGGCCGAATCGAGGCGATCCAGGACCCGCACCGGGTACTCGTGCTCGGTCAGCACCTCCGCCATCCGGTCGGTCATGCCCTTGCCCTCGGCGGTGAGCACCACCCGCCAGTCGTCGGCCAGCCGACGGCCGATCTCGGTGACCGCCGCCTCGACCTCGCCCCGGTAGGTGTCCTGGGCGTGTCCGGCGATCGTCCGCGACTCGACGCCCTGACCGGAGACGACGGTGCGGAAGTCGACGACCTCACCGTCATCGGTGCGGATCACCGCGCCCTCGTCACTGCCCGGACCGGCGCTGAACGGCGACAGGGTCCACCACGCCAGGCCCCGAGCGAGGGCGGCGGCGCGCACGTCGGCCAGCGGCTGGTACGACGACGCCCCCAGGTCGATCGGAGCCTGACCGCCGCCGGCGGCCGCCGCCCAGGACGCGTGCAGGAACTCCTCGGAGGTCTTGACCAGGTCGATCGCCCGGCCGCGGACCAGCTCGGGATCGCAGATGAGTACGTGGGTGTCGCTGGGCAGCACGTCGACCAGCAGCTCCATGCCGTCCACCAGCACGGGCGACAGGGCCTCCATCCCGTCGACGGCGTGCCCCTGGGCGATCCGGTCGAGCATGTCGATCAGCTCGGGATGCTGCTGGGACAAGGTGAAGGCGCGCTGCCGGACCTCGTCGGTGAGCAGCAGCTCGCGACAGGGCGAGGCGATCACCTCGGTCAGGGTGAGCTCCGACGAGCGCTGGTCGGCGACGGTGAAGTAGCGGATCTCCTCGATGGTGTCGCCGAAGAAGTCGATCCGGACCGGATGCTCCTCGGTCGGCGGGAAGATGTCCACGATGCCACCGCGGACGGCGAACTCGCCCCGTCGTTCGACCATGTCCACCCGGACATACGCCGCCCCGACCAGCGCCTTGGCCAGCTCGTCGAGGTCGATGTCCTCGCCCACCACCAGGCGCACCGGGGCCATGTGGCCCAGACCTCTCACCTGCGGCTGCAGCACGCTGCGCACCGGCGCGACGATGATCTTCGGCGAGGGCAGCTCGTCGTTGCCGACCACGCGCCGCAGCACCGCGAGCCGACGCCCGACCGTGTCCGAGCGGGGGCTGAGTCGCTCGTGCGGCAGCGTCTCCCACGCCGGGTAGTAGGCCACCTCGTCCTCGCCCAGCAACGAGCGACAGGCCGCCGCCAGCGACTCGGCCTCCCGGTAGGTGGAGGCGACCAGCAGCACCGGCCGGCCGGCCCCACCCTGCTCGGGGGCGGTTGCCAGCGCGGCGGCGATGAGCGAGCGCATGGCCGGCGGCGAGGTCAGGTCGAGGGCGGGGAGGGTGCGCGAACGCGCATCACCGACAGCCTCGGTGACGACCGCGTCGGTGGCGAACAGCTCGACGAGTCCCGTCAGGGTCACGGGCGGAGCCTCTCGGGAGTGCAGGAGGGATGCAGGGACGGAGTGCGACCGTCCTTCGAAGTCACCGAGTCACCGTACTCGGCTGCGGCGACAGGTCGCGCGGCTCGAAAGCCGGCTCCCGCCGCCGCGCGTGCGTCTTCCGACCACGATCGGGTTCCGCTGGGCCGGTGCCCGCCCAGAGCTGCCGGCACGGCTACCGGCACGGCTAGGAGTTGAACGCCGACTGCGTCCGCTCCAGCCCCATGGTGACGAGAGCCTCGACGGCGTCGGCGGCGCGCTCGATCTCGACGCCCAGCTCCACCCTCTCCGCGGCCGAGAAGTTCGACAGCAGGAAGTCGGCCGGCTCCTGGCGACCAGGCGGACGTCCAACCCCGACTCGGACGCGGAAGTAGTCGCCCCCGCCCAACGAGCGGCGGATCGACTTGAGCCCGTTGTGGCCGTTGTCGCCGCCGCCGAACTTGACCCTGATCTGACCCGGGTCGATGTCCAGCTCGTCGTGGATCGCAATCAGGTGATCGGGGGCCAGGCCGAAGTACGACAACACCTTCGAGACCGGTCCTCCGATCTCGTTCATGTAGGTCCGTGACTTCATCAGGGCCAGCTTGATCGAGTCGGGCCCGATCGGCCCGAGCCGACCTTCGGCCACCTCGGCCCGCATGCCCTTGAGCGCGCCGAAGCGCGCACCGATCCGGGCCGCCAGCACGTCGGCCACCAGGTAGCCGACGTTGTGGCGGTGCCCGGCGTAGGTCGGGCCCGGGTTGCCGAGCCCGACCACCAGCCAACCTGACACGTGGGTCAGGACTCGTCGGACGCCTCAGCGCCCTCGGCCGCGCCATCCTCGGTGCCCTCGGCGACGGTCGGCTCGATCCCGGCCTCCGCCTCGGCCTCGGCCAGCTCGGCCTCCACCTCGGCCGCCGACGGGGCATTGGTGATGTTGACGATCAGGGCCTCGTCGTCGCCCTGGATGCTGGAGCCCTCGGGCAGCACCAGGTCGCGGGCGAGGATCTGGGTCCCGGCCTTCAGCCCCTCGATGGAGACGGCGATCTGCTGCGGGATGTGGGTGGCCTCGGCCTCGACCGAGACGGTGTTGGCGACCACGTCGACCATCGTGTCGGGAGCGGCCTCGCCCTCGATCAGGACAGGGATGTCGACGGTGACCTTCTCGCCTCGACGGACCAGCAGCAGATCGACGTGCTCGATCGTGTGCCGGATCGGGTCGCGCTGCACCTGCTTCGGCAGTGCGAGCTGAGAGCCGCCGTCGACCTCGATGGACAGCAGGGCGTTGGCCTGGCGCAGGGCGAGCAGGGTCTCGTGGCCCGGCAGGGTGATGTGGATCGGATCGGTCCCGTGACCGTAGAGCACGGCGGGGACCTTGTCGGCGCGGCGGATCCGGCGGGCAGCGCCCTTACCGAACTCGGTGCGCAATTCGGCGGTGAGCTTGACCTCGGGCACGAAACGAACTCCTTGGTGCAGATGTGTCTGGCAGACAGATGCGTCGGGCGAAAAAGGGGGCGTGCCCAGACCAGGAGTTCGATCCACCTCGTCGATCACGGTCGGCACCGACCCTCGCCCAGGCAACTTCGCAACCTTAGCCCATCAGGTCGAGGACTGTCAGGTCCGGGCATGACGCGGGCCGCGAGCGACGGCGGGTGTCACCGATGGTTCAGCTCTGGCCGCCGAACAGGCTCGTCACGGAACCGTCCTCGAACACCTCGTGGATCGCCCGGGAGATCAAGGGTGCGATCGAGAGCACGGTCAGCTTCGGGAACCGACGCTCCGGTGGCAGGGGCAGCGTGTTGGTCACGATGACCTCCTCGAACGCCGAGGACTGCAGGCGCTCGATCGCGGGACCGGACAGCACCGGGTGGGTCGCCGCCGCGATCACTTTCGCGGCCCCTCGCGTCATCAGCGCGTCGGCGGCCTGGCAGACGGTGCCGGCGGTGTCGATCATGTCGTCCACCAGCAGGCAGACCTTGCCCTCGACGTCACCGACGACCTCGTGCACGGCGACCTTGTTGGCGACGTCGGGATCCCGCCGCTTGTGGATGATCGCCAGGGAGCTGTTCAGCCGGTCGGTCCACATGTCGGCCAGACGAACCCGACCGGCGTCCGGCGAGACGACCGTCATCTGGGTGGTGTCGTACTTCGCGGTGACGTAGTCGGCGAGCACCGGCAGCGCCCACAGGTGGTCGACCGGGCCGTCGAAGAACCCCTGGATCTGCGCCGCGTGCAGGTCCACCGACATCAGCCGGTTGGCGCCCGCGGTCTTGAACAGGTCGGCGATCAGCCGGGCGGAGATCGGCTCGCGACCGCGGTGCTTCTTGTCCTGCCGCGCGTACGGGTAGAAGGGCGCTACCACCGTGATCCGCTTGGCCGAGGCCCGCTTCAGCGCGTCGACCATGATCAGCTGCTCCATCACCCACTCGTTCACCGGGGCGGCGTGACTCTGGATGACGAACGCGTCGGAGCCGCGGACGGACTCCTCGAAGCGCACGTAGATCTCGGAGTTGGCGTAGTTCAGCGCCCGGGTCGGCACCAGGCCGACCCCCATCAAGGAGGCGATCTCGTCGGCCAGCTCGGGATAGGCCCGGCCCGAGAAGAGCATCAGGTGCTTGTCGTTGGGTTTCTTGACGCCGCTCACCCGTGCTCCTGTCGTGGCTGCTCGCCCTGTCGCCGCTGATGCTGCCATCGAGGTCGTCATCGACCGTCCGCTCCGTCCGTGGCCGAGGAGTCGTCGTCCGACGATGCGGTGTCCAGCGCCTGCTGCGCCGCGGCCGCGATCTTCGTCCCGGCTCTCTTGCGCAGCACCCACCCGCGGACGTTGCGCTGCTGACCCCGGGCCACACCGAGGTCACCGGATCCGACGTCGCTGGTGATGGTCGACCCCGCCGCCACGAACGCGCCGGCGCCGACCGTGACGGGCGCGGCGAGGACGGCGTTGCTGCCGACGAAGCTGTAGTCACCGACGACGGTGGTGGATTTGGTGACCCCGTCATAGTTGGCGAAGATCACTCCGGCGCCGATGTTGACGTCGCGACCGATCTCGGCGTCGCCCACGTACGACTGGTGCGGCACTTTCGCTCCGTCGGCGATCCGCGCGTTCTTGGTCTCCACGAAGGTGCCGATCTTGCCCTTGGCGCCGAGCCGGGTGCCCGGTCGCAGGCGCGCGTACGGGCCGACCTCGGCTCCGGGTCCGATCACGCTCAGCTCGGCGTGGGTGCGCACGACGGTGGCGCCCTCTCCCACCTCGACGTCCTTGAGGCTGACCTCGGGGCCGATGGTCGCCCCGGCGCCGACCGAGGTGGCACCCTCCAGCGACGTACCGGGGAGCAGGGTGACGTCCGGAGCCAGGTCGACGGAGGCGTGCACCCAGGTGGTCGCCGGGTCCTGGATCGTCACCCCGGCCCGCATCCAGTGCGTGAGGATGCGGCGGTTCATCTCCGTGTTCATGGCCGACAGCTGGACCCGGTCGTTGATGCCCTCGGTCTGCCAGTGGTCCTCGATCAGGTGCCCGGCGACCGCGCCGCCGATCGACCGTGCGTACGTCAGCACGTCGGTCAGGTAGAGCTCGCCCTGGTCGTTGTCGGCGGTCAGGCTGCCGAGGCCGTCGGTCAACACGGCCGAGTCGAACACGTAGATGCCCGAGTTGATCTCGGTGATGGACCGGATCTCGTCGTCGGCGTCCCGGTGCTCGACGATCCCGGTGACGGCGCCCTCGGGATCCCGGACGACACGACCGTAGCCGCTCGGGTCTGCGACCACCGCGGTCAGCACGGTCACCGCGGCACCTTGAGACCGGTGGTCGGCGACGAGGTCGAGCAGCGTCTCGCCGGTCAACATCGGGACGTCGCCGTAGGTGACGACGATCTCGCGCGGCAGCCGGGGCAGGTCGGACAACGCCGCCAAACCGCACTGGACGGCATGCCCGGTGCCGAGCTGCTCGTCCTGGACAGCCGTGCGGACATGCGGGGCGATCTCGGCCAGGTGGGCCTGGACCTGGTCGCGCTGGTGACCGACGACGACCACGATCTCCTGCGGCTGGATCTGGGTGGCGGCGGCCAGCGCGTAGCTGAGCAGGGGGTGGCCTGCGAGCTCGTGCAGGAGCTTCGAGGTGGCCGACTTCATCCGGGTCCCGCCGCCGGCCGCGAGCACGATGACCGCCGGCGGGGGTGAGATCGCGGGGCCGGGGTCGCCGGAATCGGAGGATTCGGGGGTCAGACCGGACAACAGCACTCCTCTTCCGCAGCGCGGACCTTTCCGCTGGCACAGGCTACCGTCAGAGGTGCCCCGCCGTGCGGGCCCTGGCCGTCGATCGCCCGGCACACCGCCGAGTCCAGCGGGTCAGTGGGCGCCGTTCGTGCTGTCGACGAGTCCGGTCGGGGTCATGACGAGCCGGCGGTCGCGGAGCAGCGACACGATCAGGGCGACGACCGCAAGGGCCGGGACGATGACCAGCAGGGCGAGGCTGATGAACGCACCGGGGACGCCCCCGGCCCCGCCGGGCAGGAACAACGAGATGTCCCACGCGCCGTGGGCCACCATCCCCGCCAGGAGCAGTCCGCCGGTGCGGCGGAACAGATACAGGATGACGCCGGTGGTGGCCGCGAGTCCGACCTGGGTCAGCGCCGCGCTCAGGGATGAGCCGTTGATGACGTTGGTCAGGTGGAACAGCCCGAAGGCCACGGAGCTGAAGAGCACGCAGAGGGCCTCGGAGCGGGTCCCGTTGCGCAGAGCCCGCAGCAGCACGCCGCGGAACAGGGTCTCCTCGCAGAACCCGACGAGCACACCGGCCGCCAGGATGGCGAGCACCAGTCCCGGGGTGAGCCGACTCCAGTTGACGAACACCAGGTGCAGCACGATGCCGAGAACGAACACCGCCACCGCCACCCAGTAGACGGGACGCATCGGCAGCCGCTCGGGGTCCCGGAAGACGAAGTCCCAGCGAGCCCACAGCAGGAACACCACGATCAGCGCAGCGCCGCAGAGCAGCGGGAGCACCGCGGTCCGGAACGCACTGGCCCCGGTGGCGAACCACTCCGCGTACGGGATCCCCGAGCTCGCCGCCACCACGGTGAACACCACCGAGTACGCCACGATCAACGCCAGCGCCACCGGGACGGATGGCGCGATCCGCGGTCCCGTCCCCTGCGCCGTGCCCAGCCGACGTGTCGAGCTCATCCGATCTCCCCGTTTCGAGTTGCCCTGGTGCTGGAGAACGGCGGCCGCGCCGCCGGAGAGCGTGATCGCTCGCTGGTTGCCGCCCGCCCGGCCACACTGGAACTTCGCCAGCATGAACGTCCAGTGGTCAGATTGTGCAGCAACGGGTCATACCTCGCCGTCACCGAGGCCAGGGCGCCTTGCTGCGTGTCGCACCGGCTCGCCCAGTCAGCGCCGCTCGAGCCAGGCCAGCACCGCGAGCACCCGGCGGTTGTCGCTGCCGGCGTCGGCCAGGTCGACCTTGGCGAAGATGTTGGAGATGTGCTTCTCCACCGCGCCCGGCGACACGACGAGCTGTCGCGCGATGGCCGCGTTGCTGCGGCCCTCCGCCATCAGGCCGAGCACGTCCCGCTCCCGCGGGGTCAACCGCTCGAGGGGATCGGCCCGCCGCTGGACGAGCAGCTGGGCGACCACGTCGGGGTCGAGCACCGTGCCGCCCCCGCGAATGGTGGACAAGGCATCCGTCAGCACCTCGAGCGAGGCGACCCGGTCCTTGAGCAGGTAGCCCACCCCGCCCCGACCGTCGGCCAGCAGGGCCTCGGCGTAGCTGGACTCCACGTAGGCCGAGAGCAGCAGGACCGCCATCCCCGGCACGGCCCGGCGCGCCTCGACGGCCGCTCGCAGCCCGTCGTCGGTCATGGTGGGCGGCATCCGGATGTCCACCACCGCCGCGTCGGGTCGGTGCTCCACGGCGGCGGTCAGCAGCGACGGCGCGTCGCCGACCGCCGCGACCACCGTGTGTCCGGCCTCGTCCAACAGCCGCAGCAGGCCTTCCCGCAACAGCACCGAGTCGTCGGCCACCAGCACCCGCATGGGGCCTGATCCTCCCCGACTTCTGCACCGCTATCCACGTCTGACGTGGGTTCTTGCTCCGAAAGTTCGGCTGCTACCCGAGGGCGGCCGGGATGGTGGCGGTGATCTGGGTCGGACCGCCGGCCGGCGAGGTGACCGTGAGAGTGCCGTCGACCCCGGCCAGCCGGTCGGCCAGTCCGGCCAGTCCGTGACCGCGGGACAGTGACGCCCCACCCCTCCCGTTGTCGGTGACGGCCACCACCACGACACCGCCGAGCGGGTGGATCTCCACGCTGCACCTCGTCGCCCGGCTGTGCTTCTCCATGTTGGTCAGCGCCTCGGCGACGGTGAAGTACGCGGCGTTCTGGGCGGCATCGGACAGTCTCACGTCGCCGACGTCCACACTGGTGACAATGGTGTTCCGGGCGGCGAGGGCGGTGATGGCCGCGAGCAGCCCCAGCTCGGACAGGATCGGCGGAGCGATCCCGCGGGACAGCTGGCGGATCTCGCCCAGGGCGTCCTGAGTCTGCTGGTACGCCTCGTCCAGCAGCCGCTGGGCCTGCTCGGGGTCGGTCGCCATCCGCCGTTGGGCGCTGGAGATGTCCATACCCAGCCGGACCAGCCGCTGCTGCGGACCGTCGTGCAGATCCCGCTCGAGCCGCCGCAGTGTGCGGGCCTCTTCGTCACCGGCCGCGCTCCGACTGGTGGTCAGCTCGCTCACCCGGGCCCGCAGGGCGGAGCTCTCGTCGACCAGCAGACCGCGGGCCACAGCGGCGTGCAGCTGGACCAGGCCACGCAGCACCGCCGGGGCGGTCAGCAGCAGAATCACACCGAGCACCAGGTTGAGCGCTGACTCGGCGAGCCGACCCGGGAAGCCCAGCAGGTAGGCCAGCCCCTGGCTGTCGTCGGGCAGGTAGCGGCCCCAGAACCAGTAGAGGACGCCGCCGATGCCGCCGAAGACCCAGCTCACCGCCACCGAGAACGAGAAGGTGCTGAGCACGAAGCCGATGGGGACGTGGATCAGGTCCCGCCACGACTGCGGATCCCGCAGCCGCCTCAGCAACCCGAATCCCCCGGTGGTCCGCGGGTAGTGCGTCGGCGGCAGGACGACTCCGGCGTACGCCAGCACGCTCTTGTTCGCCTGCGCCAGGGCCCCGGTGGCCACCAGGCACCCCACCAGCACGAACAGTCCGACCACGATGACGAGGAGCCCGGCCCCGAGGCTGAACAGGGTGACGCAGACGATGAAGGCGGCCAGGTTGACGAAGAAGAGCCCGGTCAGGGCGGCCAGGTTGCGGCCTGCGTTCCGCAGCATCAGCGTCGTCTCGTCGAGATCGGTCTCGGGTCCATGATCGAGGTCGGCTCCCGGCGGGGACTCGTACAAGAACGGTGGGACGGAGTGCTCGCTGTAGACCACGGGGTCGCCGGCGGAGGTGAGATTGCTCATGCCTCTACGGTCGCGGGAACCGCTTCAGCGCGCGATCAGGCTACCCGGCGGATCGCAGGTGGGGATATCCCCACCGGTGGCCGGTGGTGGTGCTCGCTCCCCGGGAAGGAGTCGAACCTTCGTCGCTAGTCCTGATTCAAAGTCAGGCGGGCCCTGCCGGCAGACCAACCGGGGATCATCCGACGCCTCGGGCGGCGTCGTGGCGGGGACCAGCGTACCGATCGGCGAGACTGGTGCGATGGCTGCCAGTTCTCGGGACCCCAGCAGCGCCGGAAAGGCGGTGGAGCCGACCCGCGCCCGCCGACCGGGGCGGGTGCGGATGCGAGGCACGGAACGGCGTGAGCAGCTGATCGAGGTGGCCCGTCGGCTGTTCGCCGAGAAGGGCTTCGAGGGCACGTCGGTGGAGGAGATCGCCGCGCGGGCCGAGGTCAGCAAGCCGGTCGTGTACGAGCACTTCGGCGGCAAGGAGGGTCTCTACGCCGTGGTGGTCGATCGCGAGGTCGGGTATCTGCTCGCCGAGATCGAGGGCGCCCTGGCCGACGCCAAACGGTCGCGGGAGCTGGTGGAGCAGGCGGCGCTGGCCCTGCTCGACTACGTGGAGTCCCACACCGACGGTTTCCGCATCCTGGCCCGCGACTCGTCGGTGGCGAGCTCCACGGGTTCCTTCGCCAGTCTGCTCAGTGACATCGCTTCCCAGGTGGAGGGACTGCTGGTGACCGAGTTCAAGCGGCACGGACTGGACGCCAAGACCGCTCCCCTGTATGCGCAGATGCTGGTCGGGATGATCGCCCTGACCGGACAGTGGTGGTTGAACGCCCGCAAGCCGAAGAAGTCGGAGGTCGCCGCCCACCTGGTGAACCTGGCCTGGAACGGCCTCGCGCACCTCGACCCGAAACCCCGGCTGGTCACCGAGGACTGACGGCTACGAAGGCGTTTGCGTAGGCCCGGGGCGGTGACCTACCCTTGCTTCTAGAACGATTCAGAAACGCTGCCGGTCACCACAGAACGAGCTCCCATGTCCCAGACCCTCTCCCCGCCCCGTCCCGCCATCCCCCTCGCCAGCGGGACCGCTGCCACCGCCGTGATCGTGATGTTCGCGGTCAACGGCATGCTGCTCGGCGGCTACGGAGGGAGCCTGCCGTCGTTGCGCGAGCGGCTGGACCTGGACGCGACCCAGATCGCGATCATGCTGTTCTGCGGCGGTGTGGCCGGCATCGTGTCGATGCAGATCGGCGGCCGCCTGGCTGACTCCATCGGCGCCCGTCGGGTCATCTTCGCCGGGCTCCCCATCCTGATCGCCGCCGCGCTCGTGCTGGCCTTCGCCCCCACGTACGCGATCGCGATCGTGGCCGCGACGCTGTTCGGTCTCGGCAACGGGGCCATGGACGTGGCGATGAACGCCCTCGGGGTCCAGGTCGAAGCCGCCCGCCGCAAGCCGATCATGAGCCGCTTCCACGCCTTCTTCTCGGTCGGCAACTTCATCGGCGCCGGTGCGGTGCTGGTGATGGCCCTGGCCCTCGGCATCACAGGCGCGGGCATCGTGGCGCCCCTGATGGTGACGCTGGCGATCGCCGCGGCGATCGTGCTCGTCGTCCTGCTCCGGATCTCACCCGAGGCCGCGGTGGTCAGCCACTCCGCCGACGGTGTGAAGACCAAGATCCCCACCATGGCCTGGGTGCTCGGTGCGATGGCGCTGGCCTTCGGTCTGTCCGAGGGCACCGCCGTCGACTGGTCCTCGCTGCACGTGACGGACGTGGCCGGCGTCGACCCCACGGTCGGTGCGCTCGGTCTGATCGCGGTCAGCGGCTTCATGGTCGTCATCCGGCTGCTGGGTGACGGCCTCGTCGCCCGGTTCGGCCGGCGCAACGTGGTCCGCTTCGGCGGTGTCTGCGCCGCTCTGGGCTACGCCACGGTGACCCTCGTCGGCACCTTGCCGCTGCTGGTGGCCGGCTGGGCCCTGGTCGGCTTCGGGGTCGGCATGATCGCCCCGCAGGTGTATGCGGTCGCCGGCCATCTCGGCGGCGGACGGGTGCTCGCCGTGGTGGTCACGTTCGGCTACGCGGCGTTCCTCGCCGGTCCGGCGGTGGTCGGCTTCCTGGTCAGCCACCTCGGCATCCAGCACGCCATGGCGATCCCGTCCCTGCTCTGCGTCGGCATCGTGTTCCTGGCCACCACCATGCCGAAGTCGGACGCCGACCTGGACTCGGCCCGCGCCGGTCACTGAGCGCCGGGGAGGTCGGCTCCCTCACGGGGCCGTCGGCAGCCGGCTCCTACACTTCCAGCGTGCCCACCCCCGAGCCGGTCGCTCCCGCGCGCGCGGTCGACGGTCCGCTGCGGGACGAGGTCGACCGGCTGGCCGAGGCCTGGCAGCGGGAGCGGCCCGACCTGGACGTGTCCCCCCTGCAGGTGCTGTCCAGGGTGACCCGGCTGGCCCGGCACCTGGACAAGGAGCGGAGCGCGGCCTTCGCCGGCTCGGGCCTGGAGTCCTGGGAGTTCGACGTGCTGGCCGCCCTGCGCCGCGCCGGCCCCGGACACCGACTCTCCCCCGGGCAGCTGCTCAAGGAGACCATGGTCACCTCCGGCACGATGACCAACCGAGTCGACCGACTCGCCGCTCGCGGGCTGGTCACCCGCGACCCGAACCCGGACGACCGACGCGCCGTCCTGGTCGGGCTCACGGAGGACGGGCGTCGTGCGGTCGATGGTGCCTTCACCGAGCTGATGGTGGCCGAGCAACGGATCCTGGCCGAGCTGTCCCCCGCTCACCGGGTGGCCCTCACGGTGGCGTTGCGCGAGCTGCTGGCGCCGTACGGGGATGTGTAGGGGCAGAAACCGCGCTCCGGGTGGATTGCGGTGCACACGCGGGGGTCGGGGCTCAGCTCAGCTCATCAGGCGGGCCCCGGGGACCGGGCCGGTCGCTCGCCGCGCCGTCCGGACCACCCCGTCGGCGGTCAGGGCCACGCACAGGTCGATGGCCGAGGCCTCCGACTTCGCCAGGAATGCGCACGTCGGTCCCGAACCCGACACGATGGCGCCGAGTGCCCCGTAGTCGAGGCCGGTCTCCAGCGTCCGCCGCAGCTGGGGCTGCAGGTGCAGCGCCGGTTCCTGCAGGTCGTTGACCAGCGCCCGCCCCAGGCGGACCACATCCCCGGAGCGCAGGGCCGCCATCAGCTCGTCCGGCACCTCCGGCACCGGCGCGTCCGGCCGGAGCTCGTCGTAGGCCCGGTAGACCGCGGGGGTGGACAGTCCGGTCCGGCCGAAGCCGAGCACCCAGTGGTAGGTGCCGCGCCCGAGCACCGGCGCCACCTGCTCGCCCCGGCCGCTGCCCAGAGCCGTACCGCCGAGCAGCGCGAAGGGGACGTCGCTGCCGAGCTCGGCGGCCAGGGAGAGCATCTGCTCCAGCGAGACGTCCAGGGCCCACAGGTCCGCGCAGGCCAGCAGGGCCGCGGCGCCGTTGGAGGAGCCACCGGCCAAGCCGCCGGCCACCGGGATGGCCTTGTGGATCGAGAGCACCACCCCGAGCGGCTGCCCCTCGCCGTAGCGGTCGGCCAGCAGCCGGGCGGCGCGGACGGCGAGGTTGCCGTCGTCGGTGGGCACCTCGGCGGCACCCTCCCCGGTCACCGTGACGCTGAACTCGTCCGGGTCACCCCAGGCGGCATGCACCTCGTCGAACAGGGACACCGCCTGATAGACGGTGGCCAAGGGGTGGAACCCGTCGGCGCGGGGTGGCCCGACACAGAGGGCCAGGTTGATCTTGGCCGGCACCCGCACGCGGACGCCGGCGGGCACGGGTGCGATGGGGGCGGACATCGCTGGAAGGCTAGCGCTCGCCCGCAGCGGTGGTCATCGGGCCGGTCGCGTACGCGGCCTCAGCTGCTCGGCGATCCGCGCGTACGCGGCCACGTCGAGCACCTCGCCGCGGGCCTGCGGGTCGACCCCGGCGGCCTCCAGCGCTGCCGTCGCCGCGGCCGACGAGCCGGCCAGACCGGCCAGGGCGGAGCGCAGCATCTTGCGCCGCTGAGCGAAGGCGGCGTCGATCACCGCGAACACCTCGGCGCGGCTGGCGGTCGTCTCCGGCACCGGCCGCCGGACGATCGAGACCAGCCCGGAGTCGACGTTGGGCACCGGCCAGAAGACGCTCGGCGGCACGGTGCCGACGCGGGTCGTCGCGGCGTACCAGGACATCTTGACCGAGGGGATCCCGTAGGTCTTCGACCCCGGCCCGGCGGCCAGCCGGTCGGCGACCTCGGCCTGCACCATCACCAGCCCGCGCTGCCAGCCCGGGAACGTCGCCAGCAGATGCAGCAACACCGGCACCGAGACGTTGTAGGGCAGGTTCGCCACGACCCGGGTGGGCTCGTACGGCAGCGCGGTGATCTTCAGCGCATCCGCCTCGACGACACTGAGGGCCGCGGCCCGACCGGGGGCGAACTCGGCCACGGTGGAGGGCAGAGCGCCGGCGAGCACCGAATCGATCTCCACCGCGACGACGTGTGCGGCAGCTTCGAGCAGCCCCAGGGTCAGCGACCCGAGGCCCGGACCGACCTCCAGCACGACATCGTCGGGGCGCACCCCGGCGACGGCCACGATCCGGCGCACGGTGTTGCCGTCGGTGACGAAGTTCTGCCCGCGCTGCTTGGTCGGTCGCAGGTCGAGCCCGGTGGCGAGACGTCGCACCGCACTGGCGGAGAGGAGCCCGACCCGGGAGTTCTCGCTCAGCGCAGGCCGAGCTTGGCCGAGCAGCCGGGCCACTGACCCCAGCCGGCACGGGCCTGGAGCTTCTTGGCCATGGCGATCTGGGTCTCGCGACTGTGCTGGTGGGGCAGCCCGGAGCCGCCGATCGCCCGCCAGGTCGAGGCGCTGAACTGGACGCCGCCGTAGAAGCCGTTGCCGGTGTTGATGGACCAGTTGCCGCCGGACTCGCACTGGGCGAGCCGGTCCCAGACCGAGTTGCCGCTGGTGCTGCCGGAGCCGACCTCGGCCGGCTTGGTGCCCACCAGCACCACCTTGTCGGTGGCCTTGCGGGTGATCTTGGAAGACTTCTTGGACTGCTTCACCGTCTTGCCGTCGTGACGGACGACGGTGTAGACGACGGTGCGCTTGCCGTTCTGGCCCTCGGTCTTCACCTTGGTCTTGCCCTTGGCGAGGGAGTCGGTGTTCTTGTAGACCGTGTCGTAGCCGACCTTGGAGGTCTTGGTCACCGTCTTGACGTCGACCTTGGTGACCGAGAACTCCAGACCGTCCTTCAGCTTGGTGGACTCCTTCGTGCTCACCTTGTCGTCGGAGTCGACGGCGATCCCGGCCTCCGTGAGCGCCTGTCCGACCGTGAGGGCGGTGGTCTCGATCTTCTTGTCCTTGCCGGCGGCCTCGATCGTGATGGTCTTGGCGGTGTTCACGGTCAGGTTCAGGCCCTCGCGACCGATGCCGGCGCTGCGGCTGGTGGACAGGTCGGCGCCGGCCGTGTCGAGCTGCAGGCTCTGCAGGGCCTGGTCGACGCTGGTCGCCGTGGTCCAGAAGGTCTGGGGCTGTCCGTCGACCGTCGCGGTCACCTGGCGGCCGTACTGCACGGCGATCTTGGTGCCGTCGACGACCGCGGCGTCCAACGAGGGGGCGACGACGTCATGCGCGCCCACCGTGATCCCCTGGCCGGCCAGCACGTCACCGACGGTCTTGCTCATCGTGGCGACCTCGCTGGTGTGGCCGTCCACCGCCAGCGTCACGTCGTTGTTCATGGCCGCGTAGGCGAAGGTCGTGCCGGCGACGGCAAGGGCCGTGGCCCCGATCGCGACGACGGGAATGATCTTGCGCACGTGAGCTCCCTGGTCCGGATCAGGTAACGCCCGGACAATCGATGTCAGTGGTCAGCGAGCGCCATATCACGTCCGCCGGTCACGGAATCATAACGGTCCCATCGACACGCACCCAAATCGTCACGAATTGGGGTGTGACGTGCGTCTCCAGTGCCCTCGATGGACCAGTTCGTCCGCCGACCGACGTTCTCGCCGTGACCTTGCGGCGGACCCGTCCGGAACGCCGAGACTGACCACCCCGACGAGCTCCTGGTCTTCCGGCACCCCGTACGCCGTCCGGACCGCGGTGATGCGATCGGGGGGAGCTCCGAAGAAGCAGGCCCCGAGATGCTCGTCGACGGCGGCGTACAGCATCGCCAGCACCGCCATGCCGGCGTCCACGTGCCAGTACGGTGCGGTCCAGCGGGCCGGGTCGCGATCCGTCCAGCCCTTGTCCGGCTCGGCATAGCGGTCGAGGTAGGCGCCCGGAGCGGTCCAGACCAGCACCAGCGCCGGGGCGGTCCGCATGCCGGCGAGCCAGCGGTCGGGCTCGACGGCCGGATCGATCGTGAGGGTCCAGTAGCGCCCGACACCCTCGCCCTCGAGGACCAGCAGACTGACGCCCTGGGTGAAGCCGGCCGATGGCACTCTGA
>DATDBH010000038.1:0-7412 GCA_036524985.1 Microlunatus sp. | reverse complement strand
GTCTGTCGAGCGGGTGAGGAGGCGCCGATCCACCACCTGCCCGAGCTCGACGAGAAGTACTACATCCTGGCGGGCGAGGGTGAGATCTGGCGGGCGACTGACGGTCGGCGAGCGACGACGATGTTGAAGCCCGGCCGGTGGATCGAGCTACCAAGGGGGATGCGGTTCCGCTATCGGGCCAACCGTGGCACGTCGCTGGTGTTCCTTGTGGTTGTCATGCCTTCGTGGTCGCCGGACCGGTTCCATACGCTGCCGACCGCACCCTGGCCTGAGGCCGATATCACCGACAACTGGTTGTGTGGCGATCTTCCAGAGGGCTATGACGCGCTAGCGCCGGACGGATCGCAGATCAGGCTGCTGGGCGGCTGCGACGCAGGCAGCTTGTCGCATTGCACGCTTTCAGAGGGGAACTGCACTACGGCGGTGAGACACCGCACGGTGCATGAGATCTGGTACGTAGTCGAAGGTCACGGGGAGATCTGGCGGCGCGACGTCGGCGGTCGTGAGGAGGTGACGCTGTTGGCGGCCGGCACGGCGATCGACCTGCCGGTCGGCACCACGTTCCAGTTCCGGAGCACGGGGCGCAGACCCCTGGCCGTGATCATTCTGACCTTGCCCCGATGGCCAGGATCGGGCGAGGCGATCATCAGCAACGGTCCTTGGTCCAGCACCGTGATCGCCCACGCCCGGTTGTGGTGACGGGGAGTCGTTCCGACTGTTCGATTCTGCACGCGACCTCGCGCACGATCGACGCTGCCGCGTCGTAGCTGGGCGAACCACCCAGCCACGACCGGGTGTGCTCGCGTGTGCGGCACTCGCCGCTCAGTCGAAGATCGGTCCTTGCGTCCTGGTGCGCTTCAGCTCGTAGAAGCCATCGAAACCGGCGAGCGTCACCACGGAGTCGAACAGCCGGCCGGCCGCCTCTCCGGTGGGCCGCGGGGTGATCACCGGTCCGAAGAACGCGACCCCGCCCACGTGGATCACCGGGGTGCCCACGTCCATCCCGACCGGGTCCATGCCCAGGTGATGCGACTTCCGCAACGCGTCGTCGTTCGCGTCGGTGTCTCCCTTGTCGGCCAGCGTCAGGGGCACGCCGACATCGGACAGGGCGGCCTCGAGCGTCGCTCGGTTGCGGTCCTGCTTGCCGGGGTGGAAGCGGGTGCCGATCGCGGTGTAGAACTCACGGAGCTTGTCGGACCCGTACTCCTCCTCGATCGCCAGCGCTACCCGCACGGGTGCCCAGTTCCGGTCGAGGAACGACCGATAGGTGTCGTCGAGTTCTCGGCCCTCGTTGAGCACCGAGAGACTCATCACGTGGAACACGGTGGTCACCGGTCGGACCTTCTCCACCTCGAGCATCCAGCGTGAGGTGAGCCAGGCCCAGGGGCAGGCGGGGTCGAACCAGAAGTCGACGGTGTCGCCCGTCGCGGTCATTGCGTAGTCATGAGTCACTTATTCAGCCTATGCAGTGGCGCGACACCCTCTGCCCCGTCTCCGGTCCGTGGGCGTGGCAGGATCCCCCTCATGTTCCCCGACAACTTGACCCGGGCCGAGACCAGGGCGCGGGCCGAGCTGATTCGCACGCACCGCTATCGGATCGAGATCGACCTGAGCGGCCGCGGCGTGGAGGACCCCGAGCGGCTGTTCCGCAGCGACACGACCATCACGTTCGACGCCACCGCGGCCGGCGACCTGCACCTGGACCTGATCGCCGATCACGTCGAAGCCGTCAGTCTGGACGGGGTGGATCTCGACCCGGCGTCCTTCGCCGAATCCCGTTTCCCGCTCACGGTGACCGCGGGGCCGCACACCGTGCGGGTGCTGGCGCACTGCCGCTACAGCCGGACCGGTGAGGGCCTGCATCGCTTCGTCGACCCGGCGGACGAGGCCACCTATCTCTACACCCAGTTCGAGCCGGCCGATGCCCGTCGGATGTTCGCGAACTTCGAGCAGCCCGACCTGAAGGCCGAGTTCGCGATCAGCGCCCTCGCACCGCAGGACTGGACGGTGGTCAGCAACGGCGCCCCACTCTCGGTCGAGCCCCTCGGCGACGGCAACGCCCGCTTCCGCTTCGCCGAGACCAAGCCGATCTCGACCTACCTCACGGCGCTGGTCGCCGGCGACTATCACGGGGTGGATCGCACGCTGCACACGCCCGCCGGTGACGTGCCGGCCGCGCTGTACTGCCGCCGGTCGCTGGCCGAGCACCTGGACGCCGACCGGATCTGGGACGTCACGGAGTCGGGCTTCGGCGTCTTCGAGCGGCACTTCGCTCAGCCGTACCCGTTCGGCAAGTACGACCAGGTGTTCGTTCCCGAGTACAACGGCGGCGCCATGGAGAACGTGGGCTGCGTCACTCTGCGCGACGAGTACGTGTTCCGCAGCCGGGCCACCCCCGCCTCGTACCAGGTCCGCGACGACACCATCCTGCACGAGCTGTCGCACATGTGGTTCGGCGATCTGGTGACGATGCGCTGGTGGGACGACCTGTGGCTGAAGGAGTCGTTCGCCACCTGGGCCTCCAACTTCGCCCTCAGCCAGATCGTCGACGATCCGGAGACGGCGTGGGCGTCGTTCACGAACGGGTTCAAGACCTGGGCGTACCGGCAGGACCAGCTGCCCTCGACCCACCCGATCGCGGCCGACATGGTCGATCTCGAGGCGGTCGAGCAGAACTTCGACGGCATCACCTACTCCAAGGGCGCCTCGGTGCTGGTCCAGCTGGTCGCCTTCGTCGGCCAGGAGGAGTTCCTCGCCGGCTGCCGTCAGTACTTCCAGCGGCACGCGTACGGCAACACCTCGCTCGGCGACCTGCTGGCCGCCCTGCACGCCGCCTCCGGGCGGGATCTGTCGGGGTGGTCGGCGCAGTGGCTCGAGACCACCGGGGTGAACACCCTGCAGCCGGAGATCGCGCTGGCCGACAGCGGCACCATCACCTCCTTCGCCGTCCGGCAGAGCGCCACCGCGGATCACCCGACGCTGCGGGCCCATCGGATCGCGGTCGGCCTGTACGCCGATCGCCAGGGCACCCTGACCCGGGTCGGCCGGATCGAGACCGACATCGCCGGCGAGCGGACCGAGATCCCCGAGCTGGTCGGACTGAGGCAGCCCGACCTGCTGCTGGTCAACGACGACGATCTGACGTATGCGAAGGTACGGCTCGATCCCCGGTCGTTGCAGACGGTGGTGAGCCGGTTGGCCTCGCTCCAGAGTGCCCTGGCCCGCGCGGTGTGCTGGTCGGCGACCTGGGACATGTGTCGCGACGGCGAGCTGGCCGCGGCGGACTACGTCGAGCTGGTGCTGTCGACCGTGGGGGTGGAGTCTGACCCGGTCGCCGTGCGCACGGTGCTCGGCCAGGCCGCCAGCGCGGCCCGGCACTACACCCCGCCGGAGTCTCGCGCCGCGGTGCTGTTGCGCTGGCAGGACGGCGTGACCGCACTGATGGACGAGGCCGAACCGGGCTCGGACCAGCAGCTGGCCCTGGTCAAGGCGTTCCCGAACGCGGCTGAGGACTCCCGCGGAGCGGATCGGCTGGCCGGGTGGCTGATCGGCGACGGCGTCCCGCCCGGCGTCGAGATCGATCTCGAGCTGCGCTGGTCGAGCGTGCTCCACCTGGCCCGACTGGGACGGCTCGACGAGGCCGCCATCGACGCCGAGGCCGACCGCGACAACACCGTCACCGGCGCCGAGCAGGCGGCCGCAGCGAAGGCGGCCCGTCCGACCGCCGAGGCCAAGGCCGAGGCCTGGCGGCTCGCCGCGGAGGCCGACGACGTGCCCAACGGGACCCAGCGCGCGATCACCCTCGCCTTCTGGCAACGAGGGCAGGACGCGGTGCTGGCGCCGTACATCGAGAAGTACCTGACGGCAGCCGGGGAGATCTCACGCGGCGAGGGGGGCTGGCCCGCGAAGGGGTACGCGCTGCGGGAGAACCTGCTGCGCTACCTGTTTCCGGTGCCCGAGCAGCTGGCCCCGTTCATCGAGCGCCTGGACTACTGGCTGACCGAGAACAGGCCGGTGGACTCGGTGCGTCGCCCGATCGTGGAGGGACGTGACAACGCGGCCCGCGCCCTCCGCTGCCAGGGTTAGTCGCGCGGAGCAAGCAGCGAGCGACGGCTACACAGACGACTACACGTGCAGGGTGGCGGGGTGGTGCGCTGCTTCACCCAGCTGCTGGATGCCGCGGACGAGTCCGCCGACCACGTCACCGGCCAGGAAGGACGAGGTCATCGTCGCCACCGCGAGCCGACAGGTGGTGTCGTCCAGGAACTGCCGGGTGCCCTGACCCGTGATGATCTCCAGGGCGCGAGCGGCCGGGTCGCAGAGCACCAGGACCGACAGCTCGGGGCGGGGCAGCTGGCTGTGCAGGGCCAGGGCGTGGTCGCGGGCATTGTCGCCCGCCGGGCCGAGGTACGCCTCGAACTGGAGCTCGCTGACCCGCTCGGCCGTGGCCAGGGCAGCGTCGATCCGACGACGGTCGCCGAAGCTCAGGCCGTCACCAGCGAGCACTGGTGCCGCCGGTTCCCGCGTCGGCGCGAGGCTTGGCCTCGATCCCTGCGGGCACCTCACCGGAGGCACGCTCGACGCCCGGGGCGCCCGCGAAGGCGGTGTTCGGGTTGACGGCCGGCCCGAATCGCCTCAGCTCCCGGGTGGTGCCCAGGTAGGACAGCCCGGCGATCACCAGCCCGAGGACGAGGGGAACGCCGACCAGCAGCAGGAGAAAGTCCAGCACCGAGGGATTCGGCGCAGCGGGCCAACCCTGTAGCGTTTCCAGGGGCACTAGCATGCTCTGCAGTCCACTCACCCCCCATACGGTAGCGGCATCGATCCGCTGCGCACACTGAGATGCGCCCACCACAGGAGGACCCTGCGTGTCAGAGACGTCGCCCCACCGAGCGACCCCCACGCGTGCAGTCCCCGATCACGAGCCACGGGAGACCCGCGTCGTGATGGATGCGGACCAGATCTCGCGTGCCTGCGCCCGGATGGCGCACCAGATCCTGGAGGCCAACCGCGGCGCCGAGGACCTCATGCTGCTCGGTATCCCGACCCGAGGGGTCACCCTCGCCGAACGGCTGGCCGCGGCGATGGCCGAGGTGGAGGGGGTCGCGATCCCGACCGGAGCACTCGACATCACCATGTACCGGGACGACCTGCGCCGCCAGCCCACCCGGGCGGTCGGCCACACCCACCTCCCGCAGGGGATCGATGACGCGGTGGTCGTGCTCGTCGACGACGTGCTCTACTCCGGCCGGACCGTCCGCGCTGCGCTCGATGCCCTGGGAGACATCGGCCGGCCGAGGGCGGTGCGGCTGGCGGTGCTGGTGGACCGCGGACACCGCCAGCTCCCGATCCGGGCCGACCACGTGGGCAAGAACCTGCCGACCGCCGCCGCCGAGCGGGTGCGAGTCAGGCTGGAGGAGATCGACGGCGTGACCGAGGTGACCATCTCGCGACCGGCGGGATCGCCACCCGGCCCGACCTCCGACGCCATCACCGACGAGCACGGAGAGGGAGTCTGATGCGTCACCTGCTGTCCGCCGGGGATCTGAGCCTGGCCGAGATCACCGAGATTCTCGACTTGGCCGAGGAGATGTCGACGGTCCAGGATCGTCCGGTCAAGAAGCTGCCGGCCCTGCGCGGCCGTACGGTCGTCAACCTGTTCTTCGAGGATTCCACCCGGACCCGGTCCTCCTTCGAGATCGCCGGCAAGTGGCTGTCCGCCGACGTGATCAACGTGTCGGCCAAGGGGTCCTCGGTGTCGAAGGGCGAGTCGTTGCGCGACACCGTCATGACGGTGGCCGCGATGGGGGTGGACGCCCTGGTCATCCGGCACATGGCGTCCGGGGCCCCGTGGCAGGTGACCGGCTGGGTCGACGCCCACGTCCTGAACGCCGGCGACGGCACCCACGAGCACCCGACTCAGGCGTTGCTGGACGCGTTCACGATGCGGCGGCACTTCCGGGCTCTGGACGGCGGCGACCTGCGCGGGCGTACGGTCGCCATCGTCGGCGACGTCACCCACTCCCGGGTCGCGCGCAGCAACGTGCTGCTGCTGCAGACCCTGGGCGCGAAGGTGGTGCTGGTCGCCCCACCCACGCTGATGCCGTCCGGGGTGGACAGCTGGCCGGTGGCGGTGAGCCACGACCTGGACGCGGTCCTGCCGGCCGTCGACGCGGTGATGATGCTGCGGGTGCAGCGCGAGCGGATGAGCGGTGGGTACTTCCCCACCCCCCGGGAGTACACGATCGGGTACGGCCTGACGCGCGGCCGGTTGGCCGCGCTGCGTCCCGGCACCCCCATCTGCCACCCGGGTCCGATGAACCGAGGCCTGGAGATCTCCGCCGAAGCCGCAGACGCGGCGTCGTCGCTGGTGCTGAACCAGGTGGCCGCCGGGGTCGCCGTCCGGATGGCGGTGCTCTATCAGCTGTTGGGCGGGGCGGACGAGATGCCCCTGACGCGCGTACGAGAGGCAGTGGCGTGACTTCGGACCGGACGATGTTGATCACCGGAGCCGACCTGGTCGGGGCCGGCCGGGCCGAGCTGTACGTCCGCGACGGCGTCTTCGCGGACCCGACCGAGGCGGGCAGCGACGTCGAGCGGATCGACGCCGACGGACTGATCGCGCTGCCGGGTCTGGTCGATCTGCACACCCATCTACGAGAGCCGGGTCGCGAGGACGCCGAGACGGTGTCGACCGGCACCTCGGCGGCCGCCCGCGGCGGCTTCACCGCAGTGCTGGCGATGGCCAACACGTCTCCTGTGACCGACACCGCCGAGGCGGCCGAGCACCTCTGGGCGCTCGGACGCCGCGACGGCGCAGCCGCGGTGATCCCGGTCGGCGCGGTGAGCAAGGGGCTGGCCGGGGCCGAGCTGGCCGAGCTCGGGCTGATGGCCCGCTCGTCGGCCGGTGTCCGGGTCTTCTCCGACGACGGTCACTGCATCGCCGATGCACGGTTGATGCGGCGAGCGCTGGAGTACGTCCGCGCGTTCGACGGTGTCATCGCCCAGCACGCCCAGGATCCCCGGTTGGCCGGCCCCGACGCCTGCTGCCACGAGGGCGAGCTGTCGGGCAGGCTGGGACTGCCCGGCTGGCCTCCCGCCGCCGAGGCGACGATCGTGGCCCGGGACGCCGAGCTCGCGGCCCTGACCGGCTCGAGGGTGCACGTCTGCCACGTGTCGAGCGCCGAGACGGTCGACGTCCTGCGCTGGGCGCAGGGGCGCGGCGTCGACATCACGGCCGAGGTCACCCCGCACCACCTGATGCTGACCACCGACGAGCTGACCTCGTACGACCCGACGTACAAGGTGAACCCGCCGCTGCGGCCGAATGAGCACGTCGCTGCGCTGCGGGAAGCGCTGGCGGACGGGACCATCGCCGCCGTCGGCACCGACCACGCCCCGCACGCCCGGCA